>JAXDOR010000219.1:0-9145 GCA_034668825.1 Alphaproteobacteria bacterium | reverse complement strand
TGTAGCGGAAGCCGCCGACCACGCAATCGGCGCTGCGGTAGTTCTTGATCTTCTGCATGCCGCTGCGGTCGCCGGAGCGGTATTCGAAATCCCGCCGTTTGGCGATAATGCCGTCGAGTGTGGCACCGACGCTCTTCAGCCATTTGCTGGCGTCGCTCAGCCGCGTCGTCGCGGGCGACAAACGAATCTGTTCGGAGAAATACTTTGCCGCGAACTTCTCCAGCCGTTGGCGCCGCTCCGCCAGCGTAAGCCCCGTAAGTGGCTTTCCATTGACGTCGGCCAACAGATCGAAAACGATGAACAGTGCCGGCGTCTCTTTCGATAGCTTTGCAACGCGGCTAGCGGCGGGATGAATGCGCTGCAAGAGCTCGTCGAAGGAAAAGGCGCCGTCGCTCGGTATGACAATCTCACCATCGAGGACGAAGGCCTTGGCTTTGAGCGTGCGCGCCGCCTCGACCAGTTCGGGGAAATAGCGGGTCAGCGTCTGACCGGATTTGGATTGCAGCTCGACTTTGTTGCCGTCGCGAAAGACCAGGCAGCGGAAGCCATCCCATTTCGGCTCGTATTGCCATTCTTCGCCGGTGGGAACCTTGTCCACCGACAAGGCCTCCATGGGCGAAAACGGTGGGTGCAACGCAAGCGGCATGAGTCATAAACGCAAACGGCCGGCTTTTTAGCCGGCCGCTCGAAGAAAAATTTAGGTGGATCACACCGCGGCGGTGATCCACTGCTCTAGCTTTGCCTTCGGCGCGGCGCCGACTTGGCGCGAGGCGAGTTCGCCGTTCTTGAACAGCATCAAGGTGGGGATCGACATGATCCCGTATTTCGCCGCAGTCGCCGGGTTCTCGTCGACGTTGAGCTTGACGATCTTCACCTTGCTGCCGAGCGTGCCCGAAATCTCCTCGAGCGCCGGAGCGATCTGGCGGCAAGGGCCGCACCATTCCGCCCAGAAATCCACCACAACCGGTCCGGTGGCCTTCAACACGTCGGTTTCGAAAGTCGAATCGGATACTTTGCTAACGGCCATGTGGAACACCTCGTTGGCGGTCGAATCTGGCACCGCGATGGGAAATCGAACGTAAGAATGCCGGACAGGACCGTCAAGGCGTCTCGGAGGAGATCAGGTTTGCGAGGCTTGCGTCCAGAGCAGAGCCGGAAATTTCCATAATGTCAGGCACTTCCGTCCATACCAGCGCGGCCCGGACGGTCTTGCCGGGATAGAGCCGCGAGAGCACGGCGCGATAGAGCGCGATCTGCCTCACATAAGCCTCCGGCGGTTTCTGCGGGGCGGAACGATTCGTCTTATAGTCGGCGATCAGCACGTCTTTGTCGGCGACGACGAGGCGGTCGATTTGGCCGGAGACGATCAGGGCTGACTTGCCCTCGCGGTGGAGCCGCCCCACGATCGGCACCTCGGCGCGGCTTCCCGGTGCGAACAACGCGGCGAAGCGTGGATTTTCGAACAGGGCAAGCACTTGCTTGGCGATGACTTCACGTTCCTCCATGGCGAAATCCTTAGCCGCGCGCGCGAGATAATCTGTCGCCGCGTTCATGCGCCTCTCGGATGCGATATCGGGCAGCGATTGCATCAGCCGGTGCACCAGCCGCCCGCGAGCGAGAGCCGAACTGCGTTCGGTCTTTCCACCTTCTGGGAGAGGATGTTCCGTCCTTTGTTCGTCATAAGCGCTGGAAGGAGAAATCATGATCGACTGCGGCATCTCGCGTGGGGCGTCCCGCAGCAGCCAATCCGGCAAGATGATGGGAGAAGCTGACGGCATGGGGGGCAGAGCCGGTCTCTCCGCATCTGGCACGGATTTCTGGTAGCGCCACACCGTACCGTCCCCGTCATCGGCCGGTTCCTCGGTCGCGACTGGCGACAGTGCATCAAACACGAGATCGTACCAGCAGCCCTCGGGCTTCTTGTTGACGCCCTCGGTGCCACAGATGATTAGCCGTTCGGCCGCGCGCGTCATCGCCACATAGAGCAGGCGCCGATATTCGTCTCGCGCGGCGCGCTGCGCCCGCTCGCGCGCCTCCGACATAGGCCCGACATCGGCAGCCTTGCCCCCGGCCCAGACCAGCCGATCTGGCGTACCGGGTGCCGCCTTGGCCGCTGGTAGCGGCAACAGGCGCGGATCGCGCGGCCCCGTGGGGCGCGTCGTGGTGTCCGCAAGGATTACGATCGGCGCTTCCAATCCCTTGGCGCCATGAACGGTCATCACCCGCGCCTCGTCGCGAGTGATCTCCATGTCGCGTTTCACTTCAGTTTTGGCGCCGCGTAGCCAGGCGACGAAACCCTGCAGCGATGGCGTCTCGCGGCTTTCGTAGTCGAGCGCGAGGTTGAGGAATTCGTCGAGCGCGTCCGTGGCTTCGTGGCCCAGCCGCGCGAGGAATTGCTTGCGCCCGCCTTCCGCGCCGAGCAGCCGCGCATAAAACGAAAACGGCGTTTCGTGGCCCGCCGCCCGGGTAAAGCGGTTGAGCCGCGCGGCGGCTTCGGCAAACACCGGCTCGTCGCCGGCTTTTGCCGTCAGCGCCGCGCGCAGGGACATTTTACGATCCCAGGCGATGCGAAACAATTGCTCGTCGGAAAAGCCGAATAGCGGGCTGCGCAACACCGTCGCCAGCGCCAGATCGTCGCCGGGCAGCAGCAACGCGTCCGCCAGCACCATGAGATCCATGATCGCGATATGGTCCGTAAGCACCAGCCGGTCCGCGCCCGCGACTGGAATACCGGCATTCTTCAAGGCGCGGATGATCGCTTCGAACAGTGCCCCGCGCTGGCGCACCAGGATAAGAACATCGCCCGGTTTCCGGCTGCGTTGCGTCCAGATGCCGATTGTCTTGGCGATCTTGGCTGCCAGCCGCACCTGCGGGCTGATTTCCGTTATCTCGTCGAAGGGGGCGTCCCAGCCTTCGATCTCCCGCGCCTGATCGGGCTTGAACAGCGGCCAGATCTCGACAGCGCCGGGGGCGGCGTCCGGCAGCGATTGGTGCACGGTTTGCACCGGGTCGGCGGAAAGCCCGGCATAGACTTCAGGACGCGCGAAGACATCGTCGACAGCGCCGAGCACGGCGGCGCCGGAACGGAACGAGCTTTCGAAGCGAAGCTCCTTCCAGCCGAGTTCAGCCGCGCTAAAACGGTTGCGAAACTGAACCTTCATCTCCGCGAATTGCTGCGGCGCGGCGCCCTGGAAGGAAAAGATCGACTGCTTATCGTCGCCGACCGCGAAGACTGTGCGCTTGATGCTGCGCGCGCCGGCCCCCGCGGCAAATTCAGCGACAATCTTGCGGATGATCTCCCATTGCTTGGGGCTGGTGTCCTGGGCTTCGTCGATCAGCACATGATCGATGCCGAGATCGAGCTTGTAGAGCACCCAGGTCGCCGAAACATTCTCGAACAAAGCCAACGTATGATCGATCAGGTCGTCATAGTTGAGGAGGCCGCGACGATCCTTCTCTGCCCGGTAGCGGGAGAGCACCGCGTCGGCGATGGTCAATAGTGATCCCGTGCGATCACGCGCGATGACCGCGCGCCGCTTTGTCAGCAGCGCGCAGACCCGTTCCTGTTCGGCAAGCAGGCGCTGAAATAGTTGCGAATGCGCGGCCTCAATGGCTTTGGTGACGATGTTCTTGCGCGGCTCCAGTTCCGCCGTGCAGAAAATCGAGAGATAGGCATCAAGCCGCGTGACTTCAGGCGCTGCCTGGACGGCGACAATCCGTTCCACTTGTTTGTGATCGTTCTTGCTTCCCGCGGTTAACGCGGTAGCCACCTCCGGCCATTCATCCGGATCGATGAGCGTGGCGTCGAAGAACTCCGCTTCGATTGTCTCGCTCGTTTCGGCGGGGGAGATGCCAAGGCTCTCCGACAGTTCGGCGATGGCTGCTTCCACGCTTCCCGTCCGTTCGATCCAGGCCGTCACTAAGTCGCGCTGGCGGATCGCGTCGCTCACGGCCTCCTTGAAGGTCTGATCGGCGGCTGTGGTGATTGCCTTCGCCAGCGCGCGGCCAAGCGGGCCATCAGGTACAGCGGCGGCGGCGAGCAAAACATCGAGCGTGAGCCGGTCGAGAAGCTGCGCGTTGGCGCTCTCGTCGAGAACGCTAAAGCGGGCGGCGACGTTGGCCTCGAACGGGAACTGATGCAGCAGCCGGGTGCAGAAGGCGTGGATAGTCTGTACCTTCAGCCCGCCCGGCGTTTCCAGCGCGAGTGCGAACAGCCGCCGCGCGTGCGCGCGCCGCTCTGCATCGGGCTTCTTGCCAGTGATCTCGGCGACGGCCTTGTCGAGTTCTTTGTCGTTAAGCGTCGTCCAGTCAGCGAGCATGCCGAAGACGCGGTTGGCCATGTTGGCGGCGGCGGCTTTGGTGAAGGTGATGCAGAGGATTTTTGCCGGATCGACTCCGTCGAGCAGCAAGCGCACCACGCGTTGCGCCAGCACATGGGTCTTGCCCGATCCGGCGTTTGCCGCGATCCATGCCGAGGTGTCCGGATCGGACGCCGCGATCTGCAACGCGCGCACATGATCGGGGATGGTGCGCGTTGTCATTCCCCACCTCCCTCATCGGAGAGGCCGCCGGTGGCGGACCATTCTTTCACCCGAGCGAGATGATCGTAATCGCCGTAGTGCACCTTCCACATCGGGTGCACGAGCGAGCGGTAGGGCGTGTCCTCGTGCTCGAAGCGGATTGCGATTTCGGTAAGCCGCGTCAGCGCGCGGTCGGCGTGAATGTCGGGCGCGCTGCCGTCTTTGAAATCGATGCGGCAGGCTTCGCCCGGTGGGTTGACGCCGCGCAAAGCCACATAGACGAGTTCGGCGACCGAAGCTCCGTTCGGGACGCCCGCAAAACCACCGCCGCGCAGAATCGCTGCTTCTAATGTGAGCTGCGGCGCTAACCCAGTGCGAACCTGCTTTTCCGTGCGCGCGGCGCCGGTCTTGTAGTCGAGGACCGCATAGCGCCCGTCCGTCAGACGTTCAATCCGGTCCGCGCGCGCCGAGAGGCGAAACACGCGCTTGCCGACGGGAATTCTTATCTCGCCGCGTATTTCCGCATGCAAGGCGGCGATGTGTTGGCGCCGCTCCGTCTCCCACTCGGCGAACCAGCGGGCGATGCGCTCAAACCGCGGCCACCAGAAGGCACGCGCTTCGGGGTAAGCGTCGAGCGCGGCGAAATGCTTGCGCCCGAGCTTGATCAGTTCGCTCGCTGGGTCGGTAGGAAGCCCGCCCGCGAAATTTTGCGTGAACTCTCCGAGCGCCGCGTGGATAACGGTGCCGCGATCGGCGGCGCCGGGCGGCGTATCGACAGCTTCGAGCGGCGCTAACCGCAGCACGTGCTTGGCATAGATGGTGTAGGGATCGCGCAGCCAATGCTCAATCTCGGTGACGGACAGCAAGGTCGGCCGCGCTTCCAGCGGCGGTTTCGGTTCCGGCCGCGGGATGCGCGCAATCTGTACCGGGGCATCCACTACGCGCGCCAGCGTCAGATAGCGCGCTCCGCGCTCAAGCGCCTCCTCCCACCCGGCTCTTCCTGCCACTGCCGCAAGTCGCTGGACAAAACGCGACGCCACCGTAGGCGCGCCGGCGAGCTTGGCGGCGCGGGTCAAGATCACTTCTTTGCCGCCTACCGCCTGGACGAAATCGTGGGCGGAGAGGCCGATGCGGCGCTCCGGCAAATCCAGGTCGAGGTCATGGCGCATGGGCCGGTTGAGCCATGGGTCGCTGCGCGTTTCCGGCGGCCAGGTTCCTTCGACCAGCCCGCCCAGCACCACGCGGTCGATACTTTGCAGGCGCGCTTCCAGCGGGCCGTAGATGCGGATGCGCACGCCCGGCAATTTCGGCCGCCGCACTACGCGGTCGGCGATCGCACCGCGAAAGAGATCCGGATAGTCGCCGAGCCCAATGGAAAAACCGGCCGCCGGAAGACTAGTGGCAATCTCTTCGAAAACGGTACCTAGTGCCGTGCCCGCGGTGCCGGCGAAAGCGTCGATGTTATTTTCGGCATCGCCGCCAAGCGCGCGCACGACATCGCGGTGACGGGCAGTGATCTCAGCAAAAAAGATCGAGTTTGGCGGCAGCTTTTCCAACGGCGCCAGCGCCGCCGCGAGCCGGTCGACAAGAATCGACGCAGCGTCGAGCTGCGCATCCGCAAGCTGCCGGCGCGGATCGCCGCGATACAGCGTATCGCGTTGCTCGCGGAAATTCGCGAGTGCACGGGCAAGCCCGGATGTGCCCGCGCTCGGACGCGGGCCGCGCAGGATCGCCTGTTCCAGCACCGCGGCCGCCTCGCGATGTTCGCCTTCGCGGGCGCCGAGCCGCAGCAGCGGATGCTTGAGCAAAGCGAGCAGCGTCACCGGCGCAAGACCGCCCAGGGCGGCGTCGGCGGCAAGCCGCGCAAACACGCCCGCCGGCGTGTCGGGCAGCGCATCGCCGCCGGAATCGTCGACCGGCACATTCCAGCGCGCGAGTGCTGCCAGCACGCGTCGCGCCAAGCCGCGGTCCGGCGTGATCAGCGCCGCCGTCATCTCCGGCGTTTCCACCGCCTCGCGCAAGGCGACCGCGATGGCGAGCGCCTCCTCTTCGGCATTGGCAGCTTCCACCACCGAGAGCGAACCAAGTGCGCGCTCGGCGTGGGTGCTGAAATCCGGGGCGGCAAGCTTTTCGCGCCAGAGATCGGTCGTGGCGGCGGGGCGCAGCGCCTCGGAGGTGAATAATTCGCGGCCATGCGCCGCTGGTTCGATCAGCGCCCCTACTTGCTCGCGGCGGATGCCCATGCGCTGCAACAACCCGTGCATGGCGAATTGCGGATGTCCCGCGGCGGGCGGGAGATCCTGCTCCGCGCTGCCGCCGATTAGGTCCCATGAAGGCTCATCGAGATCGGTGTCGAGCCCGGGCAGCACCACCGCGCCATGCGGCAGCTTGGCGATGGTGGCGAGCAGCTTTGCCGTGGCCGGCATGGAGCCGGTCGAGCCGGCGGCGATCACGGGGCCTTCGGTTTGTTCCAGCCGCGCCGCTTCTGCTGCTATCAGCAGATCGCGCCGCGCTGCCGGCTCGATCTTCCCGCGCTCCGCAAGGATAGCAGGCCAAGTCTCCCGGGCGATCTTGAGGAACCGCAGCGTGAGCTGCCAATAATCATCCACATCACGCGGAACCAGACCATCGAGCTTTTCGAACGACACCTGTCGCGTGGTCATGTCATCCATCAGGCGGGCGAGGTCGTCGGCTAGCGCCAGCGCCGCCGCTGGGTTATTGGCGACGAGCGGAGCGTGACCTTTATCCGCGTCCGAAATCGCCCGCGCCCATTTCAATACCAATTCCGCCAACAGCAGCCGGCGTTCGAGCCCGCCCAGCGCCTCCGGCAAACCCAACGCGGCAGCCGCGAGATCGCCGGTTGCCGCCTCTGCGAAGGCGATCTCGTCCTCGTCTACATCGCCAATGGGCACGATGCGCGGCAGGATCGCCGCGTCGGTTTTCAACACATCCAGGAAAACATCGCGAGCGAGACGGCAGGCGCGCCGCGTCGGCAGATAGAGCGTGGCCGATGACAGCGTGAGCGGATCGCCGGCAAAGCCCGGCACCAGCCGGCCTTCGACCAGCGCCGCGATCAGCGTCGGCAGGAAGGGCGCCGAAGCGGGAATGGTGAAAACGCGGGGTGAAGGATTCGGCATGCTGAATCATACACGGATCGCCTCTTCCCGCGCGCGGGGAGAGGGAGTCGCAGCATCACGCCGCGCTGGCCAGCAGTGCCGCTTCCGCGTCGGCAATGGCCTCAGGCGTGCCCACATGCATCCAGACGCCTTCGAGCCGCAGGCCATGAAGCCGTCCTTGTTCAATTGCGCGCTCGAACAGTACCATCAGCGAAAAAGCGCCTTGCGGCGCGCCGGAGAATAATGCCGGGGAGAACACAGCCGCGCTTGCATAAGCGAAGGGCACGACCTCGCCCTCGGCACGGCGGCGGATGCGGCCGTCGGCGCCCATGGCGAAATCGCCGCGTTCGTCGTAGCCGATGCTGGTCGCCGTCGGCGCAAGCAAAAGCAGCGCGTCCATCCGCGCCGGGTCGAAAGCCTCGCCGAGCCGTTGCAGATTAGACCTCACCCCCTCGATCCAAAGGGTGTCGGAATTCATGTAGAAAAACGGATTGCCGCCGAGCATGGGCAAAGCCTGCACGACGCCGCCTCCGGTGCCGAGCAATTGCTTGCGCTCATCGGAGATCAGGATGCGCGGGCGCTGCCGCGTCGCCAAATGCCCCTCTATTTGATCGGCGAGGTAATGAACGTTGACTACCGTCTGCTCAACGCCGGCATCCGCCAGCCGGTCCAGTACGTGGTCGATCAGAGGCTTGCCGCCGACGGGGACCAGCGGTTTCGGGCGAGTATCACTGACGGGACGCATCCGCGTTCCCAGTCCGGCGGCGAGAACGATGGCGCGGCGGGGGACGTTGGTTGACGGCTGTGAGGTTGGCTCTGTCATCTGCCCTATATAGGTTTCACTGCGGGAACGTGCGCGTCGTACCAGGCGCGCAACGGGGCCAGCGCAGGATGCGCCAGCGAACGCTGCAGATATCCCCATATCCTTGGCATGTGACGTAAATATTGCGGCTTGCCGTCGCGCCGGTCGAGCCGGGCGAAAATCCCCAGAATCTTTGTGGCGCGTTGCGCGGCGACGACGGCGTAGCTCTTGACGAAAAGGGCGGCGTCAAAATTTGGGTCGGTTTCGCGCCGCGCCGTGGCGTAGCGTCCAAGCAACGCGAGTTCCGTGGCCTCGGGAACATCGATCCGCGCATCTTGCAAGAGCGAAGCGAGGTCATAGGCGGCAGGCCCGAGCACCGCGTCCTGAAAATCCAGAATGCCAAGCCGCGCCAAATCATCCCGCTCGTCCAGCCACAACAGGTTCGGCGAGTGGAAGTCGCGCAACACCCAGGTGGGCGGCGCCTCGACGGCGGGTTGTAAGGCATCGCGCCACAGTGCCACGAAGGTCGCGCGGGTGGCGGGCGAGATCGCCGCGTTCAAGCGCGGCAGATACCAGTCGATCAAGAGCTCGGCCTCGATCAGGAACGCGTCCATATCGTAGCGTGGAATGCGGTACTCGACATGGGGCGAGATCGGCAGCACTTCGGGAAGCTGACGGCCATGCAATTCGACGAGAACGTCAACCGC
>JAXDOR010000218.1:0-11225 GCA_034668825.1 Alphaproteobacteria bacterium | reverse complement strand
ATGATCGTGGAGGACAATGAGCTCAATATGAAGCTCTTTCATGATCTGTTGGAAGCGCATGGCTACCAGACCGTCGGTACGCGCAACGGCATCGAGGCTCTCGATCTGGCGAGGAAACACCGTCCGGACCTGATCCTGATGGATATTCAGCTTCCGGAGGTCTCCGGCCTCGAAGTGACCAAATGGCTGAAGGACGATCAGGAACTCAAGAGCATACCCGTGGTCGCGGTGACCGCGTTCGCCATGAAGGGCGACGAAGAGCGCATCCGTGAAGGCGGTTGTGAAGCCTATCTGTCGAAGCCGATCTCGGTGGCTAAGTTCATCGAGACCATCCGTCATTTTCTCGGAAATGCCTGAGAGGTATCGCCGATGACCGCGCGTGTTCTCGTCGTCGATGACGTACCGGCCAACGTGAAGCTGTTGGAAGCACGCCTTTCGGCGGAATATTTCGACGTCACGACGGCGATGAACGGCCGCGATGCGCTGGCGATCTGCGAGCGCTCCGAATGCGACGTGGTGCTGCTCGACGTAATGATGCCGGGGATGGATGGCTTCGAGGTGTGCCGCCAGATCAAAACCAATCCATTAACGCATCACCTGCCGGTGATCATGGTGACCGCGCTCGATCAGCCCTCCGACCGCGTGCGTGGGCTCGACGTGGGCGCCGATGATTTCCTGACCAAGCCGGTGTCCGACGTGGCGCTGGTCGCTCGCGTGCGGTCCCTCGCCAGGTTGAAGATGATGACCGACGAGTTGCGCATGCGCGCAGTGACCTCACGGGAGATCGGAATTCAGAGTCCGGAGCGAGAGGCTATTGCGGAAACTGGCCGCAACGGCCGCATCCTTCTGATCGATGACAGGGCGGCATCCTCCGAGCGGCTTAGCGCCATGCTCAAGGGCGAGCACGTGATCGATGTGAAGGTCGATCCCAACGAAGCAGTCATCCACGCCGCCGAAGGAAATTATGATCTTCTGATCATTTCGCTCGGCTTGGAGAATTTCGACGGGTTGCGGTTATGCAGCCAAGTACGGTCGCTTGAGCGCACGCGCAACCTTCCGATGCTCGCCATCTCCGAAGGCGAAAACAATGCGCGGCTGGTTCGCGGCTTGGAGATCGGCGTCAACGATTTCCTCTTGCGGCCGGTCGACAAGAACGAATTGCTCGCCCGTGTTCGCACGCAAATCCGCAAGAAACGCTATACGGAACGGCTGCGCGACAACGTCCAGCTTTCGATCGAAATGGCGATCACCGATCCGCTGACCGGCCTGTACAACCGCCGTTATATGGAAAGCCATCTCGGAAGCCTTGTCGAGCAGGCGGCATCGCGCGGCAAGCCGCTCACGGTCTTGATCCTCGACATCGATTATTTCAAAGCGATCAACGATACCCATGGGCACGACGCGGGCGACGACGTGCTGCGCGAATTCTCGGTTCGCATCCGCAAGTCGATACGCGGCATCGATCTTGCCTGCCGCTATGGCGGCGAGGAATTCGTCATCGTGATGCCTGAGACCGATATGGCGGTCGCGACGATGGTCGCGGAGCGCCTGCGCCGGCGCATCGCGACCGAACCCTTCCCAATTCAGCAAGGCTCGAGCGAATTGGAGGTCACCATCTCGGCAGGCATTTCGTCGCTTGGAACTGACGATAGTGCCGCAAAAATTCTCAAGCGCGCGGATCAGGCCCTCTACCGCGCTAAGCGCGACGGCCGCAACCGGGTTGTCCCTGACGCCGCTTGAGTGTGCGGAGCATGGTGCGTCTCGGGGCTGGCCCGCGCCAGCAGAACTTTCCTATCAGTGACTGTGCTCAGGATGGCTGTGAGCGCTATGGTCGTGCTGGTCGTGGCTATGACCACCGTGATCGGGCTCCGGCCCGGCGTTTGCTGCCGTGGGAATCAGATCGTTGATCGCGTCCAGCCGCGCGGTCTCGGAGCCGAGAAAGCTGATCAAGTCCCCAACGTCAAGTTCGCTAAGCCCCAATCGCGGCATGCGAAAGCCTTTGAATGTCGCGAGCAGCTCCATCGCGGCTGGGTCTTTCCGGGCGAATACTTTATCGGGATCCTGGATGAAGCTTGTCAGCCAGGCATTGTCGCGGCGCGCGGTGACTCCCCGCAAATCAGGCCCGGCGCGGTCGCCGACGCCCACAGTGTGACAAGGCGCGCATAATTTCTTGAACAGGACTTGTCCGGGCCGCGTGTCCAAGGCAAAGCCTACATCGCCCGCCGAGGTGCTCGCCTGCACGGGCAGTTCATTGCGGAATTTTGGATCCATGGAGCGGATCGTAAAGAGCAGGCGATCGAGATCGCCGAAGGCCGAATCCCGCTGCCACTCGCCGGTCGAGTCATTGCCGAGCGAGATTTCCAGTTTATGGTCGTAAAGATTGTCGTTGGTGCTGCGGTCGCCGAACTTACCAGTGATGATCCTGATGTCCTCCTCTTTTCCGGTCAGGAACATCCAGCCGGGACCGGCGCCGTAGGCATTGGCATATTCTTTAAGCTTTTCCGGTGTGTCGTTTTTCGGATCGACGGTTATCGAGTAAATGAAGATATCGCGGCCGATGAGATCGCCCAGCTTCTCCTCCACCTGCGCCATCCGCGCGGTGGTGAGCGGGCAGATGTCCCGGCAACTCGTGTAGATGAAACTAAGCACGACGATCTTGTTCTTGATCAGTTCGTCATAGAACCGGAACGTTTTCCCGTCTTGATTAACGACAGGCAGGTCGGGGAAATAGTTTGAGCCCCAGCGCTTCTCTTGCACCTGTGGGCTTGGAGCCTGGCTTTGCGCTTCGGTCGTGTATGGGATCAAGTAAGGAACAGCCAGGACCGCCAGTATTGCGAGAGCCGGCAGAAAAGTTCGCTGCGCGTTTCGCATTTTTCTCTCCAGGCTTTCTCTAGAGCGTTTTTTACAAAGGCTTCTATCGCCAGACTAAGCCCAGACATCCGAGGCGGTTGCTTCCCCAGGGACGGAGCCGTCCTGGTAGATTCCGCCGAAGGGCATTTGCGATACCCTTCGGCGGTCATTTTATCCGCGGCGCTGACGCATCGACGCGTCAGTTCGCGGCGACGCCTTGTTAGCGACCAGGCGTGTTGTGCCCGCCGTTAAATCCGGGCAGCCCTTCAGGCAGAACTTCCGGAGTCGAATAGTTCACGCCGCTTGGCGAAGGATTCGGCGTCGGAGTGACGATGTCCCGCAGTTGTCCAGCTTCGCCGGTCATGTACTGCAGCCGCATCAGCAGTGCGAAGTCCTCATGCACCGTGTTGTGGCAGTGGTTGACATAGGACCCACCGTACTCGCCGAACTGGACCTGGAATGTCACCGAGCCCCCGGCACCCAGCCGCCAGACGTCTTTTCTGACGTTTAGTTCGGTCGCGGGGATCGACGCGCCTCCGCGATTCATGGTCACGCCTTCCTCGAAGTGCAGATGGATCGGATGATCCCAACTGAAGCCTCTGTTGATGTAGGTCCAGTGCTCGATTTCGCCGGACTTTCCGGTTTCCATCGAGATCCGGTTGGCGTTCATGGAGTGGGCGGACTGCCCATTGACTTTGATGCTCCACGGGAAGGCCGCAGTTTCCGGGCAATCGGGGGCACAGCCGCCAGATGCCTGGAAAGGATCCGCCGGATTGGTCGGATTGCGCGAACCGCCGTCACCAAACTTGCCGAACTCGACGAACCGCGTCCGCAACGGGGTGACGATCGGGATTTGCGCGGTCAAGCCATTCGGCACCTGGCTTGGATCGGCATCGGTGGCGAAGTGGGTGACGCCGACGACGTCGACGCTCGGCACCGAACTCACGACCCGGAACTCCAGGATCGGGCCGACGCCGGGATCGCTGGTGGAGCCGGCCAGTGCTTGCGCCAGAGTCAGGAACTGATCCGGCTTTTGTCCATCCGCGTGGTGCGCCAAATTCACCATCTTGATTGAGGAGCCGATGGCGAAGGTGGAGAAGTCGACGACGATGTCGTAGCGTTCGGCAGTGCCCTGCTGATCAAGCACGGTCAGCGGGATTGGGTTCACCACCAAGTTGCCGTCGTTGGCAATGAACTTGAACGGCACCGCGGCCCCGCTCGAATTGGCAAGCGCCAACTTGATGAAGCGGGACATGCCGGCACTGAGAATGCGGAAGCGGTACTTCCGCGGCAGCACTTCGAAGAATGGGCAATAGGCGAAATTGACCAGCATCAGGTCGCCCAGGAATCCGTCAGTGTTGAAGATGTCGAAGAACAGCTGGCCGGATTGATCGGTCGCGGCGTCGGAGATCACCAGGTTGACGTCGAAATCGAGATTGCCGTAGGGCAGCAGCGAGCCGCTGGGCAGCCGCTTGTTGACCCCATCGTTGAGCGATTCATTGCCGCGGTCGGGGCCGCTGTAGAAGTTGATCATTCCGAGATTGCCCTTGTAGACGTTCTCGGCGGTGAAGAAGAAGCGATGATCGTGCGCCCACATCGTGCCTTGGATTTCGCGGAAATCGCCCGCGACATTGACAAGACCGGTGCTGTTGTCGGGCCCTGATGCGCGATTATCAGTGGCGCCGGTGTTGATGTAGTCGCGCCGGGCCAGCGTCGTGCTCCAGCGGTAGTCGTAGAAGGTGCCGGGGAAGTGATGGACGTTGGCAGCGCCATCGCTCTCGGCGCCATTGTGCGCATTGTGGAAGTGCAGCTGGCTTTCGTTGCGTCCGAAGCCGGCGTTCTGCGCGCGCGACAGCGGCAGGTTATTGTAGATGCGGGTGATGATGGGCTCGCCGTAGCGGCCCTTGATCAGGAACGGAGGCAACGTACCCTGCGAGAAGCGGCCGGTTCCGTAGGTCCACACGTTGTCCGGATTCTGCGCGGGGAAATTGGGATGGAACTTTTGGTTCGGCGCGATCTCCGCAATCGACATCACGTAGCCGACCTTGGGAAAGAACTCGTTCCACCGCTGATGCGAGAATACCTCGCCGGGCGGGCGGCCTTCGACCGGCCCCACATGCGTTACCGGATTTTGGAATGCTGGATTAGATGGACTGGCAGTGAAGTCGGTGTGATACGACAGCCGCTTCGCCGGCAGCGACTCGCCGGGGATGCTAGCGGTGGCGGTAAGGCCGGTTCCGTTTTGGGTTACCGGGAGCGGGGTTTGCAGAGCCAGCCGCGGCATTCTTTGCGTGAATTTTTGTGCGCCGAATAATGGGCTGCGCGGCGTGCCGGTCGGCACTCCGCCGCTATTGCGGCTGGTTTGGCCGAAGGCGCTCGGAGCGAAGGGGCTGAGCCCGTTCTTAAAAGCCAAGAAGCCGGCACCGGTGAAAATTCCCCATCGGTAAAGGTCGCGGCGGGTGATCTGCCCAAGCCCAAGAGCCTTGACGATCTCGGCGCGGTTGTTGCGCGCATTCTGAGCCTCGCGTTGTCGGATGCGCGATGCTTTTGGTGATAGATACATGGTTGTGCTCCCTCAGTTTGTTTTTGAAGGCGCAACCCGACGGCATGCCGGACCACGCCGGATTCTTCGATCAATCACGCGCAATTCACCTGCGCCCCGCAGGCACGCATGCCCGCAGCGCGTCGCCGTCGATCGAGTCGACGCCGCCATTGTTGTTTTAAGTACGCTCTCGTAGTTCGCGCTTCGTCCCGCGGGCCGAGGCCCGCGGATCGCCACCGCCGATCAAGTCGGCGCAGACTTGTTGGTTGCTTTTTTGATGTCGGCGTAACGGTGGTCGAAACGAGCGGCGGATCGATGGATCCGGTTTGTGAGTCCGGATGCCAACGCCACAATTGCGGCGCCGCAAAAATTCAGACGGCCACTAAGCAAGGCGCTTCCCCGTCGGTTATTTTATTTTGTGTGCCAGGATCCCACCCCGTCGCTGCCGAGATGCCCCGTCACATTTATTTGAGCATGGAAACATGGAATAAAGCCGAATGCAATCTACAAGCGTATCATACCTTAGGAGAAGAACCATAAGTAGCATTATAATTCGTTTGCAAGATCATTGTTCCACTGAAGCGATGGGAGTTGGGGACACCTAAGGCATCAACGATCTTGCGTCCCGCCCCCAACCAACATTAGTGAGAAGACGGCTTACTCGATAGAAAAATTCCGCGGTTCTGGGCTAGTGTTGACGTCGCAGATCCAATCAGGTGTCAGTCCGGAATTGCAATCGGACGGCGTCTTCGAACGCCGATAGCAAAGCTGACCGGTATCGCTGACCACCGTTTGCCCCGGAAATATCTGGCCGGAAAAAACCGGCGGGCAGGAATTCATGTTCGTTTGGCAGGTGACAACAATCATTTCGCAAAAATATCTGCTGGCTTTGCCGACAATCTCCCCAGCGCAGGTAGCGTTGATTGATGCCATCAAGACCGCTAACACTCCTGCGGGAATGCGCATCGATTCCTCCTCTTTGCAGGAAATTTATATCTAAGGTTGCATCAACATATGGCTGCCGGATAAATGCTGTCAACGCTTGCGACTGGCACGCTTCGTCATTTGATGCCGTATCGTGCAAACTCATCAGCAACATTCGCTTGAAGCTTTTTAGCAGCAGCTATGTCGGCTTCAGCCCCGGCCACATCGCCTTGTTTCAGCTTTGCCATGCCGCGGCCGTAGAGCGAACTGGCAAGTTTTGGATTGGTCTTCAGCGCCGCCTCGAATTCCGCGAGAGCGCTGTCGAATTGCTGCTGCATCAAATAGATCAGGCCACGGCGGTCCAGCGTCGCTGTATCGTTTGGCGCGCGCCGGAGCGTTTCGTCGAGATCGGCCATGGCGCGGACGAAATCCCGTTTTTTCCCATGGGCCGTTCCGCGAGCCAAATAGGCCGAGGCAAGTGCCGGATCCAAGCGTATCGCCGTGGTGGCGTCGGACACCGCGCGATCATGCTCGCCCTTGTTGGCATAAGCGGTGGCCCGGTTGCTGTAAGCGGGCGCGTATTTAGGATTGAGCCGAATAGCTTCGCTGAAATCGGCGATGGCCTTGACGTAATTGCCGCTCGTCGCCGATGCGATGCCGCGGTTGTTATAAGCGATAGCCAGATTACTCGCAGCCAGCGGATAAGCCCTGTCAAGCCGCAAGATCTCGCGAAAGTCAGCGATGGCGGCGCTGAAATTCCCCCCACTGCCGAAACTGATGCCGCGATCGGCAAGCGCAACGGTCAAATTCCTGCTCGCGGATTTATAACCGGGGTTGAGCTTCATGGCGCCGCGGAAATCGGCCACGGCACGGTCGCGCTCGCCTTTCTTTCCGAAAGCGATGCCGCGGTTGTTAAGCGCCACCGCCATACTGCCGTTGTCCACCTGTCCTGCGCGGATGATGGCGGTGCAGGCCGCGATCTTGTCGTTGAGCGCGACGTCGGGTTTCGCGCAGTTCTGGAATATTTGCAGCGATTGCGCCGTCGCCGAAGACACAGCGAAGACGAGCAGGAGCGACGATAGACCCACAGCAAGCAGCACAAAACTGGAAAACCGCGGCCCGAGGCGGCACAGAGTTGGTTTCAGGACCGGAGGCATGATCGGTATCTTATAATTATTCGGCTCCAAAAGCTGTCCGAAATGCAACGATGCGGAGAAAGGCCTTACGCGAATAGCCGCGACAATATCAGGAGGAGGACCACGCCGGTCACAGCGGCGACGAAGACAATGAGCCGTCCGGGCGGGCGCGGAATGATTTCGCCGCGCGCCTTCTGCCCGGGGTAAGCGTCGTGCTTGGGCGGGGGCGCCGGTTCGGGTGGGCCTTCACGGACCATGGCGGGCTCCTTTGCGAACTAAGCCTCTAGGATGGCGGAAGTTCCGGTCGCCTTGCGGGCCATCATATTGACTGCACAATCATCTGCTGTGCATGCAGGCGATGAAAATATATCACCGGAGATAACACCATGGCCGATCTGACGCTCTATCACGCCTCGCCGTCCCGTTCGTCCATCGTCTTGTGGATGCTGGAGGAGATTGGCGAGCCTTACGACGTCAAGCTTTTGAGCCTGGGCCAGGGCGATCAGCAAAAACCCGACTATCTCGCGATCAATCCCATGGGCAAGGTGCCGGCGCTCAAGCACGGCGATACCGTGATCACCGAGTCGGCGGCGATCTGTACTTATCTCGCCGACGAATTTCCCAAGGCCAAGCTCAACGTGCCGGTCGGGACGCCGCGGCGCGGCGTCTATCTCAAATGGCTGTTCTTCGGACCCGGTTGCCTGGAGGCGGCGGTGATGGACCGCGCGGCGCCGCGCAAGGAAGAGCCGCGGCGGGGCATGCTGGGCTACGGCGATTTCGATACGACGATGAACGTTGTGGCGAAGGCGGTGGAGAAAGGGCCGTGGCTGATGGGCGAGCAATTCACCGCCGCCGACGTCGTGATCGGTGCGCAGATCCGCTGGGGCACCATGTTCAAGATGATCCCGGAGCGGCCGGAGTTCACCGCTTACGCGGCGCGGATCGCGGCACGTCCGGCGGCGAAACGGGCCGAGGCGAAGGACAAGGAATTGGGGGCAAAGGCAGCCCCGGCTACGTCATAACCCGTTTGCGCCGTAAAACGTTGTCGAGGCTCCAAGCACCGCCGCCGGCGAAGGCCAGATAGAAAAAGACGAAGCAGTACAACACCGCGATGCTGCCGCCGTTGACAAAGGGGTAAAAGCCTTTCGGCGCGTGGCCGATCCAATAGACGAAGGCCAAGTGGCCGGAGAGGATGAAAGCGACCGGCCGCGTGAACAGTCCGAGGATGAGAAAAGGCGGCAGCGTGGTTTCGATCACGCCGGCAAACCAGATCAGCGTTCCCATCGCCGGCATCGGAGCGCCGGGATTGAGAAATCCCACCAGTTTCTGCAAGCCGGATTGCCACAGTAACAGCCCCGCCATGATGCGCAAAATGCTGAGCACGCGCGGCGCCCAAATGGTTTCCAATTCGGCGGTATTCATGGGCGTTCCTTTCGTGTCCCGGCGGTCAAGACTCAAGCGGCATCGAGCGATAAACACCCCGCGCGGCCCTATATTCATGCCGGTCGCGCAAGCGCTAAGCCAGCAGATCCTGAAATTCCGGATGTTCGCTAAGATAATGGGCGACGAAGGAGCAGCGCGGCAGGACCTTGAGGCCTTCGGCGCGGACCGCTTCCAGCGCACCTTGTAGGAGCTGTGAGCCGATGCCGCGCTCGCGCATCTGCCGGGGCACTTCCGTATGCGTAAATGATGAGACCCGGCGAGCGGCGATAATAAGCAACGGCGGTGGCGCCGCCGGATTCCAGCTCGAAGCGCTGCAGCGCCGTATTGTCGCGGACAGGCGTTGGCGTCATCGGCTTTATATAAGGATGCGCCGGACGACGCGCATCTGCTTGACGATTGCGATGAAAGACGTGGATGCCCGGCATGAAGCCGGGCATGACGAAGTAAAATACCTCCCCGCGCCGCTTCGCCTCACTGCGACTCGACGACGAACTGATAGGCATATTCCACCGGCTTGGCGTAGTTGTCGTGCGACGCGGTCTGCTGGAACCAGACTTCCACATGGGTGCCGGACATGTAGTCGCGGCCGTTGGCGATGTCGCCGAGCGTGATCAGCCGCGGGCCGTCGAACACGGTGCGCTGGTAGAGCACGTTGACGCGGTTGGCGAAGGAGACGCGGACCTCGGTGAAAAGCGTGTCGCCGCCCGGCGCCATCTTCGAGAGATCGATCCAGCCGGCGACGTCGAAAGCCGGCGTGGCGATGACGATCTTCTTTATCTCGGCGGCGTTGTGCAGCACGAAGGTGCCTTCGGCGAAGACGAAGATTTTCTTCAGCCGCGCGTCATGCTCCACCGGTATTCGCGCCGCAGCGGTCATGTCGACGGACGGTTTCTTGATTACCATCGGTTTTCTCCTGTTCCGGCGCAGCGCGCCTGCGTGACGCGAATTGGCGACGCCGCTATTGCAGCGGGGCGGTCTTGGAGGGAGCGCCGTCGATGTCGTTCCCGCTAAGCGTGTTGTTGCCGAAAGATATGATGGTCCCGTCCTTGGCGGCGAGGCCGGTGGCGTTGCCCGCGATGTAGGAGCCGGAAAGCCAGACGATCGCGTTGCTGCCGGCCTGGATGGCGGTGGTATTCTGGACGAGGGCGGTATTGAACACCGACACCTGCACCGCAGCGGGCGCCGCGACATTCATCGCCGCGCCGGGAGTTCCGCGATAACCGCTGAACGTGCTGTTGAGGACGACCACGTTGCCGGCCGACTGAACGTCGAGGCCGATGGTTCCGCTGCCGAAGCCGTTAAAATTCAATCCGTCGAGTTTCACGACGTCATTGGCGCCGGCCTTGATTGTAATGGTGCCCGCCACGCCTGCGTCCACGCCGCGCGCCATGATATTGATGGATTTGGCAATCATCAGCCCGCCTACCCCCGCTGAATCCATCACCGTGATCTCGCCGTTGGTCGCTGTCTTGGAATAGGCGCCGCCGAGCGTCTTGCACGGCGCGGTGCGCGAGCAGGGATTTGCATCGTCGCCCATGCCCACTACCCAGGTGCGCGTCGCCTGAGCTTGGGCGGGGGTGATTTGCCAGATCAAGGCGATGGCGGTCGCGCCAAGGAGTCCGTAGCGGCGCATGGGCATTCCTCCAACAGTTGAGCGGATATGCCACTATAGGATGCATCCGGCGGGATTCAAAGACGGCGCCGCCTCGATCCACACGGTTGGCGCGCGCTGCCGCCGCTCGGCTGGGCCGCTTCCGCCATCAAGATGTCGAGCTCCGTTGCCGTCCTCGGCTCGGGTGCGTCGATGCCGATATAACTGATGTCCTTTTGCAGTTGCTTCCACTTCGCCACCACGGCGGCGGCGCAGTCGGGTGGCCTGCGCTTGAGATAGCGCGGCAGGCATTCCCAGGGATTGCGGCGGCATCCGCCGGCGCGGCGGCATGAGCTTCGATTGCACAGACGCCAGAGCGCGAAGCCGTCGGGAGCGCGGCGCTCCATCGCCTTGTGCAGGCGGCCGCGCGCCGGCGGGCGCGGCACCGCGCGCCGCTCGATGCGCGCCAGCAACTGATTGAGCAGCATCTCGGTGGCGTTGAGGATTTTCTGCTTCAACTCGGCGACACGCGCGGGCGGAGGGGAGGGTGGGGTCAGGAGTGGCATGGGTTTATCTTTGGTTGGTTGTTGGGGTGATGCTTTCTTATCCCTGTCCCACCAGGGGGGCGGGAAACGCGGCCTCATGGTGAGGAGCGCGCGTAAGCGCGCGTCTCGAACCATGGGCGACAAGCCCGAGCCGCCTGTCCTTCGAGACGCATCGCTTCGCGATGCTCCTCAGG
>JAXDOR010000217.1:0-2869 GCA_034668825.1 Alphaproteobacteria bacterium | reverse complement strand
GGATAATAAATTCAGCGCGATCTGCTTCATGGCGCGCCGATCCGCTTGAAAATGGATGTCCGGCGCGATTTCGGCGGACAAGGTAAGGCGCTTGTCTTGGGCCCGCGCCGACACCACGCGCATCGCGTCGGCGAGAATCCGATCCAGTTCGAGGTCTTCGAGGTCAAGCCTGATCCGGCCAGCCTCGATTTTCGACATGTCGAGAATGTCATTGATGACTTCGAGCAGATATTGCCCGCTCTCGCGGATGTCGCGGCAATATTCGTGGTATTTGTCGGCGCCGAGCGCACCGAACATCCCCGATTCCATGATTTCCGAAAACCCGATGATAGCGTTGAGCGGGGTGCGCAACTCGTGGCTCATATTGGCGAGGAATTTCGATTTGGCTTGGTTGGCGTCTTCAGCGCGGGTTTTTTCCTCCGCATATTTTTCCGCCAGTTCGGCAAGCTGCTGGGTCTGATACTCAAGCGTCTGTTGCGAATGGCGCAAGTCGGAAACCGTCGCCATCAAACGCTTCTCGCTCTGCATCAACTTTTCTTCGTGTAGCTTTAGCGCGGTGATGTCGGTACCGACCGAAACATAGCCCCCGTCCTTGGTCCGTCTTTCGCTGATATGCAGCCAGCGGCCGTCTTCGAGTTGGGCCTCGAAAGTGCGTGCGCCGGGGACGGGGTGATCTTCGCTGCTGATGCGGTTGCGAACAATCGGCTTACGCCCGGCCGCGACGACCGCCTCATAGGAGGTGCCGGCGGTGATCGTGTCGTCGGGAAGATTGTGCAGCCCTTGGAAGTTCGAGTTGCACAGCACGAGGCGGTTCTCGGCGTCCCATACCACGAAGGCTTCGGGGATGGTTTCGATCGCATCGCGCAGCCGCAAGTCGGCGGCGGCCGTTCTCTCGACCAGATTTTTTTGCTCGCTGATGTCGACGGCGATGCCGATCAGATGCACGCCCGGCTCGCCCTCCTGCTTGACCAACTCACAGCGCGCCCGCAGCCATATCCAAGTGCCGTTTGCATGGCGCATCCGGAACGCGTGGTCGATCGAATGGGCTTTCGCGTCGCCGAGCTGCACGGCGACCTCGTAAAGATTGATGTCATCGGGGTGCACCAGGGCGGTGACCGCGCCGAAGGTCAAAAGGTCGTCCTTCGGCTCGAGTCCAAGGATGGCAAACATGGAATGCGACCAGAAGATGCGCCCCCGGGCCAAGTCCCAATCCCACAAGCCGCACCGCCCCCGGTTGAGCGCCGTATCGATGCGCGTGCGAACCGCCTCATAGATCACATCGGCTTCGCGTGCGCGCGTGGCCTGCCAATGGAAAGCGAAACCGAGGATGAGGACGACAAAGCCGGTGGTCGCGGACAGAGTGACGGTCAGCGTCATGTCGGAACGCCAGTTCGCCAGCGCATCCGTGCGCGGCTGCAGGACCGCAAGCATTCCGTAGGGCGGCTTCAGCGCGCGGACCGTGGCCAGCACCGCGATCCCGTTGGGCAGGGTGACTTCGAGGACGACGGCGCCGGCGCCGAAGGTGGTAAGCGGCTGGCTGGGACCGAGGATGTCGAGGAGCTGACGGCCGGTCGCTCCGGCATCGGTGGGCGTAGATGCGACGACCTTCCCCTCCACGTTGGCGACAAATATGCGGCGGCCTGCCAATGTCGCCCAGGACGGTATAGCGTTGCGCAGAATGTCTTCGATACGTTGAGTGGCGTCGCCTTTGTCCAGAGGGCGTTCGAGACGCGCGGCGACAATCTCCGCCACGGCATCGACGTCGATGGTGGCGCTGCTGATCGCCTGCCGGCGCTGATCGAGCACCTGGACGACCGCGCCGATGCAGATGGTCAGGAGAAAAGCGATGATCAGGGTCGGCACCGCCCGGCGTAGCGCAGGTTCAGCGGTAAGAAGTCGCCGGTACGCCGGCTTGGCGATCGATTGCGCCAGTCCCTTGATAGAATCAGGACGCGTAGACGCACTCGCCGCCTCGGCGCGCGCCATCTCAGGCCTCCATGTGAATTAGTCCCCGTCACCCATGATCGGAAGGATGTGGCGCATCACTTCGAATCAAGTTCGATAAGAATCGAATCGCCGTGATTTGTCGAGAGTCCGTGAGTCAATATTTACATTGCGCGCCGCACAAATATATTTTCTAGCCATGGACGCAAACGACGGTAATAATGACCTAGTAAAATCAATATATTAGTCAAAAGTTCAAATCTACGGTCATTCCGGCTCGGCCAGCGGGCGCTGAAGGATGTCACTCACGTCACGCGAGAGCGTGGTGACGGCGCCAATGCGGCGCAACGCCGCTTCGGCGAGCTTGCGGCGGGAAGGCTCAAGCATCCGCCAACTTTTGAACGCGGAAAGCAGCCGCGCCGCGACTTGCGGATTTTTGTCGTCGAGCGCCAACACGGTCTCCACGACGAAATCATAGCCCGCGCCGTCGGTGCGATTGAACTGCGTGGGATTTGATTGCGCGAAGGTGCCAACCAAGGCGCGGACGCGATTAGGATTGGTCAATGAAAACGCCGGATGCGTGGTTAGCGCACGCACCCGGGCGAGCGTCACCTTTTCCGGAATTCCGGCCTGCAGCGCAAACCATTTATCAACAATAAGCGGATCACCGGCGTAGCGTTGATAAAAATCCGCGATGGCGTGCGTGCGATCCGGAACGTCGTGCAGCGCCAGCACCGCGAGTGCGGCCATGCAATCCGTCATGTTGTTCGCGTTCGCGTATTGATCGGCTGCGAGCGCGATGGCTTCCGATTTACCGTCGGCGGTCAGCAGATCGAGACAGCGATTTTTGAGCGCGCGCCTTTGCGCGCCGGCGGCGTCGGGCTGATAGGGCCGCCGATCGCTCATGCGCGCATAAGTCTCGGAC
>JAXDOR010000216.1:0-3510 GCA_034668825.1 Alphaproteobacteria bacterium | reverse complement strand
ATTCATTATCGTCGCCATGATCTTGGCCGCATCGGGCATCGCCGGGCTGATCGTGACGCTACTTATGCAAGCGCGCGCATTCTCCGCAGCCGCGCAATTGACACTCCGTTTTGGGGAGCATCACCAGCCGCCCCGGACCGACTTGCGACGAGCACGCTAAACCCGACATAGGAGACGAAAATGCATACCGCCGTCCATTCACTTTGTAGAATGCTGCAGCGGCACGGCGCGGCTTTTCACTGGCTCACGGCGCTTTTCGACATTACTGCTTACTTAGTAAGCCCCCGGGGGGCTCCGAGACACGCATTTACATTCGGCGATGATTTCGGTTTTTGCCGGTGAAATCCCCTGTTCGTGTGCCAACGTTCCCTGGCCCCGTTAAAAAAATTCCTATTCCTACATGCGTCGTGAAAGGATACGCTGCTGTCCAACGATTAATCATCGGGGGAAATCGGGCAAGTGGGGAACGCCAGCGCCAATGGCGTCGTGCTCAAGCCTTAGGAACTGCAATGCACGATACAACCGATCGGTCCCACTGGCACGAACCTAAAGCCGGCGAGAACGCGGGCCTTGGCAAGTTCCTGCGCAAGCCGATGCCCTATGACACCTTCATGGAGGCGGAAGGCGTGCCGGTCTACCGCGATATCGGCGTGCACCGGGTGCAAGATCTGCCGATGACGCCGTGGAAGCGGCTCGGCGGCAAGGGGACCTACATTCAGCTTTACGGCACCGAGGGCGTGTGGGGCATGTATGTGGTGGAAATCCCTTCCGCCGGCGCACTCAATGTCGAGCGCCACTTCTACGAGAAGGTCGTTCTTGTGGTCGAGGGCCGCGGCTCGACCGAGATTTGGCTGGAAGGGCAACAAAAGCGGCATACGTTTGAGTGGCAGAAGGGTTCGCTATTCTCCGTCCCGCTCAACGCTTACCACCGGTTTGTGAATGCGGCGTCCAGCCCGGCGCTGCTATTGTGCGGAACCTCGGCGCCGCAGATCATGAACCTGATCGACAATCCGGGCTTCGTTTTCAACTGTCCGCACAATTTCACCGATCGCTATTCGGGCGAGTCGGATTACTTCACGCCCAAGGACGATCTGGAGCCGGACCCGGTCCGCGGGCTCGCAATGCGGCGGACCAACATCGTGCCGGACATCGTCAACACCGATCTGCCGCTGGATAACCGCCGCTCGCCTGGCTACCGCCGCGTCGAGCCTTTAATGGCCGGCAATCGTTTCTATCTCTGGGTCGGGCAGCATGAGAACGGGCGTTACTCCAAAGCGCACAAACATGGATCTGCCGCCGTGCTGATCTGCGTCAAAGGCAAGGGCTACACCTACACTTGGCCGGAAGCGCTCGGCACCACGCCTTGGAAGAACGGCAAGGGTGACCAGGTGCTGCGGCAGGATTACGAGCCGGTCGGCATGGTTTCGGCCGCGCCCATGAGCGGTGATTGGTTCCACCAGCATTTCGGCACCAGCTCCGAGCCACTGCGGCTCACCGCCTGGTTCGGCATCAACAACGCGCGCGCGCGCAAGCCCGGCCGTCCCGGCGAGAAGCTCATGGACTACGGTGCCATCGACCTGAGCAAAGGCGGCAGCGCAATTCCCTATCACCTGGAAGACGCCTACGTCCGCCAGGAATACGAGCAGGCGCTCAAGCGTGAGGGCATGACGTCACGCATGAATCCAGACTTCTACGTGAGCCCTCCGGGCGAGGGCGAAGAGATTCCGCAAATCATCTAAGCATGGGAGAGAAACATGGCGCTGCGTTGGGGGATGCTGGTCTCCATGCTTCTCGCGTTCCCCGCGATCGAAGCACGCGCAGAGCCGGTCGCCGATTTCTACAAGGGCAAGCAGCTTAACCTCATCGTTGGCAACTCGGCCGGCGGCGGATACGACGTTTATGGCCGATTGCTCGCTCACCACTTCGGCCGATATATTCCAGGAAATCCGACCATCGTCGTGCAGAACATGCCGGGCGCGGCCGGCTTGCGCGCGGCCAATTATCTTTACAACGTCGCGCCGAAGGACGGCACGACGTTCGGCATAATAGCGCACGATCTGGTGCTGCTGGGCGCGCTCGGCGGCAACCCGAATGTCCAGTTCGACACGAGCAAATTCATCTGGCTCGGCTCCTCTTCGAGCTTTGCCGACGACGCCTATCTCCTGATCGCGCGCACCGACGCGGCGGTGAAGTCGGCCGAGGACGCGCGCCGGCCGGGCGGAGCGCCACTCGTCATGGGCGCCTCGTCGGAAGGCGGCGGCTCCAACGATATGATCAACATCACCCGCGACGCGCTCGGCTTCAATCTCAAGACCGTCACAGGCTACCCCGGCAGCAGCTCCATGTTTCTTGCGATAGAGCGCGGTGAGATCGACGCGCGCTTCACCGCCATCTCAACGCTGCAGTCAATCAAGCCGCAATGGATTCGTCCCGAGGGCGGCGTGCGCGCCCTTGTGCAGTTCGCGCGCACGACGCGGCATCCGCTCTTTCCGGACGTGCCGACCGCGCGTGAGCTTGCACGGAGCGATTTTGCCCGCGCGCTGATCGATTTGGCCGAACTGCCATTCTTTATCGACCGTCCCTTCGTCGCACCACCCGGTCTTCCGGCCGACCGCGCCAAGGCGCTGCAGAACGCCTTTGTCGCCGTGCACAAAGATTCGCAATATCTCGAAGAGGCGCGGAAGCTCAAGATCGACGTGAGCCCGATCAGTGGTGAGGAGGTGCTGCGTGTCATCGCCCGGGTCGGCTCCGCGCCGCCGGAAACGCTCGCCTACATGAAGAACCTGCTTAGCAGCAAGGGCCATGAATGAGCCCTCTTAGGCGAGCCGATCGATAACGTCTGCGGCTCGCTCATAACGCTCTGTGTGGAGGTTCGAGTTCTCCCGGGAACAGGGGTCAGAAACATCATGGGTCCAGGGGAGGTTTGCGACGTCATCGTGATCGGCGGCGGTAGTGCGGCGTTCGAGGCGGCGATCTCCGCAAAGACCGCAAGTGCCGGGCGCGTCGTGATGCTCGAAAAGGCCCCGGAAACGGAATTTGGCGGCAATGCTCGCTTTTCCCATACCGGCTTTCGGTTCGTGCATGGCGGGGCCGAAGAGGTGCGCGAATTCGCGCCCGATCTCGATATGGAAACGTTCCGGCGGATGCATATCCCACCCTACACGCGCGATGATTTTCTCGCCGATCTGAATCGCGTAACGCAGAACCGGATCGATCCGGTTCTCGCCGGGATTCTCGTCGATCAATCAAACGCCGCGGTGCGTTGGATGAAAGACATCGGAATCCGCTGGGAGATGGAGAAGACAATCAAGGTCGGCGACAAGCTTTATTTTGAGCCCGGCATCAACATCCACCCGATCGGCGGCGGCCTTGGGCTTTTGCATGCGTTGCGCGAAATTGCGCTCAAAAATGGCGTCGAGATCCGCTATGAGGCGAAGGTGCGTGCGGTACTTGGCAATGAGCGGAAAGTAGACGGAGTGCGCGTTTCCTCGCCATCGGGAGAATATGACC
>JAXDOR010000215.1:0-3218 GCA_034668825.1 Alphaproteobacteria bacterium | reverse complement strand
GGCGGTTCAGCAGAAGGAGCTGCTGTTGCTCATCGGCTTCGTCACCGTCTTTTTGTTCCAGTCCTCACTCAGGCGGGATGTTGAATTCTGGGAAGCGCCGCGACATCGCGGAGGCAAGATCGCCATCGCCCTGTTCAGCTTCCTGCTTTGGTGCCTGATCCTCTTCGCCGGGCGCTGGATCGCTTATGTGAGGGTTGAATGAGTTTGGTATACGCATGGCTCGAATGGCTTGAGACAACCGACCTCTCGCTCTTTCTCCAGCAATCTCCCTGGGCATTTCCCACCATCGAATCAACCCATGTGCTGGCGATCAGCCTTGTCATCGGCACCATCGCCGTTCTCGACCTGAGACTCCTCGGCTTGGCTTCGGTCAAGTGGCCGGTCGCGGACCTGGCGCATTTCGTGCTGCCTTATACCTGGGGCGCCTTCCTGTTCGCCGCCATGACGGGCGCACTGATGTTCACCAGCCAGCCCACGGGCTATTTCGCCAATCTCGACTTCCGCGCCAAGATGCTGGTGCTGCTAGCGGCCGCCGCCAACATGCTGGTCTTCCATTTCCTCACCGGCCGCGATTTCCGCGCCTGGGACCGGGAAGCCGCGGTGCCTGTCGCCGGCAAGATCGCCGGCGCCCTCTCGCTGACCTGCTGGATCGCCATCGTCTTCCTCGGCCGCCAGATCGGCTTCACCATGGGCGCGCAATGAATCGCGAACGCTTGGGCTATCAGCCGGAGGCAACATGATCGGTCTCAAACAACGATTCTCGCGGCCACGGAACCGGCGCGCGCTGGCGGTCGGAACGACGGTGTTGGCGGCTGCTCTCCTCGGAACGCAATGGATGGCGCTGGCTCAAGACCAGAGCGCCGCCATGCCGAAAGACGCTATCTTCGCGCGTAGGACGCTCATGGATTTCATCAGTGACGCCATGGACGAAATCGAAGCAATGACCTCATCGGGAAAGATCAACCTCGCCACCGGAACCAAACGGGCGGACCAGATGTCCGTGATGTTGCAGATTTTCCCACATGTCTTCCCGCCAAGCACAAATCAGTGGAAGCCTAACGTCGAGATGGATCCTGAAACCGGCACGGCTGCGTCACCGGATATTTGGCTGAAATTCGCGGACTTCTATCAGCGAGCGAACACCGCCTCCAAAACCGCGTTCAAAATAAGCCGCGCGGAAAAGGAAGCTGATTTTAAGGCTCTTACAGAGGAACTGCGAAGCGCCTGCGATTCGTGCCATGCGCTTTACCTAAAGCAGTGATCCGCCGATGCGTAGGGGCGACCAAGGTCTGGCTTTGGGAAGCAAGCCTTCGCTAGGGCGTGGAGGGGCTGCGTGAGTCAAGGACCCGGACCGCCAATCCTCCGAACAGCAGACCAAGGGTTGTCCACATCACGACCTGCATGCCGAGCGAAGCCATCCGGAAGCGCCAGAGTACGTCCGCTGAAAACTGCTCAGGCACTTCACTGATGTCCGGCAAGACCAGTTCAGCGACGGTAATAATTGCGACGAATACCACACCGGCAAGGATCGCCGCATTCCAACCGCCGAACCGAACGACAAGTCGCCGTGCGACACCGATGGCCAAGGTGAGAGCAGCAATTGAAATAGCAATCATGATTAAGAATAGAGCCGTTCGACTTCCAAGCGTATCGGGATTACCCACCGCAGGCGGGTTGGCCGGGTATTTCAAGAACGGCACGATCACGACCGACAAGAAGCCCGCCCCCGCCAAAAGCGCCGCTGTCGCTCGCGGGCCAAGCTCCCCGATTCGCCCATAGGCAAACGCAAAGACAATTGCGAACAGCCCACCCATGCCCGCGCCATAGACCGCAACGGCAGTGAACAATCCGATGCTGGCTTGAACGCCGCGACTGATCAATTCCGGTTCTTCGGCTTTCGGCGTCTGTGCCGACGTCATCGCATTGCCGTGGTCATGGGTCGCGTGTTCGGCCTTTTCCATCAATTCTTCGAAGGCAATCGCCTTGTCGATCTGCGGCTCGCCATAGACCCGCGCAAATCCGAATGCCAGCAAGCCGGCGACGGCGCCAGCAATCATCCCACGCACAAGCAGCGTTTTGACCATGACAATACCCGCTATCGGCAGACGTTAGTGGCAGGGGAAACCAAGCAGATGACGTCCGTCATGGACGAACTCATGGATATACATGCCCGAGAAGAGAGAGGTGGCACCCTGCTCCGCGCCGACAAAATAGAGCATCATGAACATGATGAGGCTTCCGAAAATCGCCCACGGCATTAATTCGCTGAGTGGAATCGCAACCGGCTGAAAAGTCGGACTTAAGTTCATCGTTGCCATGGCTTTATTCCTTAGTGCGTTTCCGTTGTGTCGTCCCCAAGGCTAAGAGCGAAGGTGTGACTTGCACCACAATTCAAATGAACTGCTCTCGTGGTGGCGCCACAGCGTTGTAGTTTCGAACAGTTTAGCAGCGCTACGGGTGCCCGCAACCCAAAAGTGAGGCTCCGGCCCAGGATAGAGGGTATTTGTTGATGTTGGGGGATGAGTTAGCGTCGAGCATGGCGACACGCTTCACCTGGATCTGTCACGCCTCCACCGCTACCGCGCGGTTGGGCGCCTTTCCCGGCGACGAAGCCATAGACGAAAAGGGGGCGGCACAGGCCGCGGCCGCCACGGGCTCGATCGCCAAGCCCGAGCGGGTTTGGCGGAGCCCTATGCTTTGCGCCCGCCAAACGGCGGAGGCCCTCGGATTGGCCGGCGTCGTCGAGCCGGCTCTCAAAGAATGCGATTACGGTCGCTGGTCGGGGCGCACTCTGAAGGAAATTCACAGTCAGGAGCCTGGCGACCTGGAGACCTGGATCCACGACCCGACCTCATCGCCGCACGGCGGCGAAACAATCGTCCATCTCATTCGCCGGGTGGCGGCCTGGATCGACGATCACCGCCGTGACGCCGGGCATACCGTCGTTATCACCCATTCAAGCGTTATCCGGGCAGCAATCATCCATGTGATCCAAGCCTCCCCATCGTCATTCAACCGCATCGACATAGCTCCGCTTTCGCGGACAATCATTTCCGCCCACGACGGCCAATTGCGGCTGGCTAGCATGGGGTGCCTGGACGTCTGAAGGGCACGGTGACCGGGCACGGACCCGCAAGCTGGAGCTTCCGCGATGGGCGGGTTGTGGCGGCGACCGGCGGTGATAGAGTCTAGGTATCGGGCGCGGAAAGCGCGTATGC
>JAXDOR010000214.1:0-11348 GCA_034668825.1 Alphaproteobacteria bacterium | reverse complement strand
CAGCGAAGGCGGGACGACAACTTTCTATGCAGGCTCGGCGCAGATCGCGTTGCATCGCTCGGAGACCAGCAACTACCGGGACAATCTTGCCTCCGGATCGCCCAGCGTATGGGTCGCGCTGCGGCCTAGGGAAGCGGAGCCGCCCTATGACATCGTCATGGTGACTGTGGACGCTTCAGAAGGCGAAGCCTTCACCGAGACCGGCACCGATCTTGTTGCTGCGGTGCCGATGCCTGATACGATCCGCGACACCGTCGCGGCTTTCGTCGCTGAGCATCACGTCGAGCGGGCCTTCGTCAAGCGCAAGCGTGACCGCGCCGATCCGGAGGCGCTGGCGCGCCGCGCGGGGCGGCGTGAGGGCGAACAAGAATGAGCGATCCGAGAAATTTTCTCTCGCGTTGGTCGCGCCGCAAGCTGGACGGCGCGGAGGCAGTGGCTGACGCCAAGCAGCTTCCGCCGGCTTCGATCGAGGAAGGCACTGACGATCCGGCCGCGCCCGCGCAGACGATCCCAGCCTTCGATCCTGAAAGCCTGCCGTCGATTGATTCGATTCATGCCGGATCTGACATCCGCGCCTTCCTGCAGCGCGGCGTACCGGCCGACCTGAGCCGTGCGGCTCTTCGCCGCGCCTGGACGGCAGATCCGGCGATTCGCGATTTCATTGGCCTGTCGGAAAACGCGTGGGACTTCAACGCACCCGACTCGATACCCGGCTTCGGCTCTATCGGCCCCGACGACATCCGGCGTCTGGCGGCGCAGCTTTTTGGCGAGTCAGGGAGCCTCGAGCAACCTGTTCGTCCGTCTCCGGACCGCAATCCGTTGGTTCAATCTGCGTCAACGCAAGGCGAATCCGTGGATGTGCCTATGCACGAAATGCGGAAGCCGGAGCCGGTGACGCCAAGGTCTAATCAAGTTGCCGATTCGCACAAACTTGAAGAAGACAGGCCTAAAACGGCCTCCGAAGAACGCAAAGCAGATGTTGCGGTGCAACATATAGAAGAAAAACCCGAATACGATTCCGAATACGATGCACCTTCCTCTCGGCAGCGCCACGGCGGCGCCCTGCCTGAGTAATCCTATAGTTCATAGCCTTCGACTATTGACCTGCCACCTGCCGCGGCATTAGCCTTTGAAGCATTCTAAAACGGGTTCCAACGGTTCAACAACGTGCCGATGCGCGACCTCGGACTTCAACAAGCGATCGAAGCAGCGGGCGGCGTGAGCGAGCTTGCCCGCAAAATAGGCATTTCGCAGCCGTCGGTTTCTAACTGGTCACGCATTCCGGCCGAACGCATAGCCATTGTCGAGGAAACCACCGGCATCGGTCGCGCGGTGCTGCGGCCCGATCTTTTTCGCGAGCGCGCCACCATGGCCAGCGATGTCGATGAAGTCGATTCCGCGCGGGCGCAGGAATATGCGCTGCTGGCGGCACTGCTGGTCCGTGCGCCGGATGCGGAATTTTTGCGGCGTCTGAGTGGGCTTCGCGGCGACGCGACGCCGCTCGGCTTGGCGCATATGGCGCTCGCCGAAGCAGCGAGCCAAGCCGACGCTGAGCGCGTCAGCCGGGAATTCTTCGATCTTTTCATCGGGCTCGGGCGCGGCGAATTGCTGCCTTACGCTTCCTACTATCTGACCGGCTTCCTGCACGAGCGTCCGCTCGCGCGCTTGCGCGACGATCTGGTTTCGCTTGGCATCGAGCGCGCCGAAGGCAACGCGGAGCCTGAGGATCACGCGGCGATTCTCTGCGAGATCATGGCGGCTGTGGTTGGCGGCCGCTTTCCGGCGCCGGCCGAGACCGATCGGCAATTATTTGAAAAGCACATGGCTCCTTGGATTGCGCGCTTCTTCGCCGATCTGGAGCGCGCCGAGGCGGCAGACTTTTATCGGCACGTCGGCGCGCTTGGCCGCGTGTTCATGCAGGTAGAGATGGAGGCCTTCGCGTTGCCTAACTAGGGGAAGGCTCGAGCAACAAAAACGAATACGAATCGAGAAACAAGGAGTCGGCAATGAAAAAGCAGGACAAGCCAACGGTCGGACGCCGCGATTTTCTTCGTGTGCTGGGGGCAGGCGCGGGCGCAGCCGCGGTGAGCGCGGGACCGCTTGCCGGTGCCGCCATGGCCGACACCGAAACCAACGATGAAAAACGCAAGGCGCGTTACAAAGAAACTGAAAGCGTAAAAACCTTTTATCGCGTCAACCGCTATCCGAGCTGAGGGAGGCACCTGTGCTGATCAAGAGAACAGAACGCCAGGCGCGCCACGGCAAATTCGCCGCCGCTTTCGCCGAACAAACCAGCGGCCGCCTCGATCGCCGCACCTTCTTGCGCCGTTCCGGCCTCGCCGCGGGTGGGCTGGCAACGCTCGGCGCCATGGGGCTCTCCACCATCCGCAGGGCTGAAGCCGGACCGCCGGCGGCAAAAGGCGCGGCAGTAACGATCCGCAAGAATATCTGCACCCATTGCTCAGTCGGCTGCACGGTGGTGGCGGAAGTTTCCAACGGGGTCTGGATCGGACAAGAACCCGGATGGGATTCTCCGATCAACCGCGGCTCGCATTGCGCCAAAGGCGCGGCGACGCGCGAACTCGTGCATGGCGACCGCCGCCTGAAATATCCGATGAAGCTCGTCAACGGCCAGTGGAACCGGATTTCCTGGGACGTGGCGATCAACGAGATCGGCGACAAGCTGAACGCCATCCGCGAAAAGTCCGGGCCGGACTCGGTCTACTGGCTCGGCTCCGCGAAGTTCACCAACGAAAGCGCCTATCTCAACCGCAAGCTCGCGGCGTTCTGGGGAACCAACAATTCGGATCACCAGGCCCGCATCTGCCACTCCACCACTGTTGCCGGCGTCGCCAATACCTGGGGCTACGGTGCGATGACCAACAGCTACAACGACATCCGCAACGCCAAGACCATGATCATCATGGGCGGCAATCCGGCCGAAGCGCATCCGGTGTCGCTGCAGCACGTGCTCGCGGGCAAGGAGCTCAATCGCGCGAACATGATCGTAATCGATCCTCGCCTGACGCGCACCGCGGCGCATGCCACGGAATATGTCCGCATCCGTTCCGGCACCGACATTCCGGTGATCTGGGGAATGCTCTGGCATATCTTCAAGAATGGCTGGGAAGACAAGGAATTCATCGCTCAGCGCGTCTACGGCATGGACGACATCCGCAAGGAAGTCGAGAAATGGCCGCCGGACGAAGTCGAGCGGGTCAGCGGCGTGCCGGGCGCTCAGCTTGAGCGCGTCGCCAAGATGTTCGCCACCGAAAAACCGGCGACGCTGATCTGGTGCATGGGCGCGACCCAGCACACGGTCGGCACCGCCAACGTGCGCGCCTTTTGCATCGCGCTTCTGGCCACCGGCAACGTCGGCAAGTTCGGCACCGGCGCCAATATCTTCCGCGGCCACACCAACGTGCAGGGTGCGACCGATCTCGGCCTCGATATCGTGACGCTGCCGCTCTACTACGGCCTGGTCGAAGGCGCGTGGAAGCACTGGGGCCGGGTTTGGGAAGTCGAATACGACTGGCTGGCATCGCGGTTCGACGTGGCGACCGCTGCCGACGGCAAGCCGATCAAGATGATGGAAACGCCCGGCATCCCGTCAACCCGCTGGTTCGACGCTACGCTGCTGCCAAAGGGCGATGTGGCGCAGAAGGATAATCTGAAAGCCATGTTCGTCATGGGCCATGGCGGCAATACCGTGACCCGCATGCCGGAAGCGGCGAAAGGTATCGAGAAACTGGATCTGCTTGTCGTCGCCGATCCGGTTCCCACCACCTGGGCCGTGCTCTCGGAGCGCAAGGACAACACTTATCTGTTGCCCATCGCCACGAGCTACGAGGTGGCGGGATCGCGCACGTCGTCGAACCGGTCGATCCAGTGGGGCGAGCAAATCGTCAAGCCGATCTTCGAGTCGAAAGATGACAACGAGGTCATGTATTTGCTGGCGAAGAAGCTCGGCTTCGCCGACAAGATGTTCAAGAACATCAAGGTCGAGGACAACGTTCCCGTCGCCGAAGACATTCTCCGCGAGATCAACCGCGGCGGTTGGTCCACCGGCTATTGCGGCCAGTCGCCGGAGCGGCTCAAGGCGCATATGAAGAACCAGGCGAAGTTCGATCTGGTGACGTTGCGAGCGCCGAAGGATCTGCCTGAGATCGGCGGCGATTATTACGGGCTGCCGTGGCCGTGCTGGGGAACGCCGGAAATAAGGCATCCGGGCACGCACACGCTTTACAACACCAACCTCCATGTGAAGGACGGCGGCAGCACCTTCCGCGCCCGCTTCGGCGTCGAATATCAAGGCAAGACGCTGCTGGCCGAAGGTTCCTACACCGTCGGATCGGAAATCAAGGACGGCTATCCGGAATTCACGTTGGGCGTATTGAAGAAGCTCGGCTGGGACAAGGACCTCACCGAAGCCGAGATGGCGGTGATCAACAAGATCAACCCCACCACGCCCGATGCGGTCTCCTGGTCGATCGATCTTTCCGGCGGCATCCAGCGCGTCTGCCTGGAACACGGCGTTTGCCACTACGGCAACGGCAAGGCCCGCGCCAATGCCTGGAACCTGCCCGATCCGGTTCCGGTGCATCGCGAGCCGATCTACTCACCGCGTCCGGACCTCGTCGCCAAATATCCGACGCTGCCGGATGCCAAGCAGTTCCGCGTGCCGATATGGGCGCCACCGTGCAAAAGGCGGCGGTGGACAAGGGTGTGGCGAAAAACTTCCCCATCATCCTCAGCTCCGGCCGTCTGGTCGAATACGAGGGCGGCGGCGAGGAGACACGTTCCAACAAATGGCTCGCCGAGCTGCAGCAGGACATGTTCGTCGAGATCAATCCGGCCGACGCCAACGAACGCGGCATCAAGGACGGAGCCTGGGTCTGGGTGACCGGCGCCGAGAACGGCTCCAAGGCGCGCATGAAGGCGCTGGTGACCGAACGCGTCGGCAAGGGCGTGGCTTGGTGCCCATTCCACTTCGGCGGCTGGTTCCAAGGCGTCGATCAGCGCAGCAAATATCCAAAGGGGGCCGATCCGATCGTGCTCGGCGAGAGCGTGAACACGCTCACCACCTATGGCTACGATCCGGTAACCGGCATGCAGGAACCAAAAGCCACGCTCTGTCAGATCAGCGCGGCGTAAAGTTGAACGCATTTATCCGGCGAGCCGCTGTGCACTTCGCTGGAAAATGCTTTGGGGAGACGCGACCATGGCTCGAATGAAATTTCTCTGCGACGCCGATCGTTGCATCGAATGCAACGCTTGCGTCACCGCCTGCAAAAACGAGCACGAGGTGCCATGGGGCATCAACCGGCGGCGCGTCGTCACCATCAATGACGGCAAGCCGGGCGAACGTTCCGTCTCCATGGCCTGCATGCACTGTACCGACGCGCCTTGCGCGGCGGTGTGCCCGACCAATGCCTTCTATACGACCGCTGACGCGGTGGTCCTGCATTCCAAGGACATCTGCATCGGTTGCGGCTACTGCTTCTACGCCTGCCCGTTCGGCGCGCCGCAATATCCGCGCGTCGGCAACTTCGGCTCGCGCGGCAAGATGGACAAATGCACCTACTGCGCCGGCGGCCCGGAGGCCGACGGCTCCACGGCGGAGTACGAGAAATACGGCTCCAACCGCCTGGCCGACGGCAAGCTGCCGCTCTGCGCGGAAATGTGCTCGACCAAATCGCTGCTGGCGGGCGATGGCGAGATCATCGCGCAAATTTACAAGGAGCGCGTCACCAAGCGTGGCTATGGTTCCGGCGCCTGGGGCTGGCAGACTGCTTATCGCGAGACCATCGCGTCGTAAGACAACAACAGACCGGAAGCAGGCATGTGCCTGCCTTCCGGCCGACACCGCGCTTAAGCGGACGAGTTAGGGGAGGACAAGGCATGACGACGCTTCTCGCGCGCATCCGTTTGGTCGCCGGTGCACTGGCGCTGCTGTGTATCTTGGCGATAGCGCCGCCGGTTAGCGCGCAGCAGCCGAACTCGGTCAATCCCACGGCAAGTTCGGTGAAGGAGGACCAGTTGCTGCGCGAGCTCAACCGCGTGCAGGGCCGCGTCACCATCCCGGATACGAAATCCGGGGTCGTCGAACAGCCGGCCGGTCGCGATTGGCGGCACTTCCACGAGGTAACGCTGCGCTGGATCGGCGCCATTTCCATTCTCGGCATTCTGGCGCTGCTGGTTATTTTTTATCTGACGCGCGGCATGGTGCGGATCGAAGGCGGTAGATCGGGCCGCATGATCGTCCGCTTCACCGCACTAGAGCGCGCTGTGCATTGGATGACGGCGACCTGCTTCGTCATTCTGGCGATTTCCGGTCTCAACATCACCTTCGGCAAGCCGCTGTTGCTGCCGCTGATGAGTCCGGAAGCTTTCACCGGCTGGTCGCAAGCGCTGAAATACGCGCACAATTATCTGAGCTTTCCTTTCACCATCGGCGTGGTGGTGATTTTTCTGATGTGGATCGGCGGCAATATTCCGAGCCAAGTGGACAAAGAGTGGCTCAAGCGCGGGGGCGGCATCGTCGGCCATGATCATCCGCCGGCCTATCGTTTCAACGCCGGGCAGAAGATGATCTACTGGATCGTCGTGCTCGGCGGCGGCGCGGTGGCCATAAGCGGTTACCTGCTGATGTTCCCGTTCTACGGAACCGGCGTCAGCGGCATGCAGCTCGCGCAGATTGTCCACGGCGTCATTTCGGTCCTCTTTGTCGCCGCCATGCTCGGGCACATCTATATCGGCACCATCGGAATGGAAGGCGCCTTCGAAGCGATGGGGGAGGGCACCGTCGACCTCAATTGGGCCAAGCAGCACCATAGCCTATGGCTACAGGAAGAGATGGCCCGGACCGGCCCTAACGAATCGCAACGGCAGCCGGGAATCAGGCCGTCGGCCACCCCTGCGGAATAACCGATCGCGACTGGCTAAAACGCCCGGCGGCATCCGCCGGGCGTTTTGCTATAAGGGGCCATGCGTATCATCGGATTGGCAGGCTGGAGCGGCTCCGGAAAGACCACCCTGCTCACTAAGGTCATTCCCCGGCTCACCGCGCGGGGGCTGACGGTGTCGACCGTTAAGCACGCGCATGGGGGTTTCGACGTCGATCAGCCGGGCAAGGATTCCCACAGTCATCGCATAGCCGGCGCAACCGAGGTGCTGGTCGGCTCTGCCACGCGCTGGGCGCTGGTGCATGAATTGCGCGGTGCGCCCGAACCCACGCTCGGCGAGCTTCTCGCCAAACTCGCGCCCGTCGATCTGGTGATCGTGGAAGGCTACAAGCGCGAGGCCCACCCGAAGCTCGAAATCCACCGGACAGCCGTCGGCAAGCCGCTGCTACAACCCGACGATCCCAGGATTGTGGCTATCGCCTCGGACCAGGCAATGCCGGGAGCGGCAGTGCCCGTCGTTGACCTCAATGATGTGGAAGGCGTTGTCGAGATTTTGCTGCGCCATGCGGCGCCATTGTCCGGCGGGCGAGCATGAAATGTTATTGTCATGGCCGGGCTCGTCCCGGCCATCCCGCTTAGGAAGGCAAAGGTCGTGCCCACCTAAGCGGGATGCCCGCGCCAAGCGCGGGCATGACGAAGAGGGCGTCTTGCTACTAGGATTTCTCATGGCGCAGCTTACAGACGATTGTTTTGCTTTTGCCGGACCGCTGCTTCCGCTCCACGAGATGGAGCGGTTGATCCATGAACGCGTGCAGCCGATTGCCGAGACGCAGACCGCTGCGCTGAGCGATGCGCGCGGGCGCGTGCTGGCCGCCGATATCGTCGCGCCGATCGACCTACCGCCATTCGATAACTCCGCCGTCGATGGTTATGCCGTGCGGCACGCAGCGTTGCATCCCGGCGCCGAGACCCGGCTTGTTGTTGCGGGCCGCGTCACCGCCGGTCAGGATTCCGCGCGAGAAATATCGGCGAATGAGGCAGTCCGCATCTTCACCGGCGCGCCGATGCCGCCGGGCGCGGACACGGTATTCATGCAGGAGGACTGCCGCGTCGATGGCGAGGCCGTGATCGTGCCGCCGGGCTTAAAAGCCGGCGCCAATCGGCGTTTCGCCGGCGAAGACGTGAAGGCAGGTTCGTTGGTTCTGGCGGCAGGCCGCGTTCTCTCCGCGACTGATGTTGCGCTGGCTGCGGCACTCGGCCTTACAAGGCTTGAGGTCTTCCGCGGCGTGCGGGTGGCCTTGTTCTCGACCGGCGATGAGATCGTGGAGCCCGGCAAGCCGAGGCCCGCGGCAGCGCTGTTCGACGCCAACCGTTATTTGCTCGCGGGTTTGTTGGCGCGGCTTTGCGCTGAGGTGACGGACCTTGGCATTGTCCGCGACGATCCGGACGCGTTGACCCGCGCCATCGGCGACGCCGCAAAAAATCACGACCTTGTGCTGACCTCCGGCGGCGTGTCGACCGGCGAGGCCGATCATGTGCGCACCGCGGTGGAAAAAATCGGCAAGCTCGTGTTCTGGCGCGTCGCCATCAAGCCGGGCCGGCCGGTGGCGATGGGCGTCATCGATGGCGCCGCTTTCGCCGGCCTGCCGGGAAATCCGGTCGCGGCTTTTGTTACCTTCGTGCGCGTGGTGCGGCCGTTGCTGCTGCGGCTCGGCGGCGCTTCGCCGCAAACACTCATAGCCCTGCCGGTGCGGGCTGCGTTTTCCTACCGCAAGAAAAAGGGGCGCCGCGAATATGTGCGCGTAGCGTTGCGCCGCGCGCCGGACGGCATGGTGGAAGCGGTGAAGCATCCGCAGGAAGGTGCGGGCGTGATCACGTCATTGACGGAGACGGATGGGCTGGCCGAACTGGCCGAGGACACGACAAGCATTGAGCCCGGCGCAATGGTCGGGTTTCTTTCCTACGCGTCGCTCGTCGGCTGAAGGCTATTTTTCGCAGGTCGGATCGGCGGTCGGGGAATCGCTGAAATCGACCATGATGAAGCTCCAGGTACTGGCGACGCCGCATTCATCAGCTAACGCCTCGCCTCCCTGTGGCATCCCGGCGGATGCATTTTGCGGCACGGGCCGGGTTCGTCTAATCATCTGACGCCAGCTCCAGCTCGGGCTGATTCGAGCGCCCTCGGTGACATAGGCTGCGCCGGACGGCTTTTGCACCGCGGCCATGGCGAAGAACCCGCCGACAGCGAGAATAACGGTGGCAAGGCAGGCGATCAGAAATACGCGCATGTCGTTCCCCCCAGAGGCGTCGGCATCTTAGCTTCGGATGCTTATCTGCTGGCATTATGGACCCCGTACTGGGGAGATCAAGTGATTACAAAGTCGCGGGTCAAGCTAGGCCCTATACGCCTGGATGCTGCGTTGCGAGACGCTGGGCGGTCGTCGCGTCCTCCGGCGTATTGACGTTGAAAAATGGGTCTACCGGTTCGGGGGGCCACTCCGCGATGGCAACGCCATGGCGGGCGGTCCACACCTCGATCTTGCGCAAACCCTCCTCCACCAGCGCGCGCCGCAGGTCATGACGTAACTCGACCGGCCAAACTCCGACCACGGGATGGCGCCAATCGCCGGACTTGGCGCAGGCAAGGGGCAAGCCCGCCGCGTCCCGCGCCTCGTGCAGACGCCCGACGAGATCGCGGGGCAGGAAGGGGCAGTCGCCCGGCACGCTGGCAATCCACGTAACGGCTGGCGCGTGGGCAACGGCCCAATCCAGGCCGGCAAGAATGCCGGCAAGCGGACCGGCGAAGCCCGCCACGTCATCCGCCACCACCGGATGCCCGGCCCCGGCGAAACGGGCGGGGTCGCCGTTGGCGTTGAGAATAATGCTTGAGCATTGCGGACTAAGGCGATCGAGCACGCGATCGAGGATCGTGGCGCCGCCGATCTCAATTAACGCCTTGTCGCCGCCGCCCATACGCCGCGCGAGGCCGCCGGCAAGGACAAGGCCGAGGGTGGGAGTCATTGCGCCGGCGCCCCGGCGAACACCACTTCCCCTCTCCCCTTGTGGGAGAGGGTGCCCGAGCGAAGCGAGGGCGGGTGAGGGGTCTGGATTCTCGTGAAATTCCGACCCCTCACCCGGCTCGCGCTCGCTATCGCTTCGTGCTCGCCACCCTCTCCCACAAGGGGAGAGGGTAACCGAGCGTGCATCACCCGCTCGCGTGAGTAATCAATCCTCATGCACCGCCGCCTTGCGCCGGTGCTTCGCGCTCTCCTCCTCGACAAAGGCGAGGTCCTGATCGAACACGATGCGGGAGTCGCCGGCGAGGGCAACGAAGCGCTTGCCGCGGGCGCGGCCTATCAAGGTGAGGTTGGCCTTGCGCGCAAGCTCCACGCCCCAGGCGGTGAAGCCGGAGCGCGACACCAGGATGGGGATGCCCATGCGCACCGTCTTGATGACCATCTCCGAGGTCAGCCGGCCCGTGGTGTAGAAAATCTTGTCGTCCGGCCGTACGTGATGCTTGAACATCCAGCCGGCGATCTTGTCGACGGCGTTGTGGCGGCCGACATCCTCCATATAGACCAGTGGCCGGTCGCGCTCGGCGAGCACGCAGCCATGGATCGCACCGGCTTCGAGATAAAGCGACGGCGTGGTGTTGATCTTGTTGGTCAGCGCGTAAAGCCACGACGTGCGCAGCTCGGCGTTGGGCAGCGTGACATTCTCCAACGCCTCCATCAGGTCGCCGAACACGGTGCCTTGGGCGCAGCCGGAGGTCTGCACTTTCTTCTTCAGCTTCTTCTCGTAATTGGTTTTGCGTTTGGTGCGGACGACAACGACGGCGAGTTCCTCGTCATAGTCGACGCCGGTGACGACATCGTCCGGTAGCAGCATGTGCTGGTTGAGCAGATAGCCGATCGCCAGATATTCCGGGTAGTCGCCGATCGTCATCGCGGTGACGATCTCCTGTGAGTTGAGGAAGATCGTCAGCGCCCGCTCGACCACGACGGAAATCTCGACCGGCTGTCCGGTCTGATCGATGCCGCTGACGCGCTCGCTCAGCCGCTTGTCCTGCGGGTCGGGCCGGATCAGGTAATCGTCGTTCGGTTGGGTCATGGGGACGCAATATAGCGCCCCCGCGCTTTATTCTCAGAGAAAAATGCCGGTGCGACCGATACGACTGCCCTAGCCGCCCATAGCAGCAAGAGCACTCAGCCCGAGGGCGCCGCGCAACTCGGCCTTTGCCGCCTCGAATTCCGTTTTGAAGTCGGGATGGGTCGAAATCGTTTGCGCGATCACGGTGCCGGCAATGCGTCCCATCTCGATGTCAGAGGCGAAGTGGATACCGCCTACCAGCCGGTTGTGGCCGTATTCCCAGGCCCGCGCCATGATCTGCCCGCGCTTTTCCGGAAGCATGTTCGACAACACGATGCCCATGAGCGTGCCGAC
>JAXDOR010000213.1:0-14342 GCA_034668825.1 Alphaproteobacteria bacterium | reverse complement strand
GCCCAAAGCAGGCGAAAGGACTGCGGAAAGCCGTGTTTCTTGGTCAATGCATCCTTAATGAGCGCTGCATGAGCGCTGGGCCGCGTATCAGAAGTACCGCAGCCAGACGTAGAGATGGCAGACGGCGATCGAAACCGCGGTCATCGGCGCCGCATAGAGGCTGTAGGTGAGAAACCGGAACGGCACGCCGTTGCGTTCTCCCAGCCCCGCGACGATGAGATTGGCCGAAGCGCCGATCAGGGTGCCGTTGCCGCCGAGACAGGCGCCGAGCGAAAGGCACCACCACAGCGGCTCGATCTTGTCCGCGCCGCCGAAAGCCGGCGCCATGCTCTTCACCAGCGGGATCATGGTGGCGACGAAGGGGATATTGTCGACGATGGCGGAGAGAAACGCCGAGGCCCAGAGGATGGCATAGCCGGCGTTAGCGAGATCGCCGCCGGTCGCGGCCACCAGCTTGTTGGCAAGTAGCGCCAGCAAACCGCCAACCTCGACGCCATGCACGACGATGAAAAGCCCGATGAAGAAAAAGATCGTGATCCATTCGACGTCGCCGAAAGTTTTATGCACGTTGTGCGACTGTTTCTCGTTGTGATGCTGCCAGTTATCGAGAAACATCAGCACCGCCGCGCCTGCCATAGCGATGGTCGCAGGTTCGAGATGCAATTGCCGGGCAAAGACGAAGGCGGCGATGACGACGGCCAGCACCGCGAGTGACTGCTTCAGCAATACCCAGTCGGCGATGGTTTCTTTTGCGCTCATTCCCATGACCAGGATGCGGCGTTCCGGCGTCGAGCGCAGTTCGCGGCCCCACAGGGCATGGATCATCACCGCCTGCACCGCCATCACCACCACGATGATCGGAGCGAGGTGGATAATGAAAGCGTTGAAATCGAGCCCGACCAGCGAGCCGATCATGATGTTCGGCGGGTCGCCGATCAGCGTCGCCGTGCCGCCGATGTTGGAGGCAAAGATCTCCGCAAAGAGGTAAGGGTAGGGCGGGACGTCAAGCTCCCGCGTGATCGCCAGCGTCACCGGCACAACCAGCAAGACCGTCGTCACATTGTCGAGCAGGGCCGACAGCACGGCTGTGGTGATCTGGAGCAGCAAGAGGATGCCGGCGGGGCTGGCCTTTGCCTTCTGCGCCGACCAGATGGCGAGGAACTGAAACATGCCCGACCGGCGCGAGATCGACACCAGGATCATCATCCCGGTGAGCAGCCCGATGGTGTTCCAGTCGATGCCCTTTAGCGCCTCGGTCTGGTCCAAAGCGCCGATGACGACCATGATCGAGGCGCCGAGCAGCGCCACGATCGCCCGGTTGAGCTTGTCCCAGATGATGACGGCATAGGTGATCAGCATGATCGCCGCCGAGACGGTCATCGCATCCAGGCCGAAAAACAGATGCGGCACGAAGCCTTGCTCAGCCATTGAATCCCCGCGTGGCGGCAAGCTTCATCAACTACCACGCGGCGTCAAGCGAAGGTGAGCGGCGGACCGGCGCAGCCTCTATAATCAGGGACCGCCTGACCTAGGAGACGCTCATGACCGCCGAAATTCGCCGCCTCAATCCCGACCCGCTGACCAAGCCGCCGACCTATTCCCAGGTGGTGGAGGTCACCATGCCCGGCCGCATGATTTTCATCGCCGGCCAGATCGGCGTCGGGCCTGATGGCAAGGTGGTCGGCGCGCCGGGAGACTTCCGCGCCCAGGCGGTGCAGGTGTTTGAGAATTTGAAGGCGGCGCTGGCGGCGGTGGGCGCCGGCTTCGAGCATGTGGTGAAGCTCAACAATTATCTCGTCGACATGGCGCATCAGCCGATCCTGCGCGAGGTCCGCAAGAACTATCTCGACATGTCGGCGCTTCCGGCCAGCACCAGCGTGCAGATCGTGCGGCTGGCGCGGGAGGACGGGCTGCTGGAGGTCGAGGCGATTGCCGTGGTGCCGAAATAAGACTGTCGTCCCCGCGCAGGCGGGGGCCCATACGCCGTGACGTGCGATTATTTAGCGGAGCGGTATTGCTTCTGTGCGCCCATTGCAAGGCAGGGGTTATGGGTCCCCGCCTGCGCGGGGACGACCATCTTTCATGCGCCTCTGCCCGTTGTTAGGCTCGGATTTACGAGAACAGGACATACTCGCCGGATGCCCAGCTTTGTTTATGTCCTCGGCTGCCAGACGCCGGACCGGCACCTCACTTACGTCGGATGGACCACCGACGTGGCCCGCCGGCTGGCCCAGCACAATGGCGGCCGCGGCGCGCGCTCGACGCGTGGGCGTCTCTGGGTCTTGCTGCATACCGAGACATTCCGGACGCGCCGCCAGGCGATGAGTCGAGAGTGGTTTTTGAAGCGGGACAGAAAATTCCGAAAGCGCCTAGCGGCGAATTAATGCGCCTCGTCCCAATTGTCGGCGGCGCGGGCATCGACCTGAAGCGGCACATGCAACGACACGGCGGGATGTGGCGCGTCGACCATCACCATGCGAATGATGGGAAGCGTCTTCTCGACTTCCTTCTCCGGCACTTCGAAGATCAACTCGTCATGCACCTGCAGCAGCATTTGTGCCTTCAGCTTCGCCCGCGTCAGTTCTAGCTCCATCCGCGTCATGGCACGGCGGATGATATCGGCAGCGGTGCCTTGCAGCCGGGCGTTAATGGCGGCGCGTTCATTGAAGGCGCGCAGCGACGGATTGCTCGCCGTGATATCGGGATAATGGCACTTGCGCCCGAACAGCGTCAGCACATAGCCGTGCTTTTTGCAGAAGGCCTTGGTCTCTTCCATATAGTCGCGGATGCCGGGAAAGCGCTCGAAATATTTCTTGATATAAGCGCCGGCCTCCTCCCGCGGGATGGTGAGCTGATTGGCGAGGCCGAACGCGGAGATGCCGTAGATGATGCCGAAGTTGATCGCCTTGGCGCGGCGGCGCACGTCCGCGGGCATATCTTTGATCGGCACGCCGAACATTTCCGACGCGGTCATGGCGTGGATGTCGATGCCCTCGACGAAGGCCTTGCGCAGCGCCGGCACATCGGCGACTTCGGAGAGCAGGCGCAGCTCGATCTGCGAATAATCGGCGGAGACGAGTTTTGTCCCTGGCGCCGCGATGAAAGCGCGGCGGATTTTCCGCCCCTCTTCGGTGCGGATCGGAATATTTTGCAGATTGGGTTCGGAAGACGACAGCCGGCCGGTGCTCGTGGATGCCAGCGCGTAGCTTGTATGGACGCGGTGAGTATCCGGATTGACGTAAGTGGGCAGCGCGTCGGTATAGGTCGAACGCAGCTTCGACACCTGGCGCCAATCGAGAATCTTCTGCGGCAGGACGTGGCCCTGCTCGGCCAGTTCTTCCAGCGCCCGGGCGCCGGTCGCCCAGGCGCCGGTCTTGGTTTTGGTGCCGCCGGGCAGGCCGAACGTGCCGAACAAAATATCGCCGAGCTGTTTTGGGCTGCCGGGAGTCAGCGACTCGCCGGCCAACTCGCGGATTTCCGCGTCCAGCGCACCGGCGCGTTGCGCGAATTCGCCAGACAGCCGCGATAAAATTTGCCGGTCGATGGAAATGCCGCGCCGTTCCATGCGCGCCAGCACGCGCACCAGCGGCCGTTCCAGCGTTTCGTAAACGGTGGCCACCTGTTCGGCAGGCAAGCGCGGCTTGAGCACCTGCCACAGCCGCAATGTCACATCCGCATCTTCCGCCGCGTATTCCGTCGCTTTATCGACGGCGACGCAATCGAAGGTGAGCTTGGTCTTGCCTTCCTTGGTGACGGTGTTGAAATCGATGGTCTCGTGGCCGAGCCATTTGCGCGAGAGATTGTCCATGCCGTGATCGATGCGCCCGGCATCGAGCACATAGGACATCAGCATCGTGTCGTCCAAAGGCCCGAGTTCGATGCCGCGCTGGGCAAACATCAGCCAATCGAATTTCAAGTTATGGCCGACCTTGAGCACGCTGAGGTCTTCCAGCAGCGGCTTCATCGCTTCCAACGCTGCTTGTTCCGGAATCTGCCCGTCGATCAGCGAGCCGGCAAACAAGCTGTCCTTGCCGCCTTCGCCACCTTGGCGATGTCCGAGCGGGACGTAGCAGGCTTCGTTCGGCGTGACCGCGAGAGAGAAACCGCACAGCGTCGCCTGCATCGGATCGAGACTGTTGGTCTCGGTGTCGATGGCGACGACGCCCTCGTCATAGGCGCGCGCGATCCAATGCTTGAGGCGGTCGAGGCTGCGGACCGTTTCGTATTTGGAGCGGTCGATTTTGGTCTGCCTCGCCTTTTCCGCGCGAGCATTGGCGAGGGAAATGGGGGTGAGGTCCTCTTCTTTTCCTCCCGCCGTGCCGGCCGTTCTCCCTCCCCCGCTTGCGGGGGAGGGTTGGGGAGGGGGCGCGAAGAGGTCGGTACTTCCCCCTCCCGGCGCACGACGTGCGCCGACCAATCCCGCCAGCGGGAGAGGTGAAGGAGCACCCGAAATCAGCTTCGCGTCCGCCTCAACCTCGCCGGCATCAATGCCGCCCTTTTCCGCCACGCGGCGCGTGAGCGTGTTGAATTCCATCGCTTTGAGGAAGGCGACAAGCCGCCGGTAGTCAGGCTCGTGCACGGCCAGGTCGTCCACCGGAACCGTCAGCGGCACTTTCTGATCGAGCGTGACGAGGCGCTTCGATAGACGCGCTTTCTCCGCATGCTCGATCAGGCTTTGCCGGCGTTTCTCCTGCTTGATCTCACCCGCGCGCGCGAGCAGCGTTTCCAGGTCGCCATATTCGATGATGAGCTGCGCCGCGGTTTTTACGCCGATGCCCGGCGTGCCGGGCACGTTGTCGCTGGTATCGCCGATCAGCGCCTGAACCTCGATGACTTTTTCCGGCGTCACGCCGAATTTCTCGAACACCTCCGGCGCGCCGATGCGCTTGTCCTTCATGGTGTCGTAGAGCATGACCGCGTCGCAGACGAGCTGCATCAGGTCCTTGTCCGAAGACACGATGGTCGTCGTCGCTTTGGCCTCGCAAGCCTGCCGCGCATAGGTGGCGATCAGGTCATCGGCCTCATAGCCGGCCATTTCCAGACAGGGGATGTCGAAGGCGCGGACCGCCTCGCGGATCAGCGGAAATTGCGGAATGAGGTCGTCGGGGGGCGCGGAGCGGTTGGCTTTGTATTCCGTGTACATGTCGGTGCGGAAGGTTTTCTCCGACTTGTCGAAGACCACCGCGAGATGCGTCGGCTTCTCGTCCGGCTTCATGTCGCAGAGAAGCTTCCAGAGCATGTTGCAGAAGCCGAGCACGGCATTGACCTGCAATCCGTCTGACTTGCGGGTGAGCGGCGGCAGAGCGTGATAGGCGCGGAAAATGTAGCCGGAGCCGTCGACCAGGAAGAGATGGTCGCCGGGCTTCAACGCGCGGGGCGTGATGGCGGGCTTTACGGGCGCCGGCTTCGGCGTAGCGGACGTGGCGGTTGATGGCATGGCCCGAATGTGGGCTGTCCGAGGCGGTGAATCAACCGATGATCCACAACCGCGAAATCCGCCTCATCCTGAGGAGCCCGAGCCCAGCGAGGGCGTCTCGAAGGGTAGGCGGCCAATGTGCGTCCTCATCCTTCGAGACGCGGCTTGCAGCCGCTCCTCAGGATGAGGACAACCTTCTTACTCCGCCGGCTGCAACGCCATCTGCGGCTTCCGCGTCAGCCAGAAACGCTCTGGACGTGCGAACAGGAAATCCAGCCGGGAGCCGCGCACCAGCCAGAACAGAGCCAGCGGGCCGGATACGCCTGCAGCCGTCACCAACAGGGCGATGACGCCGAGATCGGCGATCATGCCAGTATTGAGCAACGCGACCCGCATCGCTGCCATGGGCAGGAAGAAGGCGAGATAGATGACGAGCGAATGTTCGCCGCAGTAGCGCAGCGGCCGGAAAATACCGCCCTTCGCCATCAGCGCCGAGACGCGGACGACGGCCGCGGCACCGAGGAGGCCCATAGCCAGCGATACGAACGGCAGTTCGGCATAGCCTTGATGGACGAAGACCGCGTTACTCACGCCCCACAACAGCAGGATGACCGTGGTCTTGAGCGGTCGCGCCTGGGCATGGGCCGCCATCGCAAAAACGTGCGGCGCCAGCAGATAGCCGGTGTAGAAATAGACGAAGCGGCTGGCGAATTCGTCGATCACGGTCCAGCCGGTGTCGATGGGAAGGATTTCCAGCGCTGCGGCAACGAGCCAGATGATCGCGGCCGGCACCGGCCGTGTCAGCTTGGTGACGACGAAAAAGATCGGCAGCAGATAGATGAACCACAGCGTGCCGAAGGGTTCGACGAAAGATTCAAGATAAAATGCCACTGTGCCAAAGGCGCCATGCTCCATCGCATAGGCCGGCGCCTTGAAGGCAAATTGAATCGTCATCCACAGCACATAGAAATAGGCGAAGTGCACAACCTTGCGGTCGAGATAGGTGCGCCAATCGCGGTCGAGCACTTGTCGGAGAAACAGCCCGGAAAGCAGGAAGAAATCCGGCATGCGGAATGGCTTGGCGAAAGCCACAAGCGCGTGCATGAAGCTTTGCTGACCCGCTGCGGCTTCGACGCCCAGCGTCGAATGCATCATCACCACCATGACGATGCAAAAGCCTTTCGCGTAATCGACCCAGTCGACGCGTCCCGTCGCCATGCTCGCGCTGGCTTTCATCGACATACTATTGCCCATACGTCCTATGTAGCGGCGAAGACATTGCGTTCACCTTTACGCCCGCGACGGTCGGACCGGGATCGATGTAGGAACGTGTTAACCATGGCGTTCTTCCCGACGGTCCTCAATGCCTTTTAATTCCCAGCTTCCCATCGACGTTGTGCTACCGCGGTTAACCGCGACGCTGCGCGAACACGCCTGCGCCGTTCTCGTGGCGCCGCCCGGTGCGGGCAAGACCACGCGCGTACCGCTGGTGCTGCTCGACGAGCCGTGGGTTAGCGGCAAGATTTTGCTGCTGGAGCCGCGCCGTCTGGCGGCCCGCGCCGCCGCCGCCCGCATGGCGGCTACGTCGGGCGAAGAGGTGGGCGAAACGGTGGGACTGCGCGTGCGTTTCGGCTCGAAGATATCGCGTCGCACGCGCATCGAGGTGGTCACCGAAGGCGTGTTCACCCGGCTCATTCTCGACGATCCGGGACTAGAAGGTGTCTCGGCGGTTTTGTTTGATGAATTCCATGAGCGCTCGCTCGATGCCGATCTCGGTTTGGCGCTGGCGCGGGATGTGCAGCAGGGTTTGCGGGACGATCTCAAGCTGCTCGTCATGTCCGCCACCATCGACGGTGCACGCGTAGCCAAGCTGCTTGGCGACGCGCCGGTTATCGAGAGCGCCGGGCGCGCCTTCCCAGTGGAGACGCGGTATCTGCCGCGCGATCCGCGTGATGCCATCGAAAGGCCGGTCGCGGCGGCGGTCACGCGCGCATTGCAGGCCGACAAAGGTTCGGTGCTGGTGTTTTTGCCAGGAGCCGCGGAAATCCGCCGCACCGCGACGCTTCTGCAGGAACGCATCAGCGATCCGACTATCGAGGTTCATGCGCTTTACGGCGCGCTTGATCTGAAGGCACAGGACCAAGCCATCGCGCCGACGCCGCCCGGTCGGCGCAAGATCGTGCTGGCGACATCCATCGCCGAAACGTCGCTGACTATCGAGGGCGTGAGCATCGTGATCGACAGCGGGCTCGCCCGCGTTCCGCGCTACGAACCCGATGTCGGCCTGACGCGGCTGGAGACGGTGCGCGTTTCCCGCGCGGCGGCGGATCAACGCCGGGGGCGGGCAGGCCGCACTGAGCCGGGCATTTGCTATCGGTTGTGGGATGAACCGCAAACCGCGGCCCTCGAACCCTATGCCAAGCCGGAAATCCTGGCCGCCGACCTCACCGGCTTTGTTCTCGATCTGGCGCATTGGGGCGTCGCCGATCCGGCGACGCTCGCCTTCCTCGATACGCCGCCGCAGCCCGCGATTATCGAAGCGCGCGCGCTGTTGTTGGAACTCGGCGCCATCGATGCGGACGGACGCATCACCGAAGAGGGAAGGCTGCTGCAACAGCTACCGCTGCCCCCGCGCCTGGCGCGGATGATCATCGATGCGGCGCGCGAAGGCGCAGGCGGCCTGGCGGCTGAGATCGCCGTCATCCTCGTCGAGCGCGGATTGGGCGGCAATGACATCGACCTGCGCCATCGTATCGATGAACTGCGCCGCGATCGGTCACAGCGTGGGCAGGAAGCAAGGAAGATGGCGGAGAGGTGGGCTTCACTTGTGAAACCTGAACTGTCGCCGCAAGCAAAGTTCGCTCCCTCCCCCCTTGAGGGGGAGGGTTGGGGAGGGGGGTCAAAGCAAAAGACATCCCCCACCCGGCGCGCGGTGCGCACCGACCTCCCCCTCAAGGGGGGAGGTGAAGGGTGCGTCGGTGCTCTCCTCGCACTCGCCTATCCGGATCGTATCGCCAAGAACCGCGGCGGTGGGACCAACTCGTTCCTGCTGGTGAATGGTCGCGGCACCCAGATCGATCCTGCCTCGGCGCTTGCGCGTGAACCCTTCCTCGCGGTGGCTGAACTGGTGGGAAAGACCGGGCAAAGCCGCATCCTGCTCGCCGCTGCGATCACGCTCGCCGAAATCGAGACGCGGTTCGCCGGCCGCATTGAGAGCCGGGAGGACGTGTTCTTCGACAAGCCGACTGCGTCTCTGCGCGGACGGCGCAGCCGCCGTCTTGGAGCCATCGTGCTCCAGGACCAGGCCGTACCGGTCGGCTCCAGCGAAGAAACCGCGCGGGTGCTGGCCGCGGGAATCGCGCAACTCGGGCTCGACCGGCTGCCGTGGAACCCGGCGCTGACGCAATGGCGCGACCGCGTGATGTTCCTGCGCCGGAGCGAAGGCGAGGAATGGCCCGACCTGTCGGACGCCGCGCTGGCCGAGACTGTCGATGACTGGTTGACGCCATTTCTAGCCGATAAGACCTCGCTCGGCCAGCTTTCCGCCGCGGACCTTGCCACGGCGCTGGAATCTCTGCTGCCGTTTGCCCTGCGCCGCCGTATCGAGAGCGAAGCGCCGACGCATTTTTCCGCGCCGACCGGTTCGCGCGTGCCGATCGAATACACCGAGGAAGGGCCCAAGCTTTCGATCCGGGTGCAGGAGCTGTTCGGCCTCGACCGCCATCCAACCATAGCGGGCGGCAGAATCCCCCTGATCATTGAATTGCTGTCGCCGGCGCAACGGCCGGTGCAGGTGACCCGCGATCTGCCGAGTTTCTGGCGGGGCAGCTACGCCGCGGTGAAATCCGAGATGCGAGGCCGCTATCCCAAACATCCCTGGCCGGATAATCCTGCCGAAGCGGCGCCGACTCGCCGCGCCAAGCCGCGCAAAGATTAAACAATTGTTTGCTTTGCCGGTCCTAGGCTTCGCGGAAATGCGGGTGAGCCAACTGGGTCGCGGGCCGCTATTATGCGGACCTGATTCGCGCGACAGCGCGAGCTGCTATTGTTGAGGCCGTGATGCGCAGCGAAAGCGAACAGGCTGCCGCTCTGATCAAGACTCGCGCGGGCGATGTGCCGATCAATGTCGGCTTGGTGTTGGGCACCGGCCTTGCGGCCATCGCCGATAATCTGGTCGGCCCGATTAGTATCCCCTATTTGGAGCTGCCCGGTTTTCCCCAGCCTACGGTCGGCGGCAGCGATGCCGAACTTATAATTGGTACGCTCGGCACCGCGCGAGTAGCTATCTTGAAAGGGCGCTCAAATTACCATGAAACCGGCGATATCGCATCCATGCGCGTGCCGCTGGAAACGGTGAAGCTGCTCGGCGCCGACGCGGTGGTTCTCGTCAATGCCGCGGGCTCTACTAAGCCCGAAATCGCGCCCGGCACCCTGCTTGTCATCCGAGACCATATCAATTTGAGCGGCCTCAATCCGCTTATCGGGAGTGACGAAGAAGGCCGGTTCGTCGATATGAGCGCGTCTTACGATCCGACCATGCGCGAACGCTTCGTCATGGCTGCTGCCAGCGTCAGCCGCAAGTCGAGCGAAGGCGTCTATATGTGGTTCCCCGGACCTTCGTTCGAGACACCCGCGGAAGTTCGCGCCGCTCATATGCTTGGGGCCGACGTTGTCGGCATGTCGCTGGTGCCCGAAGTCGTGATAGCGCGCCAGATCGGCTTGCGCGTGCTCGCCATTTCCATGGTGACGAATTTCGCCAGCGGCGTCCGCGTCGAACATTCAGAGCGAGATACAATGCGGGTTGCGGGAGCAACGATGCTGTCATTGACGCGCATTCTCGTGAAGTTTTTCGAAATCTGGATGGTCGGCGGCCCAGCGCGCCAATAACTCGGCTGATTTACCGAGCCGAATTTTTGTTTTCTGTTTAATGACTTGGTCACCATCCAAGCCAAAAGCGACAAGTATCTTGATCCTATTAGGCACGCGTTGGCGCGCGGCATGGTGTGATCCGTCAGGTTCATGGATGGATCATGCGACAGCTCATCTTCGGAGCCGGAATCTTCCTCCTTGCCGGCGGGTTCTTGGCCAAAAGCATCGACAAGACGCCGCTTACGGCTTCTCCATCCGCGCCTGTTGCGATGGTGGCAAGCGCCGAGCCGTCGGCGGCGGCGGCGGCGGCGGCAGGGGCTAGGACCGTGGTCGTTCCACGCGACAGCCGCGGACATTTTCAAGTCAATGCACGGATCGATGGCCGGCAGATCGGCTTCATGGTCGACACCGGGGCGTCGGTGATCGCGCTGACCGCGACCGATGCCCGCCGTCTTGGTTTGCATCCGGCACCGCGAGAATTCACCGCCCAGGTCGGGACCGCGAATGGGATAGTCCGTGCCGCGCAGACGCAGCTCGACCGGGTGCAGATCGACGACATAACCGTCCGCAATGTCGCGGCGCTGATCATGCCGGATGAGGCGCTGGGCGAGAACCTGCTCGGCCTGTCGTTTCTTTCCAAGCTGCGGCGCTTCGAGTATAGCAACGGCAAGCTTGTGCTGGAGCAATAACGTCTTGAACGTCATGCCCGGCCTTGTGCCGGGCATCCACGTCTTTGTGTCCATCAAAGAAGTAAGGCGTGGATGGCCGGGACAAGCCCGGCCATGACGGCTCCTCCAGAGGCAACCATTCCCGGCGCTCTTCGTTTAGGTTATTGCTGCGCTCCGCTGCATTTCCCTGAGGACATCGATGTTTCCCAAGCCGAAACCCGCGCTCACACCCAACACCTATGCCTATGAGTCCGAGCCCCTGGTGAAGGCCACCGGCTTTCGCGAATACGACGCGCGCTGGCTGTTGGAAAAAGAAATCAACCTGATGGGGATTCAGGCGCTGGGCATGGGGCTCGGCACGTTGATCCGCGAAATGGGCGTGAAGCCGGAGATCGTCACCGCCCATGATTTCCGCAGCTATTCGGCGTCGGTGAAGATGGCGTTGGTTTCCGGCCTGATGGCGGCGGGATGCAAAGTGCACGACATCGGGCTGGCGATGACGCCGATGGCCTATTTCGCGCAATTCGATCTCGATGTGCCCTGCGTCGCCATGGTCACCGCCTCGCACAATGACAACGGCTGGACCGGCGTGAAGATGGGCGCCAATCGCCCGCTCACCTTCGGACCCGACGAGATGACGCGGCTAAAGGACATCGTGCTCGGCGCACAATTTAAGCTTCCGGGCGGTGGCGCCTATGAGTTCGTCGAAAATTTCCCGGCGCGCTATATCGCCGACCTTACCAAGCGTCCCAAGCTCAAACGCAAGCTCAAAGTGGTCGCCGCCTGCGGCAACGGTACGGCGGGTGCTTTCGCGCCGAAAGTGCTGGAGGCTATTGGTTGCGAGGTGGTACCGCTCGATTGCGAGCTCGACCACACCTTTCCCAACTACAATCCCAACACCGAAGACATGAAGATGCTGCACGCCATGCGCGACGAGGTGTTGCGCACCAAGGCGGATGTCGGCCTGGGCTTCGACGGCGACGGCGACCGCTGCGGCGTGGTCGACGATACCGGCGACGAGATCTTTGCCGACAAAGTGGGAGTGATGCTGGCGCGCGACATGTCGACCCTGCATCCCGGCGCGACCTTTGTCGTCGACGTGAAATCCACCGGGCTGTTCCTCACCGACCCGGTGCTGATCAAGAATGGCGTGAAAGCGGATTACTGGAAGACGGGGCATTCCTACATCAAGCGCCGGGTCAACGAGCTTGGCGCGCTGGCGGGTTTCGAGAAGTCGGGACACTTCTTCTTCAACAAGCCGCTCGGCCGCGGCTATGACGACGGCCTGATCTTCGCGCTTGCGGTCTGCGACATGCTCGACCGCAACCCGGACAAGAGCATGGCGGACCTGAAGAACGCGCTGCCGAAGACCTGGGGCTCGCCGACGATGGCGCCGCACTGCGCCGACGAGGTGAAATACGGAATCGTCGATCAGGTGGTGAAGCACTTCGAGACGGCGAAGCAGAAGGGCGAGAAGGTAGCCGGCCAGCCGATCCGCGATCTGGTTACCGTCAACGGCGTGCGGGTCACGGTCGAGGACGGCACCTGGGGCCTGGTGCGGGCGTCGTCGAACAAGCCGGAACTGGTGGTGGTGGTGGAAAGCCCAGTGTCGGAGCAGCGCATGCGCGAGATGTTCAAGGTGATCGACGCGGTGCTGCGCACACATCCCGAGGTCGGCGAATACAATCAGACGATTTGATTTTAGCGCGGAGGAAGAACGTGCTTGGTCACTTGTCTTTCGGGGTGAAGGACCTTGATAGCGCGGCAGCGTTTTACGACCGGATTTTAGCGCCTCTTGGATTTGTTCGTGTTTGGACAAATGCGAACGGCGTTGGATTCGGAGAAAAGGGCAAAGGGGATAGGCTGGCTCTTTTCCATAAACCCCAGAAAGCGGTCGCTCCCGGACCGGGCTTTCATCTTGCCTTCAATGCACCAAACCGTGCGGCGGTGGACGCTTTTCATGCCGCGGCTATCGGAGCCGGGGGCACGGATTGCGGGCTGCCTGGATTGAGACTGCATTACAGTCCCAGCTATTACGCCGCCTTCGTGATCGACCTCGACGGCTACAAGCTGGAAGCCGTGCACCAGTAGAACGCAAACTTACACAGGACGGCTTAGCAGTAGCGCCCTTCCGCCAAGTTAGCTACCATCACCCCAGACCGGCCATTAAGGCTGGCGGCGGCGGAGCCGCTTTTGGGGGGGATTACCATGGCGACTTCGGTGAATGCGGGCGCGCGTCTCGACCGGCTGCCCATCAGTTCATTCCATTACCGCATCTTCTGGCTGATCGGCGCCGGCATGTTTTTCGACGGCTACGATCTCTATGTCGCCGGCAGCGTGCTTGCCTCGACCGTGCAGACCAAGTTCTCGACGGTCCCGCAAAACCTGCAATTTTTGTCGCTGACCTTCGTCGGCATGACCATCGGCGCCTTGGTCACCGGCTTTCTCGGCGACCGCTTCGGCCGCCGCTTCACCTATCAGGTCAACCTGCTGATCTTCGGCCTCGCTTCGCTCGCCGCGGCCTTCGCGCAAGACATGGAGCAACTCATCGTCTGTCGCTTCGTGCAAGGCCTCGGCCTCGGCGCGGAGATCGTGGTCGGCTATTCGACCCTGACCGAATTCGTGCCGCCGAAATCGCGGGGGCGCTGGCTCTCCTTCATGGTGTGCCTGGTGGTGGCGGGGTTCCCGGCGACGTCGCTGCTGGGCTACCTGATCATCCCAACCTGGGGATGGCGGCCGATGTTCGTCGTCGCCGGCGTCGGCTCGCTGATCGTCTGGTACCTGCGCAAGAACCTGCCGGAATCGCCGCGCTGGCTGGAAGCCAAGGGGCGCACCGAGGAAGCCGAAGCCCTGATGCAGGCGATCGAGAAGGAAGCTGCCGCCGCGGGGCCCCTGCTACCGCCGATTGTCACGATGCCGACGCCGCCGGTGGACGCGATGGCCATGCTGCGGCCGCCGATCCTCCAGCGCATGCTGGTCGGGAGCTGGTGCCTCATCACCATCAACACGCTGATCTTCGGCTTTGTGATCTTCCTGCCGCAGTTTTTCCTCCGCCAGGGGCTCACCATCGCCAATTCGCTCGGCTATACGCTGGTATTGTCGAGCGGGTCGCTGCTCGGCTGCGCGCTTGGCGCCTATACCTCCGATTTCATCGGGCGGCGCTGGAGCATCATCGGCGCTTCGATCGTGACCATCATCGCCGGCTGGACCTACGGCAATTTCAACGCGGCGTCCGACCCGACGATCGTGCTCAGCGTCGGCTTCGTGCTGATCGTCGCGATCTATGTGCAAACCGCGCTGCTGTTTGGCGTCTACACGCCGGAACTGTTCCCCACGGAAATCCGGCTGCGCGCCAACGGCATCTGCAACACGCTCGGCCGCGCCGCCAC
>JAXDOR010000212.1:0-21225 GCA_034668825.1 Alphaproteobacteria bacterium | reverse complement strand
GGCATAAAGCTCGAACCGTTCCGCCACGCGCGGGTCGGCTTGGCTCCGCCGCGCCAACGCCGATTGCACGGCGGGATATTCATCGAGAATGGTGGCGCGGCCGAGGCCAAGATTTGGCTCGACGCGCTCGACCAGAACCCGGCTGAAGATGTCCCCCCAGGTATCGTCCTCGGCCACCCGAATGCCGGCGGACTGCGCCGCGGCGGCAAAAGCGTCGCGGTCGGAGTTTGGCACTGACAGCGTCGCCAACAAATCGATGCCCGCGTAGCAATTGAACGCTTCGGCGACGGTGAGACGTTCCGGCGGCGCGAAGGGGTCCATGGAACGATCGCGAAAAGAAAAGCGCGTCGTCCCGGCCGCCTCCGCGGCCGCCGCCAGCAGTGCCGCGCAGTCCTGCATCAGCACCTCATAGGGTTCTTCGGCGCGGTACCATTCCAGCAGAGTGAATTCAGGAGAATGCAGCGGGCCGCGCTCGCGGTTGCGGAAAACCCGGGCGAAATCGAAAATACGGCGCTCGCCCGCGCTCAAAAGCTTCTTGCACGCAAATTCCGGCGAAGTCCGCAGATAGCGCTGCGACCGGGTGCCGTCGGGCGCCTGAAACTCCGTCGTAAACGCATGAAGATGGGTTTCATTGCCCGGTGAGAGCTGCAGGATGGCGGTCTCGACCTCTACGAAATCCCCGCCTGCGAACCATTGCCGCAAGCGAGCCGCAATTCGGCTCCGTGCCGAAAGAAACGGGCGGCGGTCCGCATGCATGTCGGGGGTCCACCACGGGGAAGGGCCAGACATGCACGCATTTTCCTCAAGGAATGCCGAAACTGCCGGAATCGCTGGCATTGAGCCTCAGGATGGGTATGTTGCGACCGAAATCGTGCCCACCCTGCCCTCCAGGCTGACGGGCGCTACCCAGCCATTGAGGAATATTCGTGAAAGTCATCGCCAGTTCGCTTCGCAAAGGCAATATCGTCGAGATCGACAACAGGCTCTACGTCGTGCTCGGCGCGGAAAACTTCCATCCCGGCAAGGGCACGCCGACCACCCAGGTCGACATGCGCCGGATCAGCGACGGCGTAAAGACCCAGCAGCGCTACAAGACCACCGAGCAGGTCGAGCGCGCCCATGTCGAGGACCATGAGTTCAATTATCTCTATAAGGACGGCGACGGCTTCCACTTCATGAACAACGATACCTACGATCAGGTAGCGGTGCCGGCCGACATTGTCGGCGACCAGTCGGTTTACCTGCAAGAAAACATGAAAGTGAAATTGAGCATCTATGAGGGCATGGCTGTGGCCATCGAGTTGCCGCCGCGCGCCACGCTGGAAGTGGTGGAGACCGAGCCCACCATGAAGGGCCAAACCGCTTCCGGCTCGTTCAAGCCAGCGAAGCTGTCGAACGGCGGCCGCACCATGGTGCCCACGCATATCACTCCCGGCACCCGCATCGTCGTCATGACCGCGGATGGTTCGTATGTGGAGCGCGCGAAAGACTGATCGCGTCGCCGGTAGCCGCTGCGGCGTTCCGTCACGGGTAGGGTTTCTCCGTGTACACGCGCCATAAGCCAGCAACGCAGCCTTTGCCAAAAACAGGCCGCTGACTAGAATGCCGGTGTGTTCACAGAAACGATTTTAAGCCGGCGCGTCTGGCTGCGGAATGCGCTCAGCGCTGCCGCCTCCCTAGCCGTCTCTGGTGACGCATCCGCGCAATCATCGCGGATGTCCTTCAATCAGTGGGTCGCGACATTCCGCCATCGCGCGCTCGCGCGTGGTGTGTCGGAAAAGACGTATGACCGCGTCATGGGCGCGATCAAGCCCGACACCAGGGTCTATGCGCTGCAGAGCTCGCAGCCCGAATTCACCGAGCAGCTTTGGCAATATATCAATCGCCGCTGCTCGGAATTCCGCGTTACCACCGGAAAAGCCCGCGCGCAGGAACATGCCGATTTGCTTGGGCGTATCGAGCGCGATTACGGCATCGACCGTTTTCTCCTCCTCGGCCTTTGGGGCATGGAATCCTCATTCGGCACCGTGGTGGATAATCCAAAATACATGCGTCCGGTGCTGCCGGCGCTCGCCGCATTGGCCTGGGGCGAGCCGCGGCGGCGCACCTATTGGGAAGCCGAACTGCTCAATGCGCTGGTCATTGTCGAGCGCGGCTGGGCCAATCCCGCCGACATGGTCGGCTCCTGGGCCGGTGCCATGGGTCATACCCAGTGGATGCCGGAGGTATGGCTGCACATGGGCGTCGATTACGACGGCGACGGCCGCATCTTGCCGTTCGGTCGGCCTGACGACGCGCTTGCCGGCACCGCGCGCTATCTGGCCGTGCGCGGCAAATACCGGCGCGGTGAGACCTGGGGCTGCGAGGCCAAGCTGCCGGCAGGCTTCAAGACCGCCCTTGCCGACAATCGGACGTGGCGGCCTTATACCAAATGGCATGACATGGGCGTGGCACGAGCCGACGGGCAGCCTTTCGCGCGACCGGGCGATAGTGTGCGGCTGTGGTTACCCGTACCGGGCGGACCGGCCTTCCTCGTCGGTCAGAACTTCTTCGCTTTCCGCTCCTACAACCCATCGTTGAGCTACACCCTAGCGCTGGTCCATCTCGGCGATCTCGTCCGCGGCGACGGTCCGTTCCAGCAGCAATTTCCCGGCGGCGAACGCACACTAACCACAGCCGAAGTGGAGGAAATCCAGCGCCGCCTCAATGAACAAGGCTTCCGCACGGACGTGGATGGCAGGGTGGGCAGCGATACGGTGGCGGCGGTAGCGGCTTTCCAGCAAAAGGTGGGGATGGAGCCGGCCGACGGCTATCCCGGGCTCAAAGTACTCGCCCGGTTGCGCGGAGGCAGGTAAACCGCATTGCTGAATTATCGACCTAAGCTCAAAATCCAGCTACTCTTCGCCGCAAAGTGTCAGAAGCCATGGACAGTCTAGTGCGCCATTTCATCGGAATAGCTGTAGCGGCGATCATCGTAACACCCGCCGTCGCGGCCAGCCAAAAAAGCAAAGCCGTATCCGGAAGCATTTTGACACAAGGACCTATTATCGGTCGCGCCCTGCATTTCAGTGACGGCGGAATCGGAACTTATTTAGCAGACGGAACATACACCTACATTGGACCAAATGGTAAAATCTCTAAAGGAAGGTGGACGCGCCAGCGAAATACTTTCCACGTCGACTTTCGATCAGGACGCTGGCGAAATGACGTCATCGATCCTGGGACTCGAACGCTGACAAATTCAAAAGGGCAAACTTACACCTTCCGCTGATCGATTACGCAACCAACGAGAACAAGGGGAACGTCTCATGCCTGCCGTCTCGATGCTCCGCCGGGGGAGCATCCCGCAAACGGATACCGATCGGGCGATCCTTGTCGTCGACGACATGGTCATGCGTTTTCATACGCCCGAAGACGTCGTGACCGCCGTCGACCATGTGTCATTCACCGTCGCCCCCGGGGAGTTTCTCTCGGTCATCGGTCCTTCGGGCTGCGGCAAATCCACGTTGTTCAACGCCATCGGCGGGCTGCTGCAGGGTTATGACGGCCGCATAACCGTTGCCGGCGAAAAGGTATCCGGTCCGCATGCGGCGATCGGCATGGTGTTCCAGGAAGAGTCCACTTTCCCTTGGCGCACGGTGGTCGACAACGTTGCCTTCCCGCTGGAGCTCGCCGGAATGGCCAAGGCGGAACGGCTCGAGCGCGCGCAGCATTTTGTCTCGCTGGTGGGCCTGAACGGTTTTGAGAAACGCTATCCGTCAGAACTTTCCGGCGGCATGCGTCAGCGCGTCTCGATGGCGCGCACGCTCGCTTCCGAGCCGAAAATCCTTTTGATGGACGAACCCTTCGCCGCGCTCGACGAGCAGACCCGATTGCTGCTTGGCGACAAGGTGCTGCAGATCCAGCAGGACCTGAAGCAAACCATGCTGCTGATTACTCACAACATCACCGAGGCGGTGCAGATGTCGGACCGCATCCTGGTGATGACTTTCCGCCCGGGCAAGGTGAAGCGCATCGTTCCCATCGATCTGCCGCGACCGCGCACCTCCGACGTTGTCGGCAGCGAAGCTTTCGGCCGCTATGTCGCGCAGATTTGGGCCGACCTGCGCGAGGAAGCGAGCCGCGGAATGCAGGAAGACGAGGCGCGCCGGCGGCCGGGAGGCGGCCATGGCGTCTAGCGCCGCTCGCCGCGGGCAAAATTACGCGCCCCTCATTCTCGGTTTCGGCATACTGGCCATCGCCATTGCCATGATGGAGATGCTGATCCGCGTCGGCGTTATCAATCGTTACATCGTGCCGATGCCGTCGCAGATTGTCGGCGCCTTTGAGCGCGTCATCCTTGAAGAAGACATCCCCCACCGCTTCTTAATGACAGCCGGCGAATGCCTGTCGGCCGGTATCTTGCTGACGCTGATTGGCGTTGGCGGCGGCATGCTGCTCTATCAATTCCGGCTGCTGCGGCTCGCCACCGAAACCTGGGTCGCCGCGATGGCCTCGGCGCCGACGGTGCTGATGTATCCGTTATTCCTGGTAATATTCGGGCGCAGCGCAACCACGATCGTGATGATGGGTTTCGCCGCCGGGCTCGCCCCTGTCATCCTGAAGACGCTCGAGGGGCTTTCCGGCACGAGGCGCGTGCTCATCAACGTCGGCCGCAGTCTGAAAATGACGCAGCGGCAGTTGTTCTGGAAAATCCTGCTGCCGGCGGCGCTGCCGACTATTTTTGTTGGCATCCGGCTGGGTTTGATCTTCGCCTTGATCAATATTGTCGGCGTCGAGTTCCTGATCAATTTCGGCGGCCTCGGCCAGCTCATCAACGAGCTTGCCGAGCGCTACGATCTGCCGGGAACCTATGCCGCGATCTGCTTCGTGATCCTTGTCAGCGTGTGCTTTTTCATGGCCATGGAAAGAGTTGAACGATGGCTGAGACCGGCCACTTAACACCGACCGCTGCCGCGACCACGGGGTTCTCCCCGGTGACGGCGCTGCGCGTCGCCATTATTCTTTCGCTGCTGGCGCTGTGGGAAGGCGTGTCCGCTTCCGGCTGGCTTTACCAGGACGTGGTGCCGTCCTTGCTCAAAATCGGCCAGGCCCTGGTCAAGGTCCTCTCCAACCCGGATTTTTATTACCACCTTGGTGTCACCGCCGGAGAGATTGGCGTTGCGCTCGCGGTCGGCGGACTTTCTGGACTCCTGGTCGGCCTGCTGCTTGGTGCCAACCGTTTCCTTGGAAAGGCTTTCGAGCCTTATCTGTATTATCTCGGCCCCACCCCGAAGATCATCTTCTTCCCGGTGATGATCATGTGGTTCGGCGTGGGTCCCGCTTCTAAGGTGGCCATGGGCGCGGTCTCCTGCTTCTTTCCCATCGCGCTCAGCGCCGCCGCCGGCGTGCGCCAGATCGACAAGGTGCTGATCCGGGTCGGCCAAAGCTTCCGCGCCGGGCCATGGCAGATGGTGACGAAAATCTATCTGCCGGCGATGCGTCATCCGATCATCAACGGTGTGCGGCTCGGCCTCGGTGTCGCGCTCATCGGCACGCTGCTGGCCGAGACCAAGCTATCGAACCGTGGCATCGGCTTCCTGATCATCCAGGCCTACAGCATCTTCGACATGCCGCGCATGTATGCGACGCTAATCATCCTGTTCGTGGTCGCCATCGGTGCCAATGCGCTGATCAACCGTCTGGGCGGCCTCAAATCGATCAGGCCGGCCTAGCGCGCGCAGTGTTGGTGAGGTGATCCCATGACGTCCGCGGTAAATCCCAAGTCCCTGTCGTCGCAAGCGGTGGTCCTGCCCGAGCACCGGGGAATCTACTACGGCGGCACCTGGCAGGAACCGAAATCGGGTCGCTATGGGGACACCTTGAATCCTGCGAACGGCAAATCTCTCGGAAAGGTCGCCGACGGCTCCGCCGAGGATATCGACGCCGCGGTAGCGGCAGCGAAGGCAGCGTTTCAGGAATGGCGCCGCGTGCTGCCGTTCGAGCGCGCGAAGCTGCTGCGGCGCATCGCCGAGGTGCTGCGGCAGAATGCCAATGAGCTGGCGATGATCGATGCCGCCGACTGCGGCAATCCGGTGACGGAAATGGTGGGGGACGCCATGGCCGCCGCGGCGCAATGCGACTTCTTCGCCGGCTTGGTCACCGAGATGAAGGGAAATTCGATTCCGATGGGTCCCGATGCGGTGAATTTCTCCGTGCGCGAGCCGCTCGGCGTGGTCGGCCGCATCATTCCCTTCAACCACCCTTTCATGTTCTGCGCCGGCAAGTCGGCGGCGCCGCTGGCTTCCGGCAATACTGTCGTGGTCAAGCCGCCGGAACAGGCTCCCCTTTCCTCGCTACGCTTGGCGGAATTGATCGGCGGCATATTGCCCCCCGGCGTCTTCAACGTCGTGCCCGGCGGCCGCGAGGCCGGTGCACGGCTTGCCAGCCATCCGGATGTGGCGAAGATCGCGTTGATTGGCAGCGTCCCCACCGGCCGCGCGGTGATGAAGGCGGCGGCGGATACGCTGAAGCCGGTGATGCTCGAACTCGGCGGCAAGAACGCGTTGATCGCTTATGCCGATGCCGATCCCGTGGAAGTCGCGGACGCCGTCATCCGCGGCATGAATTTCACCTGGTGCGGCCAATCCTGCGGCTCCACCAGCCGCGCCTTCCTGCACGAGAAAATCCACGACGCCGTGCTCGACCGGGTAAAGGAGCGCATCAAGGCATTTAAGCCCGGCATGCCGACCGACCCGGCGACCACGATGGGCGCCATCATCAGCAAAACACAATACGAGCGGGTGATGAGCTACATCGATTTCGCCAAGAGCGAAGGCGCGCGCGTTATCGCCGGCGGCAAGCGGCCGGACGATCCGGCGCTGACGGACGGCTACTTCGTCGAGGCAACGGTGTTTGCCGGTGTCACCTCGTCCATGAAGATCGCGCGCGAGGAAATTTTCGGCCCCGTGCTCGCGGTGCTGAAATGGAACGACGAGGCGACGATGCTCAAGGAGGTCAACGCGGTCGAATACGGCCTCACCGCTTCGATCTGGACCAACGATCTTTCCACCGCCCACCGCACCGCCATGACGGTCGAGGCCGGCTATGTGTGGATCAATGAGGTCGGAAAACATTTCCTCGGCGCGCCATTCGGCGGCGTCAAACAGTCCGGCATCGGCCGCGAGGAATGCCTGGAGGAGATGCTAAGCTTCACTCAAGAGAAGAATATTCACGTGAGACTCAGGAAAGCGTAGCTGGCGTCAAGCCTGGTAATGACAAAGAAGAGACTCGACCCCCAAGAGCATCCTCCGACACCTGTGCAATTTTGCACACTTTCCGCGACATAAAAAAACCCGATCCCCCCGGTATATTACATACGATTGAATCGATTCTCCGGCGAATGCCGTGAATAGGGTGCGGCCTCGCACCACAATGGATCAACAACTTGCAACACCAACAGAACGCCGTCTCAACCGCGCCGGAAGCGCGCGGCTGGATTCCTGTTCTCAATCGCTACCGCAATCCCAGCACGAGCCGCAGCATCATCGAGATCGTCATCACCATCTTGCCGCTGGTGCTGCTATGGATCGCCATGTGGGCGCTGCTGCATTTCAGCTATTGGCTCTGCCTATTGGTCGCCGTGCCGGCCGCAGGCTTCCTCGTGCGCCTGTTCATGATCCAGCACGATTGCGGCCACGGCTCCTTCTTCCGGCATCGGCTGGTGAACGATTGGGTCGGCCGCGTCGCCGGCGTGCTGACGCTGACGCCCTACGATTTTTGGCGGCGGACGCATGCCATGCATCACGCCACTTCCGGCAATCTCGACGGCCGCGGCGTCGGCGACATCGATACGATCACGGTGGATGAATATCTCGCCCGTTCGCGCTGGGGCCGGCTGCAATATCGTCTCTACCGCCATCCTGTGGTGATGTTCGGCCTTGGCCCGGCCTATCTCTTCATTTTCCGGCATCGTCTTCCCATCGGCCTGATGACCGCGGGTTGGACGCCGTGGCTCAGCACCATGGCCACGAATGCCGCCGTTGCGCTCATCGCCGCGACGCTGATCTGGTTCATCGGGCTGAAAGCCTTCCTGCTGGTGCAACTGCCGATCACGCTGCTCGCTGCCTCGGCGGGGGTATGGCTGTTCTATGTGCAGCATCAGTTCGAGCAAACATCATGGAGCCGCGCGCCCAGCTGGAACATGCATGAGGCGGCGCTGCAAGGCAGCTCGTATTACGACCTGCCGCTTGTGCTGCGCTGGTTCACCGCCAATATCGGCATCCATCACGTGCATCATCTGTGCAGCCGCCTGCCCTTTTACCGGCTGCCGCGCGTGCTGCGCGAGCATCCCGAGCTTGCCGACGTCGGACGGCTCACTATCCGCGACAGCTTCCATTGCATCCGCCTGGTGCTGTGGGACGAGAACTGGCAGCGGCTAGTTTCGTTTCGCGAATTGTCGCGGCGCAAGACGGCTTGACGCAACACAGAGCAATCTGGCGTCGGCCGCGAGCAATGCTTGGAGGAAATGCTGAGCCTCAGTCTCAATCCGCACTTTCAAAATCAGCAGCCAAACGGACATGTAGCGGCCGTTCGCCGCGTTTGATCCAAAGCGGTCTTATAGCCTGCACAAGGTCAAACCAGTGGTCAGAAGCGGTTATGAAACACGCGTCTTGCTTATTTTACCTTCGAGATCCACGAACCAGCGCTCGCTGTCTATGGGCTTTCCCTCGAGCCGGGCCATCAACCATTCAGATTGCAGCTTCCGCGGTTCCGGGCCTTTCACCGAGGCCGACGAGCCGGTCACACTATGGGTGCCGCCCTGATAGACGACGAGCTGCTTTGGACCGCCGAGCGCTTTTAAAAAGGACTCGGTATGCTCCATCGGCGCAAGCTGGTCATACTCGCCGCTGAGGATCAGATAGGGCGCCTTGACCTTTTCCGCGTAACCTTTCCAGTCAATGGTCTTGCGGAACTCGTCGAACTCCCCCTCGTCGGTGATGCCCGACATGAACATGAAGCGCTTCTTGAACGTCGGTGAAGCGCGATTGAAAATTGTCTCCCCGCCGGGCTCATAGCAAGTGCCGGTTACGGCGCAGGCTTTGTATCGCGGCTCCGCAGCCAGCATGGCCACTGAGAACAGAGAGCCGTAGCTACTGCCCGTCACCCCGATTTTACCGGTATCCACCTCGGCGCGAGAGGCCAGCCAATCCATCGCGGCCTTGCCGGCTTCACCCCAGCCAGCCATGTCGACGTAAATGCCGCGTAGCGGCGCTTCCCAGTAGCCCGGCCCTTCAAAGGCTAGAACCGCCGCGCCGCGCTCCATCCAGTTGTCACCATAAAGCGACACGGATTTTTCCTTGTAGCCGTCCATGCCTTGGATGAGGACGATCACCGGGACCTTGCCGCCGCTATACCCTGGCGGCAGATGAAAAATCCCCGACAAAGTCGTGCCGCGATAGGGAATTTGGGCCCGTTCGATGCGATGGTCCGCCAGAGTGGCGTATTTGGCAAAGGTCTCGTTCTTCCGCTCGTTGTACATGCGGAGGCGGTCATTCACCTCGTCAATGGGCCACATGGCGGATGCCCAATATTGCGCGGCGATGAAATAGTTGTCGCGCGCCGAGGTTTTGTTACCGCTGGCTTCAGCCTCCTTAGCACGCGCCTCGCGCTGCCGGGCCAGTTGTTCGAATGCAGGGGCGATGTCGGCATAGCGCTTCACTTGCTTTTTTAGGGCGTCCATATCCCCTTTGGCTTCATCGCCGCAGGCGCGGATCAGGCCGCTCGTGCGGCCCTGGTCCCAATCGACACCGCGCGTGGCGATAACATTGTCGAGAAGCCACTCTTGCTCGTTGAAGCGCCGCACCACCGGCGCCCCCTTCGGACTGCGTCGAGCCCACCGGTCGGATGAAGCGGAGCCCGAAGTAGGGGCGGTTGGCGTTCCGGAGGCCGTCGTGCCTTGAGCGGCGACGGGTCGATCCTCCGCCGCCGCCAGCGCCACGCCACCGGCTGCAAGCGTGGCGGTCTGCAGGAATTTACGGCGATCCATGGGCTTCCCCTTTTCCGATATACGTTTCCAAGTACGGGTTTTCGCATGTCTCGCAGCTTAGAATCTGGCCTTTTGCGCGACAACTACTTTTGTGACGGCGGCTTCGGGCGGTTGCTGCGCGCGAGCTACAACTTGCTACTCTTCCAGGATCGTCGACATGAAGCCCGGCGGATCTGCCCAGAATTCCCGCATCAGGCGTATGGTTCACCGGCCTGTAGAGAGTAACGCTGGGCGAGCAAAGCAGCAGACTAAGCAGCGTGCGGCGGCGGAACTTCAAACCGCAGATGCGCTTCGGAAGGGTGGCGTACCTTCGAAGGCCTGCCCTGTTGCTGCATGCGCCGATGCGCTTCAGGCCACGACGGCACCTCGGGCATCTCTTGCGTCCAATGCACGATCGACGCTTCGTCACACCAGTCCACGAGATGCGGCATCGCCCGCCGATGATCGCCCGAGAGTAGAAAAACTCGCATGGCAGCTTCATCGCGCCAAACGGTGGACGTCCAGAAGCAGAAGTTGGCGTTCCGCAGCAGCAAAAGCGAGATCAGCCCGTCGGCCTTTTTGGCCTGGCGCGTAGAGCGGAAAGCGTGCAGCAGGAAAACGGGCAAATAGCGCCATGACCGCACGCGAAGCCGCGTTATGGACACGAATGCCATGACGCCTCCAACTCAGATCTTGAAGCTCTCATAAGTAGAAGGATGGAACATCTCATCCACCGAAACCAGTCGCGAGGATAATCCCTCATTGTGGTGGCGGCGGAGAAATGTCTCCAAGGTCTTGCGGTTGGGCGCGACGCCATAAGCCCAGAAGTCATGACCCATCAGGTTGCGCGCCGCGCCCAATTGTTCCTCGACAAAGGGCAAGGTTACCTTGGGCGCGGATGTGTCGCTTAACTTCTCGATTGCCGCGGCTTTTGCCGCTTCGAACGCCTTTAACGCGGCTGCGGGCAACCACGGATGCTGCTCCACCAGTTCGCGACGTATGCCGAGCAGATGCATGATGGGGAAAATGCCGGTGCGCTTAAAATAATCCTTGGCGGCGGCGATCGGATCGGGAAACAGCCAGCCGATATTCGGATGGTCTTGCAAGTCGAGCTTCGGCGGACGCGGCGCGATGAAGCCGTCGATCTTTCCCTCGGCGAGCAATTGCGAAATCGTCACGCCGTCGGGCGCATCTTCCAATCGCACGTCCTTGGGTAGCTTGATGGAAATCTTTTCCGGCCGGGAGTCGTCCTCGATCGGTCCCCTCACCCAAGTCACATCCGACGGCTTGACGCCGTGGTCGTCCTCGAGAATGCCGCGGGCCCAGACATTCGCGGTGAGCTGATATTCCGGAACGCCGATCTTCTTGCCCTTAAGATCGGCTGGCGTCTTGATGCGGTCGGTGCGCACATAAATCGCGGTATGACGGAAGGCGCGGGAGACGAAAGCGGGAACGCCGACATAGGGACAGTTGCCGAGCGCGGTCTTCACCGTAAAACTCGACAGCGACAGTTCGCAGATGTCGAACTCGGCATGGCGAAAGGCGCGGAAGAAGATTTCCTCCGGCGGCAACGTCATGCAGATGGCTTCGACGCCGTCGATCTGGACCGATCCGTCGAGCAAGGCGCGGGTCCGATCGTACGGACCGACCGCGAGCGAGAGTTTGAGCTTATTCATTTTGATTTCCTATCACTGCGGAAAGCCATCGGTCGACGCAATATCGAGAAGCCGCAATTGCACGCGTTCCGCGCCCTGCCAGCGATCGAGCGCGAGCGATCCGGCGGCGTGAATGGCACGGCCGCGATTCTGCACCAGCGCGTTTCCGAGCTTCTGCCCTGCCGCGCGAAAGGCGATGGCATTGACGAAAGCGCCATCGCCCGCCTTTAGCCGCGCACGAATATGGCTCTGCCCCACTTCTTCCGCGTAGACGATGGTGTGCGCCGGCAGTGCAACGACCGGTTCGGCGTTACCGGAACCGAAGGGGCCGGCACGCGCGATGGTCGCAACCGTTTCGGCAGTGGCGCCCGCCGCCGTCACCGCGGCATCGATCAGCAGCGCGTCGTCACGCCGCGCCGCCAAAACCGCCGCTCCCAATGTTTCTTCAAGATAGGCGCGAAAAGCCGCGAGCCCGCCTTTCGCCAGCGTCACGCCTGCCGCCATGGCGTGGCCGCCGCCCTTCAGCAATAACCTCTCGGCAACGGCGCGGCGCACGGCTTGGCCGAGATCGACGCCGGGAATCGAGCGACCGGAGCCGGTGCCGATGCCGTTCGGGTCGATGGCAACGGCAAACGCTGGCCTGCAATACCGCTCCTTCAGTCGCGCGGCGACTAGTCCAACGACGCCCGGGTGCCAGCCTTCGGCGGCGGTCACTACGACGGCGCCCTTCTCTTCCAGGCCGAGCGCCGCCATCGCCTCGGCTTCGGCCTCCGCCAACGTTGTCCGCTCGATGATTTGGCGCTCGCCATTGAGCCGGTCGAGTTCGGCGGCGAGCCGCGCGCCTTCTACGGGGTCGCTCTCCATCAGCAGCCGCACGCCGAGATCGGCGCGGCCGATGCGTCCGCCGGCGTTGATCCGTGGCCCAAGCATGAATCCGAGATGCCACGGTTCCGGCGGGCCGCTTAAGCGCGCGGCGTCCATCAGCGCGGTAAGTCCCACATGCTCGCGCCGCCGCAGCGAAATCATGCCCTTGGCGACAAAGGCGCGGTTGAGCCCCTTCAACGGCACCACGTCGGCGATCGTCCCCAGCGCAACGACATGCAAAAAGTCGAGAAGATCCGGCTCCGGCCGGGCTTCCGTCCAAAAGTCACGGCGGCGAAGCTCGCGGTTCACAGCGACGATGGTGAGGAAAGTCAGGCCGACGGCGGCGAGATGGCCGAGGCCGGAGAGATCGTCGCGCCGGTTCGGATTGACCACGGCGACAGCAGGAGGCAATTCCTCATCGGCCTGATGGTGATCGATGACCACGACATCGAGGTCGAGGCGTTGCGCTTCCTGCAGCGGCTCCATGCTGGTGGTGCCGCAATCGACGGTGACAAGCAGTTTAGCGCCGCGCTCCGCCAGCGAGCGGATGGCTTCCACATTCGGACCGTAGCCCTCGAAAATGCGGTCCGGAATATGGATCATGGGATCGAGGCCGCCCTGGCGCAAAAAGCGCGCCAGCAAAGCGGACGCCGTAGCGCCATCGACGTCGTAATCGCCGAAGATGGCAACGCTCTCGCCGCGCTGGACGGCGTCCGCGATCCGCTCGGCTGCCGCCTGCATGGCGGTAAGCGTGTGCGGATCCGGCATCAGCCGCTTGATGGTCGGATCGAGGAAAACCTCGACGTCGTCGGTTTCTACATTGCGTCCGGCGAGAACGCGGGCGAGCAGTTCGGGAAGATTATGCCGCTGGGCAATCGACAGCGCGCGCGCGGTGCCGCGCTCGTCGAGCCGGTCGCGCCAGGCGCGGCCGCAAACCGAACGCTCGACGCCCAGGAAGAGGCGGCGGCTCATCGTCATGGGAGGCATAGCCAACATCGTCATGCCCGGCAGCCTACAGGATTCGCTTCGCCATCAGGATGTCGTGTTTGCCGATGCCGTCCACATCCGGCAGCACGCCGACAACGGAATAGCCGAGTCTACGATAGAATGTGTAGGGATGCTTGGTGCGCGGCTCCAGCCGCTGCAACCAGCCAAGCACGTCTGGATAAAGATTTTCGCCGAATAGGTTCGTGCCGCCGAAATCATCGTCGGTGCCGAGCCAAAGCGTGCAGACATTTTCTGCTTTTGCTTTCTGCTCCAACGCGCGAACCAGAAGCGTGCCGCAGCCGCGACCGTGCTCGGAAGGATCGACGACCAGCGGATGCAATTCCCAGCCGAAGGCTGAGTGGCGAATAGCGCCGATCCAGCCTAGCAGCCGCTCCCCCTCTATTGCGGCAATTGCTAGCCGTTCCGGATCGCTGAAGAATGTTGCGACCTCATTGTGCGCTTCGCTCATGTCGCGCCAAGCCGACGGCACATGGGCGAGCGCGCGAAGCAGGACCGCGGCCGCGGTTTCCCGTTGCGACGTGGTCAATGTTTCGAAATCGATCGTTCGCACCGGGCGCTCATGACGGCAGCCGCCTTGCAGCCGGGCTCGCCTAATCGAGGTGAAACTTGTCGAGTTGACGATGCTCGGCGCGGATCCAGCGCACGGTGCCGGTGACCGATCGCATCACCACCGTATCGGTCTCAATAAAGTCCTTGTTGAACTTGACGCCCGCGAGCATGGCGCCGGTGGTCACACCGGTCGCGGCGAATAGGCAGTCGCCTCTCACCATGTCCTCAATTTCGTAGCGCTTGCGCGGGTCGGTGACGCCCATCTTCGCGGCGCGCTCGCGCCGCTCGTCAGTATCGAGGATGAGCCGGCATTGCATCTGACCGCCGATGCAGCGCAGCGCCGCCGCCGCCAGCACGCCTTCGGGCGCCCCGCCGATACCGAGATAAATGTCGATGCCAGTTTTCGGTTCAGCGGTGTGAATGACCGCAGCGACGTCGCCGTCGCTGATGAGACTGACCGCGGCACCGGTCTTGCGCACCGCTTCGATGATGTCGGCGTGACGCGGCCGATCCAGAAGGATCGCGGTGATAGACTCGGGCTTAACTCCCTTGGCCTTCGCCAACCGCAGGATGTTCTCATCGGCAGGTGCATCGAGATCGATGACGCCTTTGGGATAGCCGGGACCGATGGCGATCTTATCCATATAGACGTCGGGCGCGTGCAACAGAGTACCCGCTTCCGCCATCGCCAAGGTGGCAATCGCACCCGGCATGTTCTTGGCACAGAGCGTGGTGCCTTCGAGCGGATCGACCGCGATATCGACTTTCGGTCCGGTCTTGTTGCCGACCTTCTCGCCAATAAAAAGCATCGGGGCCTCATCCAGTTCCCCCTCGCCGATGACTACGGTTCCCTCGATCGGCAGCTTGTTGAGCTCGCGCCGCATCGCGTCAACCGCAGCCTGATCGGCGGCCTTCTCCCTGCCGTGGCCGCGCAGACGCGCGGCGGAAACCGCGGCGCGCTCAGTCACCCGCACGATCTCGATCGACAAGATGCGTTCGAGTATCTGATTAGGTTGAACGGTAATCGACGGCATAAATCCTACTCCTCGGATAATTTCCAGACTGACATCATCGGTTTTTTTCGATGCGGATCAATTGCGGCGGCTCGGCAATCACGCCATCGGCCTCCACCGCGGCAAGAGCTTTGCGCACAGCCGCTTCCGTGGTCGCATAGGTGATGAGTATCACCGGAAGCGGCCCGTCCGAACTGTTTGGATCATCCCCGCCATGTGGCCGCGACCCGCGATGGCGCTGCACGATCGATTCCAGCGAGATATTCTGCTCTGCCAGATGAGTGGCGATGGCCGCAACAGAGCCTGGACGGTCGCGCGCCAGCAGGCGGATATAATAGCCGCCCTCGTGACGCTGCATCGGCGCGCGCTGCGCTTTTGCCAGGCTCGAAGCCGGGCGCCCGAAAGCGGGGACGCGCCGGCCCGCAGCCAGGTCCATGAGATCAGCAACGACAGATGCGGAAGTCGCGTCGCCCCCAGCACCCGGCCCCATCAAGGTGAGTTCCATCGTGTCGGCATCGATAGCCACGGCATTGGTCACCCCATCGACCTCCGCGATCACGCTGCCCCGCGGCACCATGGTTGGATGCACGCGTTGCTCGATACCGGCCTCTGTACGCTGAGCGACCCCGAGAAGCTTGATGCGATAACCCAATTCGTCCGCGGCTTCCAGATCGGCAAGCGAGATCGACTCGATGCCTTCCACATGCACCGCATCGGCATCCACCTCGGTGCCGAAAGCGAGGCTCGTCAGGATCGCAAGCTTGTGAGCGGTGTCGAAGCCGCCGATATCAAAAGTCGGATTTGCTTCGGCGTAGCCTAGCTTCTGCGCCTCCTTCAAACACTGAGCGAAGGACAGATGCTCCTTATACATGCGCGTGAGGATGTAATTGCAGGTGCCGTTGAGGATGCCATAGATGCGCGTAATGCGGCTGCCGCCGAGGCCCTGGCGCAGCGTTTTTACAATCGGGATACCGCCGGCTACGGCTGCTTCAAAGCACAACGAGGCGTTATGCTGCTCGGCCAATTTGGCCAGCGCCACACCGTGACGTGCCAACAGGGCCTTATTCGCGGTGACCACCGACTTGCCGGCGCCGAGTGCCGCCTCGACTGAACTCTTGGCGGGATCGCCCTCGCCTCCCATCAACTCTACAAATACGTCGACGCCCGGATCGCGCGCCAGCGCGACCGGATCCGGCAGCTTGCGTAACTTAGACAGATCGAGCGTGGAGTCCTTAGGCGGGTCTTTGCTCGCGTAAGCGACGAGCTCGATCGGACGGCCGGCGCGCTCGGTAAGCTCTTTGTGCGAACGCACAAGCATTGCTGCTACGGCGGAGCCGACCGTGCCCAGACCGGCAAGACCCACTTTCAGCGGCGCTACCATAGGATGTCCAAAAACTGATGCGAACTGTATCAGCGCCGCGTGGCGAGAGGGACCACGTTGTGCAACTTTTCCGGCGCGGTTTCAAGGAAACGCCGGATGTTGCGGGCGCCCTGGCGAATACGCTGTTCGTTTTCCACCAGCGCGATGCGCACATAGCCCTCGCCGTATTCGCCGAATCCGATCCCTGGCGACACCGCCACCTCGGCGTTCTCAACTAAAAGTTTTGAGAACTCGATGCTGCCGAGCGAGCGGAACGGCTCCGGTATCGGCGCCCAGGCAAACATCGAAGCAGATGGCGATGGAATCTCCCAACCGGCCCGGCCGAAAGAATCGACCAACGCATCACGGCGGCGGCGATAGGTATCGCGCATCTCCCGAATACAGTCGTCGGGGCCGTTGAGCGCGGCGGTTGCTGCCACCTGTATCGGCGTGAAGGCGCCGTAGTCGAGATAGGATTTGACTCGCGCCAAGGCACTGATGATGCGCTCGTTGCCGACGGCAAAGCCGATCCGCCATCCGGGCATCGAATAGGTCTTCGACATCGAGGTGAATTCGACCGCGATATCCATCGCGCCGGAAACTTGCAGTACGGAAGGCGGAGGGTTGTCGTCAAAATAAACCTCCGCATAGGCGAGATCGGAAAGCAGCATGATCTCGTGCTTCTTCGCGAAGAGCACGAGATCTTTATAAAAATCGAGGTCGGCGACATACGCCGTCGGGTTCGCCGGATAGCACACCACGATCGCGATCGGTCTCGGAATTGAATGGGCAATGGCCCGCTCCGCCGCCGCGAAAAACGCAGGCGTGGGTTCCGACGGTACCGAGCGGATCACGCCTCCCGCCATCAGGAAGCCGAAGGCATGGATCGGATAGCTCGGATTCGGCACGAGCACGACGTCGCCCGGCGCGGTGATCGCCTGCGCCACGTTGGCGAAGCCTTCCTTCGACCCGAGCGTGCTGACGACTTGGGTGTCGGGATTGAGCTTCACGCCGAAACGCCTTGCGTAATAAGCAGCTTGCGCGCGCCGCAAGCCGGCGATGCCCTTGGAGGCCGAATAGCGGTCGGTACGCGGTCTGCCGATGGTTTCCTTGAGCTTCTCAATGACATGCGCCGGCGCCGGCAAATCCGGATTGCCCATGCCGAGATCGACAATGTCTGCGCCTTGGTTGCGGGCGACTGCCTTGGCGCGGTTCACCACTTCAAAAACATAGGGTGGCAATCGGCGGACGCGGTGAAATTCTTCCATGGGCTTCTGCTCCTGGCCCCGTGAGGCGATTCTTGCGGGCCATGCCCTAAGGTGACTTTTATCATGGGTTCGGCCCTACGCCACCGCGACTTAACCGACTCCAGCTGCCGCCACCTACATCTGTCTCATCGGATAATTCTGCTGGAACATTAGCAATATCAATATGTTGATATTACGCTGCGCAATCTGGCAGGCGGCACGAAGCTACACCACCGACAGAAAGGCCTATATATCGACCATCGCTTGTACGACTGACTGCGGCGAGTATTGGTGCCCGCCTGCGCGCTTACGGCCTTTATCGTCCCATGAATGATCAAAATTCCCCAAACCCGGCCCAGGTCAGCAGCTTCGATGTTGAGGCCTTCTCGCGCAACCTTGCGCGCCTCATTGAGGAAGGCGGCAAGGCGGTCGCCGCTTATCTGAAGCCGCGCGAGGCCGGACAGGTTAAGGGGGATCTCGCCCAGGACGTCACCGAGATCGTCGGTACGTTAGGTCGTGTGGCGGATTATTGGCTTTCCGATCCCAAACGCGCCATCGAGCTGCAATCCAATCTCGGCCAGGCCTATCTCGATCTTTGGGGCAACGCCGTCAAACGCCTGATGGGCGAAGCGGTTCCAGCCGTCGCCAATCCCGATCCCAAGGACAAAAGATTTGCCGACCCGGAATGGGCGTCCAACCAGTTCTTCGATTTCCTCAAGCAAGCCTATTTGCTGACATCCACCTGGGCTGATCGTCTGGTCAAGGATGCCGACGGCCTTGACGCCCACACCAAGCAGAAGGCGGAGTACTATACGCGCCAGATCGCCAACGCGATCTCGCCTTCGAACTTCGTGCTGACAAACCCCGAACTGCTGCGCGAAACCTTGGCCTCCAATGCCGAAAATCTCGTGCGTGGGATGCACATGCTGGCGGAAGACATCCAGGCGGGTCATGGCGAGCTGAGAATCCGCCAGTCAGATGCATCCGCTTTCGCTCTTGGACGTAATCTGGCGCTGACGCCCGGGAAGGTCGTATTCCAGAACGACCTCATGCAGCTCATCCAATATGCGCCGTCGACCAAGACGGTGCTGAAGGTTCCTCTCCTGATTATTCCGCCGTGGATCAATAAATTCTACATCCTCGATCTCACCCCGGAGAAATCCTTCATCAAATGGTGCGTCGGCCAGGGTTTGACCGTCTTTGTTGTCTCTTGGGTCAATCCCGACGCTCGCCTGGCCAAGAAAAGCTTCGAGGACTACATGCGCGAGGGGCCGCTCGCGGCACTCGACGCTATCAAGCAAGCGACCGGAGAGAACAAGGTTCATGCCGTCGGGTATTGCGTCGGCGGCACTTTGCTCGCGACTACCCTTGCCTATCTGACCGCCAAGCGTGACACCCGCGTGCTCTCCGCCACCTTGTTCGCGGCCCAGGTCGACTTCACCCAGGCGGGAGACCTCAAGGTGTTTGTCGACGAGGAGCAGCTCGCCGCGCTGGAGCGGCGGATGGCCGAGCGAGGCTATCTCGAAGGCAAAGAGATGGCGTCAACCTTCAACATGATGCGCTCGAATGATCTATTCTGGCCGTATATCGTCAACAATTATCTCAAGGGCAAGAAACCCGCGGCTTTTGATTTGCTATATTGGAATTCCGACTCGACGCGCATGCCCGCCGCCAACCATTCCTTTTACTTGCGCAATTGCTATCTGGAAAACAACCTCGCCAAGGGTAAGATGACGATCGCGGGCAAAAAACTCGACCTGAGCAAGGTCAAGACTCCGGTTTACAATCTAGCTACGCGCGAGGACCATATCGCTCCGGCAAAATCGGTTTTTCTCGGCAGCAAATTCTTCGGCGGTTCGGTGCGGTTCGTGCTGACCGGCTCCGGTCATATCGCCGGCGTCGTCAATCCGCCCGACAAGAAAAAATATCAGTATTGGACCGGGTCGAAACCCACCGGCGCGGACCTCGACAAATGGCTCGCCAAAGCCAAAGAACATTCCGGTTCCTGGTGGCCGGACTGGATCAAATGGATTAGGGAACACGACCCTCGCGAAACGAAGGCGCGTATACCGGGCGGCGGTAAGTTAAAGCCAATCGAGGATGCGCCGGGATCCTATGTACAAGTACGGGATTGATGCGATGATCGAAAATAACGCCGCGACGACCTAAAGGGAGAGAATAATGCCTCCGGAGCTGTTTTGGCTGACGCTGACCGTCGCGATGACCGGGCTGATGTGGATACCCTATATCCTCGACCGGATAGCGGTCCGCGGGCTTATGGAAGCCATGGACAATCCGAAGCCGGGAGCGACGCCGCAATCGGCCTGGGCGATGCGAATGTATTTCGCGCACACTAATGCCGTCGAAAACCTCGTCATTTTCGCCAGCCTGGTTTTAATCGCCAATGCTCTCGACATTTCGACCCGGACCACGGCGATCGCTTGCGCGGTCTACTTCTGGGCACGGCTTGCCCATTTCGCGATCTACGCGTTGGGCATCCCGATGCTACGAACGCTGACCTTCGCCGTTGGCTTCGTGGCGCAGGTCGTGTTGGTGCTGGCGATCTTCCGTGTGGTGTGATCTCACGGAAACAGCGCTACTTGTTCGAGCCCAAGCGTCTCCGGGAATCCAAGCATAAGATTCATGTTCTGAATTGCCTGGCCGGCCGCTCCCTTCACCAGATTGTCCAGCGCCGAGACAACGATGGCGCGGCCGGGAATCCGGTCCTTCGCCACGCCGATAAACGTCATATTGGACCCGCGCACATGGCGCGTCTGCGGCGTGGTGCCGAACGGCAGCACATGGACGAACGGTTCCTTCGCATAGGCATTCGCGAGCACGGCGTGCAGATCCTCCGGCGTCCGGCCGCGCCGTCCACGTACATAAATGGTCGAGAGAATGCCTCGGTTTATCGGCAGCAGATGCGGCGTGAAGGTGACGGTCACATCACGCCCGGCAGCCTTGGAGAATTCCTGGTCGAGTTCCGCCATGTGCCGATGATGACCGACGCCATAGGCGTGAAATCCCTCCGACACTTCAGAGAACAGCATCTCTTCTTTCACCGCCCTGCCCGCGCCGGTCATGCCCGACTTGGAGTCGACAATGATGTCCTCGGTCTCGATCGCCTTCGCCTTGATCAGCGGAATCAGCGGAAGCTGAGCCGATGTCGGGTAGCAGCCCGGATTGGCGACGAGCCGCGCCATTTTGATCTCCCGGCGATAGACTTCGCTCAATCCATAGACGGCCTCGCCTTGCAGCTCAGGTGCCTGATGCGCGTGTCCATACCAGTCTGCATAAGCATCCGCGTCTGCCAGCCGGAAGTCAGCCGAGAGATCGACGACTTTCGTCTTCGGTGCCGTGCCGAGAAGCTTCTTGATGACAGTTTGCGTTGTGCCGTGGGGCAAGGCGCAAAAGGCGAGATCGAGTCCCGCCGCTGCCCAGTCGATGCCGTCAAGGGCGACCAGTTTGGGCAGTGCGAAGGGTGAGAATTGCGGAAACACATCTCGCATCTCCTGCCCCGCCC
>JAXDOR010000211.1:0-3730 GCA_034668825.1 Alphaproteobacteria bacterium | reverse complement strand
CGGCCAGCGCACCGGCGAGGCCCGCCAGCATGCCGCCCAGCGCAAATACCCCGCCATAGATCAGCCCGGTGTTGATGCCGAGCGCCGACACCATGCCCGGATTATGCGCGGCCGCCCTGATCACCTTGCCGATTCTGGTGCGGGCAAGACCGACACCGAGGATCGCCGCGCATAACCCGGGGATGGTCTCCGCGCTCGGCATCAACACCGGGCTGATCTATGGCGGCGTGTTCGCGCTGGGCGGAATGCTGGCCGGCCTCGCTGGCGCGCTCGCGGCGCCCGTGCGCTCTCTAACTCCTGGCATGGGATTTTCTGTCTTGATCGAGTCCTTCATCGTCACCGTGATCGGCGGCATGGGTTCAATTCTTGGTGCGCTGATCGGCGCGCTTTTGATCGGCTTGATCCGGTCATTCGGCTCGCTCGGCTTCCCGTTGTTCACCGACGGCCTGATGTATCTGTTCATGGTGATCGTTCTCGTCGCCCGGCCCACCGGTCTGTTCGGCAGGGAAGTGGCATGACCGAGTTGCAGGCCGAACGCGCCACTGAACCGCTGGGCGTTCCGCGCATCGAAGTCCAATCGAAACGCCTGCGCTATCTTGATGTGCTGATTGCGGTCGCCGCGTTTGCCGTATTGGCGACGCTGCCGTTCTTGTTCAGCAGCAAGGCACTGCTCGATTTCGTGATTCGCTGCGCAGCATTCGGATTGTTCGCGACCTCGCTCAATTTATTGGTCGGCTACACCGGAATGATTTCGTTCGGGCACGGCATGTTCTTCGGGCTCGGCGCCTATGGCTTCGGCCTGATCATGCAGCGCACGGGCGTGCCGATCCCGATCGCGTTTATCGGCACCCTGCTGATTACGGCGATCGTGGCGGTGGTGATCGGTGCCATATGCGTGCGGCTTAAGGAGATCTATTTCGCCTTCGTTACGCTGGCGTTTCAGATGCTGATCCATAGCGCTATTCTGTCATGGGTTTCGCTGACCGGCGGCGATCAGGGTCTGCGCGGCGGAATTCCGCGCCCCGTGTTTCTCGGTATCGATTTGTCGAACCATTTCCATCTCTATGTCGCGAGCTGCGCGCTGCTGGTGATCGGCCTTCTGCTGATGCGCCAGATCGCGCAATCGCCGTTCGGCTACACCTTGCGCATGATCCGCGACAATGCCGGCCGCGCCAGCTTCGTCGGCATCGACGTCTGGCGCGCCAAACTGACGATCTTCGTGCTGGCGGCGCTGTTTGCTTCTACCGGCGGCATCATCATGTGCCTGTTCGTGTCCGGCGCCTATCCCGAGTTCGCCTACTGGACGATTTCCGGGGAGGGCATCTTCATCAACATGCTGGGCGGCGTCACCAGCTTCCTCGGGCCGATCGTCGGCACAGTATTGCTGTTGATCCTCAATGATACCGTTACACGGCTGACCGAGTATTACGGCATCGTGCTCGGCATCGTGATCCTGTTCTTCGCCATAGGCCTGCGTAAGGGCCTGATGGATTTCGCGGTCGACTGGTATGAGCAGCGGCGCGATGGTGCAAGGGAGCGCGCGAGATGAATGCGTCGAGTATTTGCGACACGCTCAGGGTGGGGAACAGCTAGCCGTGCTCCAGGTCCAGCAGCTCTCCAAGTCATTTGGCGGCGTCAAGGCCGCTGAGGATATCACGCTGGATTTTGCGGATGGATCGCTGACCGCCGTCATCGGTCCCAATGGCGCCGGCAAGAGCACGTTTTTCAATCTGATCACGGGAGCGCTGAAGCCCGACTCGGGCCGCATCCTGCTCAATGGCGTGGATCTGGCGGGAAGCTCGCCGGCAGATATCGCCCGCCACGGCATCGGCCGCGCCTTCCAGGTCGCCAGTATTTTTCCTTCGTTCACGGTGCATGAAACCATGCTGGCCGCGGTCTGCGCGGATCAGCGCCGCGCCGGCATCCTGCACCGGCGCTTTCCGCTCGCCGAGACCCGTGATCGCGCCGAATACGTCATGGAGACGCTGGGGCTCGCCGGCAAGCGCGACCGGACCGCGGCGACGCTTTCGCACGGCGACCAGAAGCTGCTCGACATCGCGCTCGCGCTGGTGCTCGATCCTCAAGTCCTGCTGCTCGACGAGCCGACTGCCGGCATGGGCACCGAGGAGCGCTGGCGGATGATCGAGAAAGTCTATGAACTCTGGGAGCGGCAAAAGATCACGGTGGTGTTCATCGAGCACGACATGGATATCGTCTTCAAGATTGCACCGTCGATCGTCGTGCTTTGCTATGGCCGCATTCTCGCGACCGGCAAGCCGGACGCGATCCGCCAAAATCCCGCGGTCATCGAAGCCTATCTCGGAACCGAACACCATCCCGAGGCAATATGAGCACGCAGCCGGTTGTTCAGGTCGAGGATCTCGACGTCTACTACGGCACCAGCCAGATACTGTTCGGCGTCGGTCTCTCGGTTCGACCAGGCGAAACCATGGCGCTGCTTGGCCGCAACGGGGCCGGCAAGTCGACAACCATAAAGGCCATCATGGGCCTTGCGCCGGCGCGGCGGGGGCGCGTGACGCTAGGCGGCCGGGTGGTCTCCGGGCTCAGCCCGCATCATATCGCGCGCGCCGGCCTCGGTTTCGTTCCGGAAGACCGGCAGATCTTTCCGGATCATACGGTTGAGGACAATCTCGTCATCGGTCAGAAGAAAGGCCCCGACGGGCAGGACGAATGGTCGATCAGGCGGGTCTATGAGGTGTTCCCGCTGCTGGAGCCGCTGCGATACCGGATCGCGGGCCGGCTGTCCGGCGGCGAACAGCAGATGCTCGCCATCGCGCGAACGCTGATGGGAAATCCTGCGCTGCTGCTGCTGGACGAACCAAGCGAGGGGCTGGCTCCGATCATCGTGCAGCGGATCGGCGCGTTGCTGCGCCAGCTGAGCGGCACCGGCGCGACGGTCTTGATCGCAGAGCAGAACATGCATTTCTGCCTTGGGCTGGCGAGCCACGCCACCGTCATCGACAAAGGCCAGATCGTCTACACCGCGACCATCGAGGATTTAAAAGCCAATGATGGCATCCGCCAGCGCTATCTGGCACTATAGTTTCTCCCCGTACCGGCGAGCGGCGACAATTGATGAATGCAAGTCCGCGCTACGCCTTGACGAACGCGAGCAGCACGCCATTGGCGGCCGTAGGCGGAACGCAAACAGCAGCGCCGCTACGAACGCCGGCGCTGCCGACGGCTTTCTCCGCGGCTGCAAGATCGGATGTTGCGAGCACCAGGCCGGCGCCGCCGCGCGCGGGCATTCCTGCGAGCGGAACCTGCGGATATCGCCGGCCCAATTGGTCCTTGGTGAGAAATATGAAATCGGCGCGATCCGAACCCGAGGGCACCGCGACGGCGCCATCGGATTCGGCGCGAACGTCGTGATCGGTCATGCGAGCGAGATGCGCGGCGTCCTTCTCCGCTTCCGGTGAAACGACGAGGATTTGCTTGAGACGCTTGGCGCCATTGGCGTGGTTCATCAGTTCCGGAATCCAGACCGTCTCCCGCGTCTTGTGCTGACAGGCGAAAATACGCAGCCCCGCCGGCGCCTCGGCAATCGGCCATTGAAAGATTCTGAATTTCGCCGCCGACAGGCTGCCATCCGGCATCGTCACCGGCCGCTCGAAATCGGTCGGGCCGACCGGCTCAAAGCCGCGGCTGCGAATTTCCTCGGCGCCAGCGGCCGAGTCGACCGCGGTGAAGGCGACGCGCTCGATGCCTT
>JAXDOR010000210.1:0-50274 GCA_034668825.1 Alphaproteobacteria bacterium | reverse complement strand
GGAGCGCGCGTAAGCGCGCGTCTCGAACCATGGGCGACAAGCCCGAGCCGCCTGTCCTTCGAGACGCATCGCTTCGCGATGCTCCTCAGGATGAGGCGGAGTGAGTGCGGTGCGTGTTGCGTGTGATTCATTTCAGCCAAGCCTCTGCGTTCTCGCGGCGCGTTTTGCGTCCGAGGTTTGAGACCGGATGTCGGGCCTGCCCATATCCGGCACTTCAAAGACCCTCTCGATCAAAGAGAGGGGGACGGCGCACCGGGTGGCGCAACCAGTCCTTATGGGCACGCACCCGTTGGAGGGGTGCGTGGCGCCTCCCGGCGCGCCGTCCGGCGTTCTCCTTCGGCACCGGTCCGCGCTCACTGGGGTACAGCCGTTTAGGCCTGCCAGCTGCGTGCTCCCGCGCTCGGGTCCTAGTGCCCGAGGGTCGGAGTCCGGCGCCGCCCGAGCGCGTGGCCTGCTTAGCCTGGCCCGCGGGCGCCGGCCCGATCCACACGAGCCGGCGCAACCGGTTCGCGTCCCTCATGGGGAACGGGCGAGAATGTGCATATAGTCCTATAGGAATAGAGTCAAGCGCTTAAAGAATTTTGAGGAAGGGCCACGGTGGAAATCGTCATGCCGGGCGTGTCCCCGGCTATCCCAATCAGCGACGCAATAGCTTTGCCTTTCTAAGCGGGCATCCCGGCACAAGGCTGAGCATGGCGAAAAGCCAAATCGTATGATTCGGTGATAACATGGCGCCACATCCTAGCCATTTGCTGAACGCGGGAATGGGCAAGCTATGGCCTGCGTCTGTATGGAGTGATGTAAATGGCGAAGATTTTCGTAACCGAGCAAGAGTATAGGACCAAGGTCAAGGCCTTAAAAGTGGACCAGGAATATCAAGCCGACTTATGCGTTTCGTTGTAGGCCAAGAATACCAAGCAACTGATGATGCGCTTTGATTTATGTCGGCCAAGAATATCAAGCTTCGAGTCCAATTTACTGGACGCAACACGAGTATCAGGCCGAACTGAAGTATTTTTGTGCAACAAGATTATCAGGCGGAGTGGCGTAGGAGCCATGCACTGCACGGTCGCTCTAAATGATTTTGGATTGAAACGAGTACATGCCGCAAACAGACATTCGCCACGTTCATTTTCTTCCTTGGAAAGGACGTGATTACGAAAATCAGAGTGTTCGCATTCTGATCCTGGGTGAATCCCATTACAGTTCGCAGGATGAAAGCAGCGATTTTACGGAGCGCTTAACTTTGCAGTACATGAATGGCGAGTGGAATCACAGATTTTGGACGCAGATTTCTCAGGCAATTACCGGCAAAAGCGCACGCGAGATTGATCGTCATAAATTTTGGAATTCAGTCGCTTTTTATAATTATGTCCAGACCATCGGAGTTTCTCAACCAAGAGAAAAGCCCTCCGATGCACTATTTCATGAATCGGAGCCTGCGTTTTTCGAAGTTCTGGATTGCTTGCGTCCTACTCACATGTTGGCGTTTGGCTTCAGGCTTTGGGAACGGTTACCCGCACTGGAGGACGAATCTCTAAGTTTCGTTTGCGATGGACAACCGCACCGGTACGGAAATTACCGACGAAGTTGGGGTCGGGTGTTGGCTACCGCCATCCGCCATCCATCATCAGCATTTTCAGCGCCACAGTGGTATCCAACGATTTGCCAGTTTTTACAGATGTAAAAAAATTCTGATTGCCTTTACGTCCGTCCGCCTCGATGCGCTTTTTTTGTCCGTGGCGTGCCGGCTTCATCCTGGCCAAATTGGCCGGCATGGCGGTGGCTGCCGCGCGGTTCCTTTGGCGGGAATAGTTGGATAGAACGAGGGCTACCCAAGGAGTCGACGATGCTGGCCACCGCGCCCATCGACACAATAGACGGCGACCGCCTGGCCCGGCGCAACGTATTCGTGCTGGCGACCGCCCAGGCCTTGGCCGGCGCGACCAGCACCATCTTCGTCGCCACCGGCGGCATCGCCGGCGCGATGCTGGCGCCGGACAAGGGCTTGGCGACGCTTCCGCTTTCTTTGATGGTGATCGGCATCTGGATCGGCACCCTGCCGGTCGGCGCGCTGGCGAAGAAGTATGGCCGCCGCTTCGCGCTGGAAGCCGGTTCGGCGATCGGGATATTGGCCGGCGTCATTTCCAGTTGGGCCGTGCTGCGCGGATCGTTCTCGCTCTTTCTTCTCGGCTGCTTTTGCGCCGGTATCTATGGCGCCTCCTACCAATCCTATCGCTTCGCCGCCGCTGACACGGCGAGTGACGCCTTCCGGCCCAAAGCGGTGTCCTGGGTCTTGGCCGGGGGCGTGCTTGCCGCCGTCATCGGGCCGCAACTGATCATCTTCACCAAGGACTTGTGGCAGCCTTATTTGTTCGCCGCGACTTACCTCGGCCAGGCCCTGTTGGCGCTTGCCGGAGCGACGGTGCTGACTTTCGTCAAGATCCCGCGGCCGGCGCAGACAAAGGACGCGGCCGGCGGCCGGCCGCTGAGCCAGATCATCCGCAGTCCGCGCTTTATCAGCGCCGCCATCTGCGGGGCGGCAAGCTACGGCCTGATGAATCTGGTGATGACCTCCGCGCCGCTGGCGATGCTGGCCTGCGACCATTCCGTCACCGACGCCACGCTTGGGCTGCAATGGCATGTGCTTGCCATGTTCGTTCCCAGCTTCTTCACCGGCAACTTGATCGCGCGCTTCGGCATCGAGCGGATCGTCGTCGCCGGGCTGGCGCTGATATTCGCAAGCGCCGTGGTGGCGATTTTGGGAATCACCCTGTGGCACTTCTGGACCGTGCTGGTGCTGCTGGGCGTCGGCTGGAACTTCGCCTTCATCGGCGCCACCGCCATGGTGACCCAGTGCTATGCCCCGGCGGAACGCAACAAGGTCCAGGCTTTCAACGACTTTCTCGTCTTCGGCAGCATGGCGGTAAGCTCGTTCTCGTCCGGCCAATTGCTGGCGAATTTCGGCTGGAACGCCGTCAACGAAGTGGTGTTTCCGACCGTGCTGGCGGCCGCGGGCCTGCTGGCGTGGCGGGCGCTCGTCGAGCGGCGGCGGATGCCGGCGTAAACTCGTCTGAATCCTCGCATTTACGCCGTTGCACTAGCGTTGCCTTTTTGGCAATGTCCGCGCGAATTCCCGTCCGGGCGCCTTAGCCTGGACGATCCGTTCAGCCGGGCAGGGGCGATCGCCCAGCATTCCCTATAATCGAGGTTGGATTCCATGACAGTCTTGTGGGCAATCGTCGGCTGCGGCCTGCTGGCCATCGTCTACGGCGTTTGGGCGATCTGGTCGGTGATGCAGGCGGACCCGGGCAGCGCCAAGATGCAGGAAATCGCCGCCGCGGTGCGCGAAGGCGCGCAGGCTTATCTGAAGCGGCAATACACCACCATCGGCGTCGTCGGCGTCGTCATCTTCCTGGTCGTCGGCTATTTTCTCGGCTGGCTGGTGGCGGTCGGCTTTGCCATCGGCGCGACGCTGTCGGGCATGGCCGGCTTCATCGGCATGAATGTGTCGGTCCGGGCCAATGTGCGCACCGCGCAGGCGGCGATCACGTCGCTCGGCGGCGGGCTGGAAATCGCGTTCAAGTCGGGCGCGATCACCGGCATGTTCGTCGCCGGCTTGGCGCTGCTCGGCGTCACCGTCTATTTCGGCATCCTCACCCACTACTTGGGTATGAGGGTCAATGACCGCGAGGTGATCGACGCGCTGGTGGCACTCGGATTTGGCGCCTCGCTGATTTCCATCTTCGCCCGTCTCGGCGGCGGCATCTTCACCAAAGGCGCCGATGTCGGCGGCGATCTCGTGGGCAAAGTGGAAGCCGGCATTCCGGAGGACGACCCGCGCAATCCGGCCACCATCGCCGACAATGTGGGCGACAATGTCGGCGACTGCGCCGGCATGGCGGCCGATCTGTTCGAGACTTACGCGGTGACTATCGTCGCCACCATGGTGCTGGCCTCGATCTTCTTCGCCGGCACTCCGGTGCTGACCAACATGATGACCTTCCCGCTCGCTATCGGCGGCGTCTGCATCATCACCTCGATCATCGGCACTTTCTTCGTCAAGCTCGGCGCCAATCAGTCCATCATGGGCGCGCTCTATAAAGGCTTCATCGCCTCGGCGGTGCTGTCTCTGGTGGCTATTGCCGGCGTGACCTATTGGCTGGTCGGATTTGGTCCGATTGCCGGTGCGCGATTCACCGGCATGAACCTTTTCCTCTGCGGCATCGTCGGTCTCGCAGTGACCGGATTGCTGATCTGGATCACCGAATACTACACCGGCACCAACTTCCGCCCGGTGAAGTCGATTGCCGCTGCTTCCGTCACCGGTCACGGCACCAACGTGATCCAAGGCCTGGCGATCTCGATGGAGTCGACCGCGATGCCGGCCATTGTCATCATCGCCGGCATTCTCGTTGCTTATGGCCAGGCCCAACTCTTCGGCATCGCCATCGCGGTGACGACGATGCTGGCGCTGGCCGGCATGGTTGTCGCGCTCGACGCTTTCGGGCCGGTAACCGACAATGCCGGTGGCATTGCCGAAATGGCGGGCCTGCCGAAAGAGGTGCGCAAGTCCACCGATGCGCTCGATGCGGTGGGCAACACCACCAAGGCAATCACCAAGGGCTATGCGATCGGCTCGGCCGGTCTTGGCGCGCTGGTGCTGTTCGCGGCCTATAATGAAGACCTCAAATTCTTCATCGCCAACTCCGCCACGCACAAATACTTCGCGGGGGTCTCGCTCGACTTCGCGCTGACCAATCCTTACGTCGTGGTCGGCCTGCTGTTCGGCGGCTTGCTGCCGTATCTGTTCGGCGCCATGGGCATGACGGCGGTCGGCCGCGCGGCGGGCGCCATCGTCGAGGAGGTGCGCCGGCAATTTCGCGAGAAGCCGGGCATCATGACCTATCAGGACAAGCCGGATTACGGCCGCGCCGTCGACATGCTGACCAAGGCGGCGATCAAGGAGATGATCATCCCGTCGCTGCTGCCGGTGCTCTCGCCGATCTTCGTCTATTTCGCGGTATATTTGATCGCGGGCGGCGGAGCGGCCGGAAAGTCGGCCGGTTTCGCGGCGGTCGGCGCCATGCTGCTCGGCGTCATCGTCACGGGATTATTCGTCGCCATCTCGATGACCTCAGGCGGCGGCGCCTGGGACAATGCGAAGAAATATATCGAGGACGGCCATTACGGCGGCAAAGGCTCCGAGGCGCATAAGGCCGCAGTGACCGGCGACACCGTCGGCGATCCTTACAAGGATACAGCCGGTCCTGCGGTGAATCCGATGATCAAGATCACCAACATCGTGGCGCTGCTATTGCTCGCCGTGCTGGCGCATTGAGCAACGAGGATAAAGGCCTGGCTGCGAAACGCGGTCAGGCCTAAATCTTGGTTAGCTTAGGTTTTGCCGTTGATGGCATTGAACATGTAGCGGAGGTAATTTTGTTCGGTGCCGCTCGTCGCCGTGGTGCGGGTGACGTAATCGAACACCTTGCCGTCGCGCAGCCCGTAGTTGGCGAGCCGTTCCACCCGGCGGTTCTTGTCGAAATAGACGGCGACGACCCGCTGGTCGACCGGCGTATCCGGCAGGAAGGCTACCGGCTTTTCCGTACGCTGCGAAATGTAGTAGAAGGCTTCGCCGCTGACGGTGGCGACAGTGGAAGGCGTGCCCAGCACGATCAAAACTTGTTCCTGCGAAGCTCCGAGCGGGACCTGTTCAAGCGCGCCTTCGGGCAGGACATAGCCACGTTGATAGACTTCACTAAAACACCCGCCGAGAAGCACGCTAAGCACGACAACCGCCGCAGCTGTTTTGGCGGCGGGAAAGGTGGCGCGGCAAAAGCCGCGCATGTAATTAGACATTCTCATTTGGCTCTTGCACCAGAGGACCCGTTGACGTACCCGCCAGCACCGCAAATTGCAACGAGCTTGGAACGCCGCTGCGTCGCCGAAATTCACGAGCCATGCTGATGAAATCGCCTCTATTTCGCCGTACCCGACAGCCCACGATCATCGCGGCTCTGTATGGCATGATCGTGGCACAGGCGAGGTCACCTGCCTTTTACCGGACCTATGGGGTTCCGGACACGGTAAACGGCCGGCTGGAAATGTTGCTGCTGCACACATTTCTGTTCGTCCGGCGCCTGCGTAGCGAGCCCGAATCCGTCCGCGTGCTGGGGCAAGAGGTGTTCGATTTGTTCTGTCAGGACATAGATGGAAATCTGCGGGAGATGCGGGTCGGTGACCTCGCGGTGCCGGGGCAAATGCGCCAGATCGGCGAGGCATTCTATGGCCGGGCTGCCGTCTACGACGCTGCGCTGGTTGCCGGCGATGCAGCGGCCCTTGAAGAGGCATTGATGCGCAATGTTTTCTCCGGACCTTCGGCTGGAGCCCAGCGCCTCGCGGCTTATATGTCGGAGGCGGTTCGTTGCCTGAACACCCAGAACGCGGCGGATTTTTCGCAAGGCCGGATCGTGTTTCCCGATCCCGAACTGCTGACAGGCGCTGATCATGCGCGGGATTTGGTAGCATCAAGATGAGCCAACCGAAGCCGCTTTGGAGCGTCCCGGTGGCGCTCTCCGATATCCCCGAGGCGGGCCGGCACTATGACCTTGCCGCGGACGAAAACATGCGCATTGAGCTGGCGAAGCTCGCGGGGCTGCGGTCGCTGCAACGTTTGGAAGCGAATTTTGATGTCAGGCGTCACGGGCCGCATGGTCTGCATGTGACCGGGCGCGTAGCCGCTATCGTTGGTCAGACCTGCGTGGTCACGCTCGATCCCATGGAGAACAAGATCGAGGAAGATGTCGACCTCGTCTTCGTGGCGCCTGCCGAGCTAGCCGAAGATGATAAAGCTGAAACGCGGACCGCAGTGGCCGATCCGATGGCGCCGGAGCCGCTGGTCCGGGACACGGTCGACCTCGGCGGCGTCGCCACGGAATTTCTCATTCTCGGCATCGATCCCTATCCGCGCAAGCCTGAGGCGGCGTTTGAGCCACCGCCCGTCGACGACATCGCCGCAGCCCATCCATTCGCGGCATTGGCGGCGCTGAAGAAAGGGCAGGGTGGCGAATGATGATTGAGCCGCCGCCCCCTTTGTCTCCGCCAGCCGGCACGCTATTATCGTTGAAGGTTCCCGCGCCCGAAGGATCGAACTTTCGGCGTTTTTTGCCGCTAAGGTCGATTTATGCCGCATAAAGTGCGTATCGCGCTTGACGCCATGGGCGGCGACCACGGCCCCTCGGTCGTCATTGCCGGCGCGGAAGTGTCTCTCATCAGGCATCCGGATACCGAGTTTATCCTGTTCGGTGATCGCGCGACGGTTGAGCCCCTGCTGCGGGCACACCCGCGGGTGAAAGCAGCCGCGCGTTTCGTGCACACCGATGTGGCGGTCAAGATGGACGACAAGCCGAGCCAGGCTCTGCGTCATGGACGTTGGAAATCGTCGATGTGGCTGACGCTCGACGCGGTGAAAAAAGGCGAGGCAGACGTTGCCGTCTCGGCGGGAAATACCGGCGCCCTCATGGTGATGGCAAAATTTAATCTGAAGATGATGGCCGGGATCGACCGGCCGGCGATCGCCTGCGTGTGGCCGACGCTCAAAGGCGAATCGATTGTCCTCGACGTGGGTGCGTCGATCGGAGCGGATGCCGAGCATCTCATCCATCTCGCGGCGATGGGAAGCGCCATGGCGCGGGTGTTGTTCGATCTCGACCGGCCGACGGTGGGTCTTCTCAATATCGGCGTTGAAGAAGTCAAAGGATTGGAGCCGGTGCGCGAGGCGGGCCGGATGCTGCGCGAAGGACAATTGCCGCATCTGGATTATGTCGGTTTCGTCGAAGCCGACGAGATCGGCAAAGGCGCCGTCGATGTCATAGTGACGGAAGGTTTCGCCGGCAACATCGCGCTCAAGGCGGCGGAAGGAACGGCGCGGCAGATGGGCGAATATCTGCGCAGCGCCATGATGCGGACATTGCGCGCGAAACTCGGCTATCTATTCGCTCGCGAAGCGTTCCGCGCCGTGCGGGAAAAGATGGATCCGCGCAAGGCCAATGGCGGAGTCTTTCTCGGGCTCAATGGCATTGTCATCAAGAGCCATGGCGGCACCGATGCCGAAGGCTTCGCCGCAGCGGTCGACATCGGCTATGACATGGTTCGCTACGAGCTTCTTGCCAAGATCGGCCAAGCGCTGGGCCGTGATGCTGGCCGCCCGCCTCTCGTGCAACTCGTCGGCGGAGCCGCATCGTGACGGTTATGCGTTCTGTGGTGCTCGGCTGTGGTGGTTATCTACCCAGCCGCGTCCTTACCAACGCTGAATTGGCACAGACCGTCGATACGTCCGATGAATGGATCGTGCAACGCACGGGCATCCGCGAACGACATATCGCTGCCGCCGGGGAGGTCACTTCCGACCTCGCACTGCATGCCGCGCGTGCCGCTCTGGCCCACGCCGGAGTCGATGCGCAGTCGATCGATCTCATCGTGCTCGCGACCTCCACCGCCGACAATACGTTTCCAGCCGCCGCTGTATCTGTTCAGGCCGGGCTTGGGATCCATCACGGCGCGGCTTTCGACTTGCAAGCGGTGTGCTCGGGCTTTGTCTATGCACTGGCGACCACGGACGGGTTCCTGAAATCCGGCGCCTTCAAGCGCGCTCTGGTGATCGGCGCCGAGACCTTCTCGCGTCTTGTCGATTGGAAGGACCGGACCACCTGCGTGCTGTTCGGCGACGGTGCCGGCGCGGTGGTGATGGAACTGCAACCCCAGTCGGGCACGCGGGACGACCGCGGCCTGCTTACCTCGCATCTGCGCTCCGATGGGCGCTACAAGAGCAAGCTCTATTCCGATGGCGGGCCGTCCTCGACAGGGACTATCGGCGTCGTGCGTATGGAAGGCCGCGCGGTATTCAAGCACGCCGTGGCCATGATCACCGACGTGATCGAGGATGCTTTCAAAGCCACGGGCTACACCGCGGCGGATATCGACTGGTTTGTGCCGCACCAGGCCAACAAGCGCATCATCGACGACAGCGCGCGCAAGCTCGGCATCGACCCTGCGAAGGTCGTCACCACGGTCGACCGGCATGGCAACACCTCGGCGGCGTCGATACCGCTGGCATTGTCGGTCGCGGTGGCCGATGGCCGCATCAAAGCCGGGGATTTGGTGCTGCTGGAGGCCATGGGTGGGGGCTTTACCTGGGGTTCCGTGCTGCTGCGTTGGTGATTTCTGCCCGTTGACCCTGCTGCACAATGCTAATATCGTCGATATTTCAGTAGCCTATAATCGCCGACAGCGGGGCTGGCGATGAGCGGAAAGACTGTAACACGCGCGGACCTGTGCGAAGCCGTCTACCAAAAGGTAGGGCTGTCGCGCACGGAGTCGTCGACGCTCGTCGAATTGGTTCTGAAAGAGATCACTGATTGTCTGGAGCGCGGAGAAACCGTGAAGCTTTCTTCCTTCGGTTCCTTTGTCGTGCGTAAGAAAGGCCAGCGGATCGGCCGTAATCCAAAAACCGGCAAAGAGGTTCCGATCTCGCCGCGTCGCGTCATGGTGTTCAAGCCTTCCGCCATTCTCAAAGACCGGATCAACGGCGACGTCACCGTCGACGGCGGCGAATAATTCTCACTTCGCGCAATAAGGAGGAGGCGGCTTTGGACAAGGCGCCCGACGCCTTCCGCACCATCAGCGAGGTCGCCGACGACCTCGACGTGCCGCAGCACGTCTTGCGCTTCTGGGAGAGCCGCTTCACGCAAATCCGACCGATGAAGCGCGCCGGTGGCCGCCGCTATTATCGCGCCGACGACGTCGATCTCCTGCGCGGCATCCGGCAGCTGCTTTACGGCGAGGGCTACACCATTCGCGGCGTCCAGCGCATCCTCAAGGAGCATGGCGTCAAGTTCGTGCAAAACGTCTGGCAAGCAGGCGCGGAACAACCAGCGCATCGGCCGGGTGATGACGAGGCCGACGATCTGCCGGCGGCTTCTGCGGCTGACGAGGTAACAGGGCGCGGACGCGGCCTGCGCGGGTTGTTACCGTCGTTGCTCGGGCGGGATGCTAAGGCGGAATCACCAACGAGTGGCGTCGTTGAACGGCGGGAGCCGGCGCTTGATGAGCCAAAAGCGCCGATGCCCAAAGCAGCCTCAGGTCTGGCGCGCGAGGACCTACGCAAGCTGCAGGCGGCGTTGCACGAACTCGGCGAATGCCGCCGGCTTCTCGATGCGGTAATCAGCTAGACCGCTCCGCTCGCGCTTACGGCTTAATTAGCTGCTTGGCGCGATCGATCACCTCTTTCGGACTGGCGTAAAGCTTCTGGATGGTGTCCTGCACCGCCTCTCCAGATGTCGGAGTAATGTCGATCCGCGAGCGCTCCGCATCCGCGAGAAATTCCTTGTCCTGCATAGTGGCGGTGAAGGCGTCGCGCAGGATTTTCACGCGGTCCTCCGGTGTTCCTGGTGGAGCAATATAAGGCCGGCCGAACACCTGCTGTGCCACCACCACCTCGACGGCTTTGCGAACATCCTCGCTTTTGACGAATTTCCAAAGCTCGGGAATGCCGCGCTTGGTGAGTTCGGGGTCGGAGCGCGGACCGATCTGCACCAGAATATTGAGCTTGTTGTCGCGCACCCAGTCGGGCTTTTGCGATTTCAGGCTGGCCCAGTCAAAACCGCAAAGCCCGTCGACTTCGCCGCGCTCCATCGCCAGCGAGATATCCGGCGTGCCGGTGTAACCGGACACGATCTCGAACTTGGCATCGGCGGAGTGATTGAGAAGGAAAGCGTAATCCCGGGTGGCTCCGCCTGCCGCGCTGGCGCCGACGGTGAGCTTTTGCTTCTGCGCATCCTCGAAGGTCTTGATCTTGGAGGTGTGGAACGTCGCACATATACGCGTGCCGCTATCGGCGGTGCCGAGATAGGCGAACTTTGGCGGATCGTAGAGTCCCTCGGCGCGGTCTTCCAGCAGCGGCCCGATGATGGCGCCGGGCATCAGTGCCGCGATCGTGGTGCCGTCCTTCGGCGCCACGGTGTAGATGAAGGCGGCCGCGCGGCCGCTGCCGGCGCCGGCCATATTCTGCACCACGACGGTCGGGGCGCCGGGGATGAAACGGGAAAGATGCCGGCCAATAGCGCGGGCGTAGATGTCGTAGCCGCCGCCGGGGTCGCCGCCGACGATGAACTTGATGGTCTTACCGGTGAAAAAATCCTCAGCCGTGGCGGGGCCCGCGATCAGACAACAGCCGAAAGCTGCCGCAGCCCAGGTGCCCCATCCAAACCGCTTCATGTGATCCTCCCGTGCTGCGCCAGCGCCAGGCTGTATCATCGCGGCGCTTGGCGGCTAAGGCAACACACGGTCTCCGGGCGGGATTCGAGGCGGAAATTAAGCCAATAGCGACGTTTTTCGCCGATATTAAACAGCCGTGCCGCATGGCTCGTGGTGCGGTTGCATCAATAAACCGTTAAGCCTGATTGCCCCGATTGGCCGGCAAAATTCTAGACAGGAAATTTGACTATGCAGGTGGCGATTATTGGTTCCGGTTATGTCGGCCTCGTCTCCGGCGCCTGCTTTGCCGACTTCGGTCACAACGTTATTTGCGTTGACACCAATAAGGAAAAGATCGCGTCGCTTTTGCGTGGCGTGATGCCGATTTACGAGCCGGGCCTGGCCGAGCTGGTGGCGAGAAACCTGAAGGAGGGCCGGCTGGCCTTTACCACCGACCTGGCCGGGCCGGTAAAGGCGGCGGATGCGGTGTTCATCGCGGTCGGCACGCCGTCGCGCCGCGGCGATGGCCATGCCGACCTCGCCTACGTCTTCGAAGCAGCGCGAGATATCGCCGCGCAGCTCGACGGCTTCACCGTCGTGGTCACAAAATCGACAGTGCCTGTCGGCACCGGGGATGAAGTCGAGAGCATCATCCGCGCCGTGCGTCCTGACGCGGACTTCGCCGTGGTTTCAAATCCGGAATTTTTGCGCGAGGGAGCGGCGATCAACGACTTCAAACATCCCGACCGCATCGTTGTCGGCAGCGATGATCCGAAAGCCAAAGCGGTGATGGCGGAGTTGTACCGGCCGCTCTATCTCAACGCGTCGCCGCTGCTTTACACCGGAAGGCGCACCGCCGAACTGATCAAATACGCCGCCAACGCCTTTCTCGCCACCAAGATCACCTTCATCAACGAGATCGCTGAATTGTGCGAGAAGGTGGGAGCCAACGTCCAGGAAGTCGCGCGCGGCATCGGTCTCGACAATCGTGTTGGATCGAAGTTCTTGCATGCGGGTCCGGGATTCGGCGGCTCGTGCTTTCCCAAGGACGCGGTGGCGCTGATCAAAACCGCCCAGGATTATGACTCGCCGCTGCGCATCGTCGAGACCGTCGTCGCCGTCAACGAATCAAGGAAACGGGCGATGGCACGCAAAGTGAGCGCGGCGCTCGGCGGCAATCTGCGGGGAAAAACCATCGCTGTGCTCGGGCTGGCGTTTAAGCCGAATACTGACGACATGCGCGAGGCGCCCGCGATTTCCATCATCACAGCGCTGGAGGATATGGGCGCCAAGGTGCGGGCCTATGATCCCGTCGCCGCCGAGCAAGCCAAAAAAGTCCTGACCAACGTCCACTATTGCGACGATCCCTATTCATGCGGCGAGGGCGCTGACGCGGTGGTGATCGTCACGGAGTGGGAGCAATTCCGCGCGCTGGATTTGAACAGGCTGAAGGGCGTCATGCGCCAGCCGGTCATGATCGACCTCCGCAACGTCTACCAGCCGGATGACGTGACGAAATACGGCTTCAGCTATTCGAGCGTCGGGCGGCCGCCGGAGGGACTGGAAAGCGGTCCGGGGGGTATCGAGCGCCGCCGCCGGCACCTTCAATAGAGTGATGGTCGGAGCGGGGAGATTTGAACTCCCGACCCCCTGCCCCCCAGGCAGGTGCGCTAACCGGGCTGCGCTACGCTCCGACGGCGCGGACTATAGGGACGAGGCCTAGGCCGCGCAATATTGGCGGACTTTAAGAGGATAAAGCTTTTTAAGGACATGCCGGTATCCTTCCGGGTACCCGGCCGATCGAAGACAATCGGCCTTAACGGCGAGCCTGACTGCCTTGCACCGCTATCTTCTCATTTCAGGTCACGATTACCGCAGCCCTCGCCGTGCTGGGGTGCATTTTGTCGCCCAGGAACTCGCCAAGCGCGGCATGCTGCGCTTCTTCTCGACCGGGTTTAGTTGGCTGTCGTACCTGCGCCACGACCCGCGCCTCTCGATCGCCGACCGCGCTAACGCGGTCGAGAATTTCGCGGGCGTCGAGTGCTATCTTTGGAAGACAACCTGGCACCCGTTCAATTGGCATGTCCGCGCGCTGCAAGGTCTGTCGCGGCTGTTGTTCATGGCTTATCGCCGCCGCACGCCGGAGGTGTTCAAACACTGGGTTGCGAGCAGCGACACGATCATTGTCGAGTCGGGCATGGCGCCGATTTTCATGCCTGAGATTGAAAGGCTCAATCCAACGGCGAGAAAAATCTTCATTGTCTCGGACCCACTCGACACGATCAGCGTCGACCCGTTCGTGTCGCACGAGCTTGAGAAATATTTCGCGCGGTTTGAGGCTGTCATGGTGAAGTCGCGGCGCATGGCGCCTTCGCTGCCGCCCCATGGGAATGTCCGCTATGTGCCCAATGGTTTCGATCCGAATCCGGTCGTCGTCGGGTCGACTCCCTACGGCGCCGGCATTCATGCGGTGTCGATTGGTTCCATGCTGTTCGACCGCGGCTTTTTCGATATCGCGGCTCCGGCGTTTCCCTACATCACATTTCATGTCATCGGCGGCGGCCGGCATGCCGCGCGGTTGAACTATCCGAATGTGAAGGTCTACAGCGAGATGCCGTTCCGCGAGACGCTGCCTTATCTCAAGCACGCGCATTTCGGGATCGCGCCCTATGACCCGGAGCACGTGGCAGAATACTTGGCCGATTCCTCCCTGAAGCTGATGCAATACGCATCCTTCGGCGTACCGGCGGTATGCCCGGCCGTAGTTGTGAGCGACTATGCCGGCCGCTTCGGCTACATCCCGGGCAACGCGGTATCGGTCGCGCAAGCAATCGGCGGGGCGCTTTCCAGCGGCAAATTCGCGCCGCCCAAATTGCTGTCTTGGCCGGAAGTCGCCGACCGGATCATCAGCCCGGAGAATTATCCGGATACGAAGATTGCGGCGTCACCAGCGACGGCCGACCGCTCAGCGGGCAGGGCTCACGCTTCCCGGCAATGAAACCCATCGCCGGATAACGTCGAGCGCAAAGAGCCGCAACTCGCTGCTTGCAGCGACTGACGCCGCCATGGCGACGACTGTCGCAAGCAAGACCACCGGAATAATGATTAGGACGGAGCCGGCCTGGGGCTACGCGGCGCGGGCGACGGCGAATATCGCCGCGGTTGCGGCAAATTGCGGCATCAGGCAGGCCAGAAGCCATGACCACGAGTGCGCGGGGAGGATGCGGCGATTAGCGCGGGCCGCGAACAGAACCAGCAGGGCGGCGTTCACAGCGAGCCACAGCCACGCGGGGGCCATGATGCCGTAAATCGGCGTCAGAATAATAATCGCCGGCAAGTAAAACAGCGCCGCCGCTCCATTACCCCACAAGGCGGTAGCGGCATCTCCCTCGCTTCGGCGTAGCGCATTGGGGATGAGGCAGAGGCTGTTCAAACCATAACCCGCAGCGAGGACGGCGAAAAACAAATAATAGTCCCGCCCAATGTCCCAACTGCCGGTCAGGATATAGAGGGCCTCGGAGCCGAAGAAAACCGCGCCCAGCGTCATGATAGCAACGATGCAAGACACGGTCTGCGAGGCGACGAAATAGATCCGTCTCGTCTCGATTGCATCGTCGCGCCGCACCGATGCGGACAAGCGCGGGAAGATCGCGGTGACATTGGGCGCGACCAGCTTGAGTATGATGAGGCAAATTTGCGAGATAAAGATGTAGCGACCGACCACTTCCAGCGGTAGGGCGGCGCTCACCACGAACTTATCAGCGGCCTGCAGCAGCGCTCCGATGGCGACGGCGAGCGAACATGTCACCAGATAACGCCACAAGCGGTGGATCATCGGCCGCGAGAACCGCGCCGGGTCGCCGCTTTCGCGGGTCGAGCGCCAAGCAAAGACGGCGGTGACAACAACTTCCGCGCAGATGAGCAACAGCATGGCGGCGAGAAACACGATGGCCGTCGGCGCGATCAGAAGCATGGCACCGAGCACGACGATGGCGCGCACGATGGACGTGCTGCCTTGCAGCAGGTTGACCAGCACCTGCTGCTCCAGGCCTTCCAGGAATACCGAATAAACCGTGCGCAGCCGTTGCAGGCCAACGGTGAGCGCGGCCAGCACCAGCGCGATTTGGATTTCGCCGGGCGAAATGGTGCGCGCGGAAAGCCACGTGCTCATAAAGCTTGAAGCGCCAATCAGCACCAGCGTGGTGAGGATGGTGATACCGGCATAGATGCCTTGAAACGTGAAAAGGATTGTCCGCAGCCCATGCGGTTGATCGCCCATTCGGGTATGCGCGACCTCGCGCACCAGTCCGGGCCCCAGGCCTGTATCGAGCATGGCAACGATGCTGTGGAGCGTCAGATAGAATCCTATCAGGCCGTATTGCTCGGCACCGGCCAGCCGAAACGACAGGATCGTGGTCGCGGCGGTGGTGGCGACCAGAACGCCGGTGCCTGCGATGTTGGCAATGACATTGCGCGCGACTGCCATCACACGCCGATCCGGATGCACTGATCCAGGAGCATGCGCGCAGTGGCGCGCCAGGTGAAACGCGCTGCCCGCTCAAGACCAGCGGTCTTCAATTTCGCGCGGACGGCTGAATCGTCGTGCACCAAGCGCATAAGCCGGGCAAGCTCCGGCGCGTCATCGATGCCGCAGCGCAGGGCCGCGTCCGCCGTGACCTCGACCAAAGCAGGCTGGTCGCTGACGATAACCGGGCAGCCGCATGTCATGGCTTCGAGCGGCGGCAGCCCAAAGCCTTCGTAGCGGGACGGAAATACCAGCGCGATGGCGTTCTCATAGAGCGCGCGCAACTCGGCATCGGAAACGAATCCGACATTGCGAACGCCATCAGAGGTAACGCTGACGAGCTGCCCATGCACCCGCGCATCGCGCTTCCCGGTGAGCACGAGGAGCGTGTCATCAAGGCCGGCTTGGGAATAGGCCGCCAGCACGGTTTCGATATTCTTGTTGCTGCTGCCGACACCGACACCGAGAAAGAATTTGCGCCCGGCAAGGTCGAGACGCTGGATCACCGACTGGTCCGCGGCCACCGCGGTGATGTGGTCGCCGCCTTCGGCGCAGATCGGCATGGCATCGGTGTCGACGCCGTAGAGGCGTCCGATCTCGCTCCGGGAGAATTCGGATACCGTGACCGGCAGCACGGCGCGCCGGCACAGACGCGGGATGAGAAAATCGTAAGCCGCGCGGAAGCGCCAGGAGAAATTGTCCGGCAACGCCTTCACGGTGGCGTCATGCACCACCACGATTTGCCGGCGCGCGGCGACGGGGCCCAGCATACAGAAATTCAACAACAGACGGCCGGCGCCATAGAGCGGGAACTCGATCTGTTCCCACACATAGCCGCTGGTCAGGCCGCAGCGCCTGAGAGGGATATTCGCCAGATCGAAACTCCGCGAGCTACGCGGTGCCAACAACTCCACATGCCCTTTCAGCGCGCGATAGTCCGGGGTATCGAGCAATGCATCGATTGCCTTCGTGGTCTCGAGCGCGAAGCGCTGCACGCCGGATGTCCGCTGCGTGAGGAAGCGGCCGTTGATGGCAATCTTAGGCAGCGCCTTGTGCACGGCGCGCGGCGGCGTGACTTCCTCACTCGGCGGCACGGCACGGATCGCCACGGTCATGACGCCACCCGCATGGCAGCGAAATCCGCCGCGTTGATGCCGGAAGCTGCGCGGCGCACCACGTTGATCGTCGCCGCTGACAATCCCCAGACTAGCCCGAGGATCAAAAAGAAGTGGCGCCAGTGATCGGTATCGATGACGAAACCTTCGATGGCTGCGCCGACAAAGGCGGCGTAGATGGCAATAAGATACGGCTGCCATGGCGTCCTCACCAGGGCGGAGCGCAGGCCCAGCATTAACGTCAGCAACACGAGCGTGGCATAGGTGGCTCCGCCGACCCAGCCGTAGACGATGAAGGCCTGCAGGTAGACGTTATGTTGCTGCAGTCCAAAGTGACGCTCAAACTCATAGGGGCCAAGACCAAACGGCTGGTCCAACAGCACGCCGAGCGCCAACCCCTGTAAATGGAAGCGGCCGCCTTCGCCGACGTCATAGGACTGAAGTTGTGCACGTTCCGACAGCATCTCTCGAAACGAGTCGATCGCCGTCAAGCCGATGATGATGACGACCATACCAAGCAGCGCCGTCAAACTCATCCCGAACACCCGCATCCGCGAACCGGCGGACGGTGCGGTGAGCATAAGCAGCGCCAGCAGGACCGCGATCGATATGGCAAAATGAATCCAGGCGCCGCGGGAATAGCTCAGCAACAGGCCGGCGAGGAGCACCATGGCTGCAATCAGCGAACCTGCGCGCAGGCGGCGCGCCACCATTCCCTCGACCAGAAACAGAATAGGCAGAATGAGGAACGGCCCATAAACGTTGGGGTCCTTAAACGATGCGCGCACGCGGCCCTGCCATCGGAACAGATCGGCTCCCGGCATAAGATCGAAATAGGCCGCCACTCCAATGAGCGTCGCGATCAGTGCCGTCGCGATATAGGCGCGCCGAATTATCTGCAGGCGACGCATGCTGTTTTCCGCCGTCAGGCAGGCGAACAGGATGGCGGCGACCGCTAGATAGAAGGAGGTGCCGACATACAGCAGCGCCGGAGCATTTCCGACGATGTCAAACAACGAGAAAAGCGCGCTGACATTCCACACTAACAACAAAAGGACGAGCGGAAGTATTTTCCGCTCGAAGCGCACGCTGGCGGCGAGGCATGCCGGGGCAAGCAGCGGCATCAGCAAGTCATGCGGTGAGGGTTCGATAAAGGCAATCGAACTCAGCAGCACGGCAACGAACAGAACAAAATGAAGAATGCTCGTCGCCAGCGGCGTGGCGGCTGCTCGCGCGCGCGGCGCTGCGACAATGGCCGCGAATTCTGGCCTCGATAGATCCTGAGCCGTAATCAATAGGCTTGCTCGGTTTTCAACAGCGCGAAGGGCGTCCTCGCCACGATGTAAAGGTCGAAAAGCAGCGACCAGTTTTCGATGTAGTAAAGGTCGTGCTCGACGCGGTTCTGGATCTTTTCGGCGGTGTCGGTTTCGCCGCGCCAGCCGTTGACCTGAGCCCAGCCGGTGATTCCGGGTTTGACGCGGTGCCGGGCGAAATAACCGTCGACTGCCTCATCGTAAAGCCGCTGCTCCGCCTTGGCATTGACCGCGTGCGGGCGCGGACCGACGAGAGAAAGATTGCCCTTGAACACCACATTGAAAAGCTGCGGAAGCTCATCGAGGCTGGCCTTGCGCAGCAGCCGGCCGAGGCGTGTCACGCGCGGATCGTTTTTAGTGACAAGCTTGGAAGCGGTAGGATCGCTCTGGTCGGCATACATCGAGCGAAACTTGTAGACCTCGATGAGTTCGTTGTTAAAGCCATAGCGTTTCTGCCGGAAGATCACCGGGCCTCGGCTTTCGAGCTTGATGGCGATCGCGATGATAGCCATCAGCGGAGCGGTGAGCAGCAAGATCAATCCGCCGATGATTTTGTCGAAAAGCCATTTCATCACCACGTCCCAATCGGCGATGGGGCGGTCGAAGACGTCGAGAACAGGAACGTTACCGAGGTAGGAATACGAACGCGGGCGGAAGCGCAGCTTGTTGGTATGCGCGGCAAGCCGGATATCGACCGGCAGCACCCACAACTTTCTCAGCATTTGCAGGAGGCGCGTCTCCGCCGAAATCGGCAGCGAGAAGATGACAAGATCGACGCGCGTGCGACGGGCGAATTCGACGAGATCGTCCACCGTGCCTAGTTTGCGCTGGTCGCCACATGCGTCCGGTGACCGGCCGTCGTTGCGGTCGTCAAAAAGGCCGATGATATGCACGTCGGAATCGCGTTGGGCTTTGAATTGGCCGACGAGCTGCTCGCCCAATTCCCCGCCGCCGACTACGACAGTGCGGCGAGTGAGCCGTCCTTGCCGGGTCCAATGCTGAATCAAACCTGACAAGGCGATGCGAAAGCCGACCAGCGCCACCATGCCGATGATGAAGAAGGCGATCAGCCAAACACGCGAAACCAAGTCATTCAGCTTGCCGAAAAACGAAACCGCGCTGACGAGGAGAAATACAACCGTCCAAGCAGAGACAAGCCGCGCGTATTGACTGGCTCGACTGCGGAATGCCGGGACGTGATAGATATCGCCGGTCTGGAATGCCAAAATACCGAGAGCGGCAATCGCGACGATAGCAGCCGGATAATGCCACGACAGCCCATTCGTCGGCACGACATAGATGCCGTATACGGCGAAGCCGACAAGGCAGATCAGCCCGAATTCGATGATGCGCACGACCCCCGCAACGACGATGGGGGAATAGGCGGGCGGCGCGTATTCAGAGGCCGCTGATAGGGCCTCGTCAGAAAGCCGGCGCGGCGGCGACGGCGGCCGTGAAATCGTCCCCAACGCGGAAATCGTCGACAGCGATGCCGCACCAATCGTCGGACGAGCGTCTATTTCATTCATTGTGACGCCGATTCCGGCCTCCCGCGCCTCTCAACGGACACGTGGACGCCTTCCCCATATTTTTTCGGTCTGAACTTACTTAAAAAGTCTCAAGAAATGCTTAGACGGCGCGTAGCGCCTCCCAGTACGAAGCAAGAACGCCGTCAACCATGGAGTGCATCGAAAAGTTGGTCTGCACCCGGCTTCGAAGGGTTTGCGCCGCCTGCCGCATGACGCCCCGGTTGTCCAAGGCAGCGACAATTGCGGCGGCAAGTGCCGCCGGGTCGTTGGGTGGCAGCAGGGCACCGCTTTGCGGACCGAAGATCTCCGGGATGCCGCCGACCTGCGTTGCGATCACCGGGACACCGGCGCCGGCTGCTTCCAGCACGATGTAAGGCAAGGATTCCGAACGCGAGGGCACCAGCAGCAGCCGGCCTAGCGAAAAGGCACGTTGCGCCGGCATGGCGGGAAGGAAACGGACGTGCTCCCCCAACCCAAGCCGCGCGACCTGCGCCCGCAGGGATGCTTCTTCGCCGCCCTGACCGACGATTGTTGCGCTGACCCCGCGTCCCGCTTGGTGCAGCGATCCGATCGCTTCGATGAGAATGTCCACGCCTTTGAGCGGACTGAACTCACCGATGAAGACGAGATCAGTCGCGTCCGGCGCCGGTTCTACCAACTCGAAGTCAGCCTCACCGATGCCGTTATGAACAACCCGCATCATTCCACGCGGCGTGCCCACTCGGGCGCGGAGGACATCAGAGCTGTAGACGCTTTCAAACAGAAATAGATCGCCGCGTCGCATCAATAAATTTTCAGCTCGCAGATAGAGCATGCCCAGCAGCGTATTCGGCCGGCTATGCAGGCTGCCGCCATGAGGCGTGTATACGCGGATGGTGCCGCGCGGTGCGAAAGCCAGCCGCGCATAAGCGCCGCCTTTAGCACCATGACCATGAATGACCTGGGTGCGCGTTTGCATGATCCGCCGCGAGACGTGGAGCGCCCCTGCGAGATCGCGCGGACCAAGGTGCCGTGGAATCGGGATGCGAGAGAGACCGAGCGCAAGTTTGCCGGAGATGTCGGCAAGTGTTTCGTCCGCCCGCTGCCCTCCCGTGGTGCTGTCGGCGATCAGGCCAACGCGATGACCGCGCGCGATTTGACCGCGAGCAAGGTCGATCACATGACGGAATAAACCGCCGACGGGCGTCCGGAAAACATGCAAGATGTTGAGTGGTTCCGGGGCTTTTTCATCCATGCCTCAAAACCATCTTTCCTGGACGCGGATGGTATCGCCGGGACGGATCGGGGTGGAAAGCGGCACGGTGGCCTTGCTGGTCTGGCCGCCGAAGTTACGGCTGAGCGTGACCTTGCCGGTCTGCGCGCGTGGCGCAAAGCCCCCCGCGATGGCGACCGCGGTCTCCACGGTCATGTTGGCGACATAGGCATATTGGCCCGGAGTGGCGACCTCGCCGAGGATGAAGAAGGGCCGGTAGGCCTCGATCTCCAGCGCCACATGCGGCTCGCGGATATAGCCTTGCGCCAGCCGCTCGGAAATCGATTGCGACAGCTGGTCGGGAGTCAAGCCCCGCGCCGCCACCGGCCCGATCAGCGGCATGGTGATGTGGCCCGCGGCATCCACCGCATAGGAATTGGTCAGCCCGTCCTGGCCGAACACGGTGATGCGCAGCCGGTCGCCGGAATCGAGCGTATAGGGCATCGGCAAGCTGACTGGCTGCTGCGCCGGAGCCTTGGCCAGCGCCTGATACTGCGGCTGATAAACCGGCCGCTGTGCTTGATAGCTGAGCGCCGGCGCTTGATAGGCTTGGCCCTGACACTGGTATCCCGCCGGACATCCGGAGTTCTGATAGACCGGCCGTTGTTGATAGACCGGAGCCTGCACGACGGGCGCTTGATACGTGGGAGCCTGATACATCTGCGGCTGATAAACCTGCGGTCTCTGCGTTTGATAAGCGGGTGCCTGATACACCTGCGGCTGATAGACCTGCGCGGGGTCCTGTTGCTGATAGCCGGAACCCTGCGGCGCGGTTTGATACATCGGCGCCGGGCGCGCCGTCATATACTGATATTGCGGCCCGCGACGCGCGCAGCCGCTGACCGCAAGCGCGGCCAGCAAAACCACAAGCAGAAGATTGGGACGCATAAGGCGAATCCGGGCACGCGTAAAAGTTAAGCCCGATTAACGCTGTTTATGGTTAAGAAAGACTGACCTTCGCCTTTGGCTTGCAGCCGCCGTGGCGAAAATTAACGCGCTAGCAACCATAATCGTCTGTCATGCGTGCAGTCAGATTATGGAGTCGCGGATGCGAGTGGCAGGCGTGCAATCGGGCGGAAGGCGCGGCGTCGCGCTGGCTGCCACAGCCGATGAACTGGACATGCGGGCTCTTGGCCGCTCGATCTGGCATCGGAGACGGCACATCGTCGGTCCCGCGATCGTCATCGCGCTGATCGCTTTTGTCGTCGTGCAGGTGCTCACGCCGAAATACAGATCCGAAGCGCGTATTCTCATTGAGGGCCGCGACAACATCTACTTGCGGGCGGAGGCCGAAAAAACGCTCGAGCGTGGCGTTGTCGATCCCGAGGCAGTGGCCAGCCAGGTTCAGGTGGTGCTTTCGCGCGATCTCGCGCGCCAGGTCATCAAACAGCTCAAGCTTGGAGAGCGGCCGGAATTCGATCCGATACTCAACGGCGCGTCGATTCCCAAGGTCCTGTTGGGTCTGTTTGGTCTTGCCAAAGATCCATTGCGCATGACCCCCGAGGAGCGCGTGCTCGAAGCTTACTACGAGCGCTTGAATGTGGTCGCGCTCGAACGATCGCGCGTGATCTCAGTGACCTTTGAATCCAGCGATCCTGAACTCGCCGCGAAGGTCGCCAACGCCGTTGCCGATAGCTATCTCGAAATGCAGCAAGGCGCGCGGCAGGAACAGGCACGCAGCGCTGGACAATGGCTCGCTGTCGAAATCGGAAATATGCGTAAGAAGGTGGCGGATGCCGAAGCCAAGGTCGAGGAACTCCGCTCCAAATCTAATCTTTACGTCGGCTCCAACAATGCCCCGTTGTCGACTCAGCAACTGAGCGACCTGAACACGCAACTTGCGACCGCGCGCGGGCAGAAGGCGGACGCTGAAACAAAGGCGCGGATGATCCGCGACATACTGACCTCCGGTAAGCCGCTGGAATCATCCGAGGTCGGCAATTCGGAACTGATCCGTCACTTGACGGAACAGCTCGCGACGCTTCGCGCGCAATTGGCGGAACAGTCGGCGACGCTGCTCGATGGGCACCCGCGTATCAAGGAATTGCGGGCGCAGATCGCCGATCTTCAGAGTCAAATACGCAGCGAGGGTGAGAAAATCGTTCGTGCGTTCGAAACCGACTCGAGAATCGCCGACGCTCGCGTGCAAACGCTCGATGCCACCCTGAGCCAGCTCAAGCAGCAAGCTGCGTCCAATAGCGGCCAAGACGTGGAACTGCGGGCGCTGGAGCGCGAGGCCAAGGCGGAGCGCGACCTGCTGGAATCCTATTTGGCGAAATACCGCGAAGCCACCGCGCGCGACAACATCGATGCGGCGCCGGCGGAAGCGCGGATCATCTCGCGCGCGACCGTGTCCAACACACCGGCGTTTCCGAAGAAGCTGCCGATCGTTCTGGTCGCCATGCTTGCGGCGCTTGTCCTCTCGGCAGGCTTCGTAACGACCAGCGAGCTTCTGGGCGGCACGCCGCTTCCTCGCGAGAGGGATACGCTCGTTCGCGAAGCAAGAGTGAGGCCGTCGCTGCTCGACTCGCTGCGCGGAGCCATCCCCGCTTTGAGAAAGCGCATCAAACCTGACACGGCTGCGTCCGTGGTACCGCCTGCTTCAACTTTCACAGCGCCTCCTGTTGTATCCGCAGCGCCTTTCGTAGCTCCTGCTGCGCCCTCGCTGACCAGCAATTCGCTCGATGAACTCGTGCGCGGACTTCGCGGCGCAGGCGATCCCGGCCGCCGTGTTACGGTCGTCGGTACCTTGCGTAATGTAGGAACCACGTATACCGCCATTGCTTTGGCGCGGGCGTTGACAAAAGACGCGCGGGTCGTTTTGGTCGATCTGGCGATTGGTTCGCCGAATATTTCCATCATCTCCGCCGATCCCACCGCGCCCGGCATCGCCGACCTTGTCCATGGCCGTGCATCCTTCGGGCAAATCATCACCCGCGACCGGTTCTCGCGGCTGCATCTGGTTTCGGTCGGCGATACCGGCCCCGACGGTCCGGCCATTCTCGCGTCACAACGGGTCGCCACCACGTTCGATGCCTTGGTACGCGCCTATGATCACGTCATCGTCGACGCGGGTGCGCTGCCTGAAGCGGCGGTGGAACGGATTGCCCATCTGGCGCCGCGCGCAGTGCTGATCGCGGCGGATCTAGCAAATCCGGCGACAGCAACAGCACGCGCCAGATTGCTGGCGGCCGGTTTCACCGACGTGACGGTAATATTAGGCCAGCCGCGAACCGCAGTGGCGGCCTAGAGGCTGTTTGCCGACCAGGGCCGCACGCCTTGCCGGAAGGTCTGCACCAGACTCCACAGAGCACGGCTCTGTTTGATATGGCGCTTCATGCGGTAGCCTAGCCGCCCGGAGATCGCCGCCAGGTGGCCGAGCGGCGTGACCGGCAAAAAACTATCAAATAGAGGCGCCGGCTCTTTACAGAAGAAGGTCTTGTAGCGCGCCTCCCCGATGCCAAGGTCAAAGCTTTGCAGACCGCGGTCGGCGAGATTAGTGATGATATGCACAAGTAGGATAAGGCCCGGGCTTTGCCGCGCATTGTCGCTGAGCGTACGGGTGTTGAAGGAGGCGGAGAAGCGCCGTCCATTGCTGATCCCAGCGAATAACGCGAGCAGCTCTTCATCGCATTCGAGCGCGTGGATTTCAATTAGCGGATTGCCTGCCGCAAGCCCATGATGGCAGGCTTCGCGCAGGAATGCTTCATTGCCGGGTTTGGCGAAAATATTCGGCAGCGATTGCTCGGCCATATGCTCCGCTTTCAGAGCGAAGAAAGCGTCCAGCAGGCGGTCGACGTCCGCGGCCGTTGCCGCCTGTAGATAGCGATACCCGGGCAGCCGCTTCAGCTTGCGTTCTTTGGTCCGCAACCGTCCGCGCATGGCCGGGCTGAGCACCTCCTTGATCAGGTCCTCTCCGGGCACGTGAAGCCCAAGACGAAGGCTGTCGCTCGGCGAGGGCTGGTGCGGCAACAACGCGAAAGGGTTAACAACTCCTTCCCAGGAAGCCGGCTGATTCAGCAAGTTGAAGACGTCGGCCTGGTGACTTTCGGCGGCGATCCGGGCGACGATTGCGTGAATGTCGTCGGCGGTAAAACTTTGCGCTACGTCATGCCGCCACATGGCCGAGTTGAAATTCGCATGTTTGCCGCCGAGGAAGCTGACCACATTAAGCGGTCCTTTCCGCGTCCGGCCAAAAGGCCACAGGAAAGCGGCGCCCACATCGTCAAAACCGACGACGATGAAAGGCGTGACGCCGGTCTGGGTGCCTACTTGCCGATGCCACGCAGCGAGAAGATCGAAGCTCTGGTAGGGGGTTGCGAGCGCATCTTCCTGTTCGAAACGACGCCAGACGGGTTCTGCGGCCAGCAGATCGTCGAAGATCTGAATGCGCCAAGCTCCCGCGGCGCGATGGCTGCGGTCAGGCTCGTCTTGCTTACGGGCGGCCGCGGTGCGGATCGCAACGTTCATTCCGACTATGCCGTAATTAGCGGCAGCCCTTGCTGCGCAATCGGCGGAAGATTGCATAGGGAATCTCAACAAAGTGTTGGTGCCGCCCTGCGGCCTTTGTGACGCGGCGGATATTCCTTTGCATTTTCATTGGTTTTCAACCATCCGGGCGTATTCCAATACGTGTTGACGTCCGATCCATCGGCGTATGGCGACGATTAGGCGCAGCTTCGTTTTGACTTCGCGGGGACGACCTTGGCCGGCCTGAAGAACCGCATTATCCGCACGGGAATGGAGGCGCTGTATTTTAGCGGCGCGCACGCGATGTTGCGGCCCTTCTTGGGCGGCGTCGGCATGATCCTGACACTGCATCACGTCCGCCCGCCACGACCGGACCGTTTTCAGCCAAATCGATTGCTGGAAGTGACTCCGGGCTTTCTCGAGAAAGTCGCCCAGCGTTTACGCCGCTCGCAGCTCGACATCATCACGCTCGATGAAATGCATCGTCGATTGAGCGAAGGCTATTCAGGCCGCCGCTTCGTCTGCGTCACCATCGACGACGGATATCGCGATACGCTGAACTGGGCCTATCCGATCCTCAAGCAGCACGACATTCCTTTCACGCTTTATATCCCGACGAGTTTCCCGGATCGGCTTGGAGAGCTCTGGTGGCTCGCGCTGGAGGCGGTGGTCGCCAGGAACCAGCGCATTGGCCTCGTGATTGGCGGCAAAGATCAACGCTTCGGCTGCCGCACCGTAGAGGAGAAGCGGCTGGTGTATGCCTCGCTGTATGACTGGCTGCGCCGTCTCGACACCGAAGAGGAGCTACGCCACGTCATTCGTGATCTGAGCGCGCGTCATCAGGTGGACATCGCCGCGTTCTGCGATGAATTGTGCATGACCTGGGACGAGTTGACGATCCTGGCGGCCGATCCGCTGGTCACCATCGGCGCGCATACGGTCAATCACGTGATGTTGAAGAAAACGAGCGAAAAGGCCGCGCGTTCGGAAATGGAGATGAGCAGGTCGGTGATTGAAGCCTCGCTTGGCGTCAGGCCGCAGCATCTTGCCTATCCGGTCGGCGACAAAACCTCCGCCGGGCCGCGCGAGTTCCGCCTCGCCGCAGAGCTTGGCTTCAAGACCGCGGTGACGACCCGGCCAGGCGTAATCTTTCCCCAGCATCAACAGCACCTCACCGCACTGCCGAGAATTTCGCTCAACGGCGAGTACCAGCGGATGCGCTATGTGCGGGTGCTGATGTCGGGCGCCGCCACCGCGATGTGGAACGGTTTCCGCCCCGTCAACGCAGCATAAGCCGCAGGCGAATTTCACTTCGGCAGAAAACGCTCTATATGTCCGGCGGTCTCCCACCGCGAGCGATCCTGCGTCTCATGAACTTTGTATCTCCGGATATCGACCTTCGCCGCCGCGCGATACGGCTGTGGCTGCTCGCTGTGGCTGCGCTCGTGTTCATCATGGTCCTGGTGGGCGGAGCGACGCGGCTCACGGAATCCGGGCTGTCGATTGTGGAATGGAAGCCGGTCGCGGGTGCGCTGCCGCCGCTTACCGACAATGAATGGGTAGCCGAGTTCGAGAAATACAAGGCTATCCCGCAGTATCAGCAACTCAACCGCGGCATGAGCTTGGATGAGTTCAAGACCATCTTCTGGTGGGAATGGGCACACCGCTTTCTTGGCCGGGTGATCGGCGCGGCGTTCTTGCTGCCGTTCCTCTGGTTCCTGTGGCGCGGCTGGATTGAACCGCGGTTGCGGCCGCGGCTGTGGATCATTTTTGCGCTCGGCGCATTCCAGGGCGCGGTGGGATGGTGGATGGTTGCCTCCGGTCTCGCTGAGCGCGTCAGCGTCTCGCAATACCGTCTGGCATTTCATCTGACCTTGGCATGCCTGATTTACGTTGCGCTGTTATGGACGGCGCAACGATTATCCCCCCGCGCTCCGCTGCAGGCGCCGCGCCGTCTCAGCATCAGCGCCGCCGCTATTCTCCTTATGGTGCTGGTTCAGATTTATCTCGGTGCATTGGTGGCGGGTCTGGACGCGGGGCTTGTCTATAATACTTGGCCGCTGATCGACGGCAATTTTATACCGGAAGGATCACGGCTGTTGTTCAACGAGCCGCCGTGGCGCAATTTTTTTGAAAACGCGCTCACCGTGCAATTCGATCATCGCATGATGGCTTATGCGTTGTGGCTTGCGGCAATTCTGTATGCCATAGATGCGGCGCGTTGCGCGCGTGGCCGTGTGTTCGCCAATGCGCTCCTGCTTGCGGGTGCCATCACGATCCAGGCCAACCTCGGCATTCTCACGTTACTCTATCAGGCGCCGCTCTCGCTGGCGCTGGCGCACCAAGCAATGGCGCTGGTCGTGCTGACGATTGCCACTCTGCATGCGCAGCGGCTGGAGGCACGTCGCGCCGGTGATGTAGTTGCAGTCGCCGCGTCAGAGCCGAGATAATCGCGAAGGTCAATTCAGCTCGAACGCATTGGTCATGTCGTTCGTAGCGGCATCGCGGGTGCCGAGCGGGGCAAGACCGAAGCGCGCCTCGATCAGTTTCAGAATAGACGTCGTGTCGTACTGCGTGTGGTCGATGAAACCCTTTTTAGCGAAAGGCGAGATCACCAGCGCCGGCACGCGTGTACCCGGTCCCCAACGATCGATCTTCGGCGGAGCGACATGGTCCCACAACCCGCCATTCTCGTCATAAGCGATGATGATCGCCGTATCCTTCCATAGCGGGCTGCGCTCGATCATCTTGATGAGATCGGCGGTGTGGCGTTCGCCGGCAAGCACGCTGGCATAGCCGGGATGCTCGTTGTCCTCGCCGGCGGGCTTGAAGAACACGACTTGCGGCAATTCGCCCTTCTCAATGCCAGCAACCAAATCAAGTTCGTCCTTCAGATGCTCCTTCGCGCCTGGCGTGCCGTTCGCCGTATTTCGGAAGAAGGCAAAGGCTTGATGATGGAACTGAAACAGTGGGTCCGGCTTGCCCGCGACCGCATCGTTCCAGCCGCCTGAATACCAAGCCCAGGTGACGCCTTTCTCGGACAGCCGGTCGCCGATAGTCGGCATATCCTGCAGCGGCAGCAGTTGGGCGGGATCGGTAATGTTGGCAGCATGCGGCCCCTGGCGCGGCTGCATCGTGTTGACCGCATAGCCATCCGGTGTCACCGCCGCGTCCTTTAACAGAGCGCCGCCGGCATTAAGCTGGGCCACGAGCTTCGGTGGCGCGTCCTTATAAGTCGGCGAGCAGGCGCAAACGAGCCAGAAGTGATTGAGGAATGAGCCGCCGAACGCGGCATGAAAAAAATTATCCATCAGCACATAACGCTCCGCATAGTCCCACAACGGCATTGTCGAGCCGTCATAGGTGCTCATGACCAAACCGCCGGCATCCGACCAGGCGACGAACTTGTTCATCTTGCCGCCGTTGATCTGCAATTGCTCCTGATAGAAGCGATGCAGGAGATCGCCCGTTGTCTCGTGCAATCCGGCATAAGCTTCGCTGCGAAACGGCGCGTTTGCCAAGTCGGATGGGAACCGCGCGTCGACGGCGGGGGGCCTAAGGTTGGTATTCAGCGCGGGCGGCAGCTTGTCGTAGGGCTTGCCGTTCTTATCGACTTGTTTGGCGGCATCGCCGGCGTTCGCGACGCCGTTGGCGCCAGGGAACAGCCCATAGAGGTTATCGAAGCTGCGATTTTCCAGATAGATCACGATGATGTGGTTGATCTTATCCAGGCCAAGCGGTGCTTTGGGAAGGTCCTGCGCGAAGGCCGCGGCGCCGAAGGCGAGATTGATGAGGGCGATCGCGGCAACCGCGCAGCGGCTAAAACTCGCGGGCGTCTTGAAGCCAAAGCAAGTCATGGATTTTCCTTAGCAGTCTTGAAGACGAAGCTCAGCCTAGGATCATTCCATGACAGTTCTACGAACGTGTTCGTTCTCGGTCGCACTGCTTATGCCGCGGCCAATGCCTGCTCCAAGTCCTCGATGATATCTTCCTTATCCTCAAGCCCTACGGAGAGCCGCACCACGTCGGGGCCGGCACCGGCTTGCACCTTCTGGGCATCGGAGAGTTGCCGATGGGTGGTCGAAGCGGGATGGATGATGAGCGAGCGGGTGTCTCCGATATTGGCAAGGTGGGAAAAGAGCTTCACGTTGGAGACGAGCTTGACGCCGGCGTCGTAGCCGCCCTTGAGCCCGAAGGTAAGCACGGCACCCGCGCCCTTCGGGCAATATTTCTGCGCCAGCGCGTGATAGCGGTCGGTCGCCAGTCCCGCATAGCTCACCCAGGCGACTTTACTGTGCTTGACCAGCCATTCCGCCACCGCTTGCGTATTCTCGCAATGGCGCTGCATCCGCAGCGGCAGCGTCTCCACACCGGTAAGGATCAAGAAGGCATTGAAGGGCGACAGCGCCGGCCCGATGTCGCGCAAACCCAACACCCGGCAGGCGATGGCGAAGGCGAAATTGCCGAAAGTCTCGTGCAGCACCATGCCGTTATATTCCGGCCGTGGCTCTGACAGCATCGGATAACGGCCCTCACGTGACCAGTTGAAAGTGCCGCCGTCGACGATCATGCCGCCGATGGAGTTGCCGTGGCCGCCAAGGAATTTCGTCAGCGAATGCACGACAATGTCGGCGCCGTGATCGATTGGCTTGCACAGATAGGGAGTGGCCAACGTGTTATCGACGATGAGCGGAACACCGGCGCGCTTGGCAATGCTGGCCACCGCTTCGATGTCGGTGACGACGCCGCCGGGATTGGCGATCGACTCCACGAAGATCGCCTTGGTTTTCGGCGACACCGCGCGCTCGAACGAGGAGATATCGTCGGGGTCGGCCCAGACTACGTTCCATCCAAAATTCTTGAAGGCGTGATTGAACTGGTTGATGGAGCCGCCATAGAGCTTCTTCGACGCGACAAACTCGTCGCCCGGTCGCATCAAGGTATGCATCACGATGACCTGGGCGGCGTGTCCGGAAGCGATGGCCAGGCCCGCGGTGCCGCCTTCGAGTGCGGCGATGCGCTCTTCCAACACCGCATTCGTTGGGTTGCCGATGCGGCTATAGATGTTGCCGAAGGTCTGCAGGCCGAACAAAGAGGCTGCGTGGTCGACGTCGTCGAACACAAAGGACGTCGTTTGGTAGATCGGTGTCGCGCGCGCGCCGGTGGTGGGATCGGGCTGCGCGCCGGCATGGATGGCAAGGGTGGAAAAACCCGGAATGCGGTCGGTCATGACGCCCGTCCTTATATTATCCGGCTTGGCGGCGCCGGATCGTTCGTTGGTTTATCGGACGCCCGGAGCACGTCAAGGGAGGCATAGCTCACAGGCTGTCGACCAACCTAGCGATTCCCGGCTGCGCGGATTTGATCGCGGCCAAGAGGTTCGGGACAAGGGCCTTGAGATCGGCCAGCCGGTTGGTTTTAGCCTGAAGGACAACGACCGCGATCGACAACGGACCAAGGTTCTGTTGAAAGGATAGATTTCGATCTACCGTGACAAATACATCAAAATGTTCTGACGCCAGCGTCAGCAATTCACCATTTTTGATGGTAGCCCATCCCATTTGGCGAGCGGTTTTGACCTCATGGCCGACAATCTCGCGGGAGAGTCGCCAATCGACGCACTCGTCAAGCAGAACTTTCACGATACTGATTCAATAAGACGATCTTTCGCTTCCTCCAGGAAAGCGATGACCTGCTCCCGCGTCACCGAGGGAAAGCCTTCGAGAAATTCATCAATCGACTCGCCCGCTTCGAGGTAATCGAGCAGCGTCTGCACCGGAATTCGGGTGCCGTTGAATACCGGAGCGCCACCCATAATCTCCGAACTGCGGGATACGGCGGACTGTTTCATTGTAATAGTTTACTCCGAGGCCGACAGCACATGCAACGCGGCAAGGCAGCAGGAGTCGCACGGAATATCAATGCCCCTCGTCCTTCTGCGCCCGGTCGGTCGCGTCCGTCGTGCCTCCGGCGCTGGTGATGCGGTTAAGCGACATGCGCTGCACGCCTTTTCCGAGAAGTTGAGCCTTTTTCGAGGTCAGCGTCCGGGAATTGACGCCCATCCAGGAGATTTCCGACGACAGGCGGCCATATTCGATCTTCGGGCAGCGGTTCATCACCACCTTGAGACCCGCCGCTTCCGCCTTCGCCGCCGCCTCGTCGTTGCGAACGGTGAGCTGCATCCAGATCACCTGCGGCCGCGGTGTCAGCGTGAGCGCCTCGTCGACGATCGGTAGTGCATATTGCGAGGCGCGGAAGATATCGACCATATCGATCGGTTCGGGAATTTCGGAGAGCTTCGCATAGACTTTCTGGCCGAGAATTTCCTTGCCGGCTTGACCCGGATTGACCGGGATCATGCGATAGCCGCGTTCTTGCAGATATTTGAAAGCAAAATAGCTCGGCCGATTGTCCTTCGGCGAAATGCCGACCATGGCCATGGTCTTTACGGTGTTGAGGATGCCGCGGATATAGCTGTCGGGATAACTGTCGTGATTCATTGGCGTGTCTCGGTGGACGCCCAACATAGGGGCGCACGAGCGCAAGCGAAAGGGCAGGCGAGGTGAACTATCTCAATCGAGTTCGAAGGTGTCGCTGTAATCCAGCTTTTTCGCGGGATCTTGGTCGGCTTTTTCCAGATAACAATTGCCGATTGAGAGCGCCTCGATCTCAGTGCCCATGAAACAGCGAAATGCATCCTCCGGCGTGCCGACAATCGGCTCGCCGCGTACATTGAAGCTCGTATTCACGATGACCGGGCATCCGGTCATGTCTTTGAACTTGCTGATGAGTGCGTGGTAACGCGGATTGGTGTCCGCGTGCACAGTCTGTATCCGGGCGGAATAATCCACATGAGTCACCGCCGGAATCGACGAGCGTGCGACGTTGAGCTTTTCGATCCCGAACAGCGCCTGTTCCGCGTTGGTCATGGTGCGCCGATGTTGCTTGGCCACATCGGCGACGAGCAGCATATAGGGCGAGTCGCCGTCGAGCTCGAACCAGTCGCTGACGTCCTCGCGCAATACCGAGGGGGCGAAAGGCCGGAAGGATTCGCGGTATTTGACTTTGAGATTGAGAAGCTTCTGCATGGTCGGCGAGCGCGCATCGCCCAAGATCGATCGCCCGCCCAGCGCTCGCGGGCCGAATTCCATCCGCCCCTGAAACCAGCCGACCGCCTTGCCGTCAGCTAACGCGCGCGCAGTCGCTTGCGTGGCGTCGTCCTGCGACAGCACCGAATAGCGCGCTCCAGCGGCTGTCAGGCGCTGTTCGATATCGTGCTGGCCAAAGACCGGACCTAAATAAGACCCGGCCATGCCATCGCCGCCGCTATTCGGCTTTGGCCGCTCGCTGCCTGTTTCCAGATAATAGGCCTGCAGTGCCGCGCCCAGCGCGCCGCCGGCGTCGCCCGCCGCGGGCTGAATCCAAATATTCTCGAACGCGCCGTCGCGCAGAACCTTGCCGTTGGCGACGCAGTTGAGCGCCACGCCGCCGGCAAGACAGAGATTCTTCATTCCGGTTTCCCGCGCCAACGAGCGGGCGAGACGCAGCACCACTTCCTCGGTGACGACCTGAATGGAGGCAGCCAAGTCCATGTGGCGCTGGGTAAGCCTTTCGGTTTCCGGATTGCGCGGCGGCCCGCCGAACAAGGCGGCGAACTTTCGGTTCGTCATCGTCAGCCCGGTGCAATAATCGAAGTAGGATTGGTCCAGACGAAAGGTGCCGTCCTCTTTCAGATCCATGAGTTTTTCGAGAATGAGGTCGACGTATTTGGGGTCGCCATAGGGCGCCAGTCCCATCACTTTGTATTCGCCGGAGTTGACGCGGAAGCCGGTGTAATAGGTAAACGCGGAATAGAGCAGGCCGAGCGAGTGCGGAAAATGCAGCTCGCGCATCATGTCGAGGCGATTGCCGCGGCCGATCGCCACCGATGTGGTGGTCCACTCGCCGACGCCATCCATGGTGAGCACCACGGCCTCCTCGAATGGCGACGGGTAGAAGGCGCTGGCGGCGTGACTCTGGTGATGTTCGGTGAAAAGCAGCCGATCAGCCCAGCGCACATCCGGCGCGAGGCGTTTTAGCTCCTTGCACAGGAGATCCTTCTGAAAAAGCTTTTCGCGGATCCAGATCGGCAGCGCCATCTTGAAGGAACTGAATCCACGCGGCGCGAAGGTCAGGTAGGTTTCCAGCAACCGCTCGAATTTCAGGAACGGCTTGTCGTAGAAAGCGACGAAATCGACGTCGCCGAGCTTGATGCCCGCCTCGTCCAGACAATAGGCCACCGCGTTCTCGGGAAAGCGCGCGTCGTGTTTTTTACGCGTGAAGCGTTCTTCTTGCGCGGCGGCGCAAATTTTTCCATCGACGACCAGCGCCGCGGCGCTGTCGTGGTAGTAGGCGGAAAGGCCGAGAATACGCACGAGATGCTTAGAACAGCGTGTAGATAAACGGCGCGACCGCGGAACCCTGCGACAGCACCAGCAGGCCGCCCATGCCGAGAATGACGATCATGATTGGCAGCAACCAGAACTTCTTACGCTCCTTCAGAAAGCCCCAGAAATCCGCCAGGAAAGACATGCCAAATCCTCAGTAAGGACGCCGCAGGCGCGTAGCGTCGGGATCGGCAGCCGGCCGCACGATCCAGTAGCTCGCGGCATCACGGTCAAACTCGAGCGCCAGCAGCCGCTTTTTAAACAGCTTCATGACAAGCGCGAAAGGCGTGATCCAAAGATAGAAGATCACGCCCATGACGATGGGGCTGACAATTCGACCGAGAAGCAGGCCAAATTTTGCCCACAGCTCGTTAGGCCTTTGCAGCATCTCAGGACGAAATGTCGCAAACGCGATCAAAGGAACGGCGGGCACCAGTGCCCAATAGCGCGCCGCCTCGCCGTGCACGAGCGGCCACAAAGCAATGAAGAGGAACACGCCGCCAATGACAAAACCAAATGAGCGGTTGGAGCCCGTCTTCTGCCGGGCATAGCCCTGAAAACTCTCGTGACTATTGCTCTTCATGCCTGCTCTTTAGCTCAGGCGGGGAGTCTATCCAACCCCTATCGCCGCTTCACGAGAACTTAGGGCAGGTGGCGCGCTAGCGTTCATTGAGGAAGGGGCAAGAGCCGGACTCGATGAATCCTCTAGCTAGTACGGCGTGGCCTTCGCGATTCGGATGATTCCAATCGATCTTGTCGCCGGCGTTGTAGACGAAATAGGCGCCGATCTTGGCGCTGTTGCCGGCAAACGCGGCACGGCCGTCGTAGACGGGCAGGTCTTTGTCGAAATATTGCCGCACCTTGTTCTGCGCCGATCCTTCGGCAAATCCCGGTTCCCAGCTAAAGCCGAGGTTGGAATAGGTGTGCGCCGCGTCGGCCGACACCTGCATTTCATAGGGCGAAATAAGTACGCAGAGCTGGACGCCCTTTTCCCGCAGATGCCGCGCCGCGTCGTTGACGCGGTCGGCAAAGGAGCGAAAGACCTCGTCGGATTGGTTCGGCCACAGCTCGTAAGCGAAATATCCAGACGCGTCGAAGCCTAGGCGCTGCACAGTATTTTTGATCGAGGTGCGGATGTAGTTGTAGAGGTAGCTTTTGTCGCGAATGTAATCGAGGTGGTTTTTGGTGAACGTGAGAAGACGATAATAATACGTGTCCTTGGCGCCGGAGGATGCCGGGGGAATGATGTCATTCAAGTTCATCAAATAGACGACGTAGCTCAGCTTGAATTTTTTCGCCTCGATCTCCACACGAGGACCGTCAAACTCGGTGCCAAGCTTGCTGAAATTCCAGGTCTCGAATTTAGGATAGCGCCCGCGGACGATGTCAGGCGCGCGGTGCGGGTAGCCGGCGCCGACGCCCATGGCGACGGAATCGCCGAACCAGCCGACGCGCGGCTTCGAACTCTCCAGATTGAATTCTTCGTCGAGATAGCCGAAGGAATTCACCGGTACCACGCCCCAGGGATAATGCAGAAAGCCGTCCGGGGCGACTTTGGCTTCGGTGTAGTAGCCGATCTCGTAATTGGTCAGCCGCCGCGTGACGATCTCGCCGACGGCAAGGAGCAATGCCAGAAGCAACAAGTTAACCAGCGCCAGCGTCAGCTTCTCATGACGCCGGAAAAAGCTGCGCTTCTGCGGACAGGCTTGCGTGGACATCCCGCTCCATCTGGTGCGACAAGCAATACCTTAAGCCGCATAGGACAGCAGGCAGGTTAAAATCCAACTGATGCCGGATTAATCAATAATACGAAGGATTAACGGCCTTCCCATTTGGGCGCCCGCTTTTCAATGAAGGCGGAAATGCCTTCCTCCGCATCGCGCGCCATCATGTTCTCGACCATGACTTCGGCGGCGTATTGATAGGCATCGGCGAGGCTCATCTCGGCCTGACGATAGAACGCCTCTTTGCCGATCTTCACGGTCGAAGCCGATTTCCCGGCGATCTGCCGCGCGAGCTTGAGCGCCTCGTCGCGCTCGCTACCCGGCGTCACTACCCGATTGATGAGGCCGATGCGCGCGGCTTCCTCCGCGGAAATCATGTCGCCGGTGAGTAGCATTTCCATCGCGTGCTTGCGCGAGACATTGCGGGACAGCGCCACCATCGGGGTCGAGCAAAACAGCCCGATATTCACGCCAGGCGTGGCGAACTTGGCCGCGGAGGAGGCGATGGCGAGGTCACAACTCGCAACCAACTGGCATCCGGCTGCGGTCGCAGTGCCCTGGACCGCCGCGATCACCGGCTGCGGCAGCCTTACGATGCGCTGCATGACTGCGCTGCAAGTTTCCATGATGAATTTGAAATAGCCGCGGCCCCGGTCCGGGCCGTTACGGTGCGCGGAGAGTTCCTTGAGATCATGGCCGGCGGAGAAAACCGGCCCATTCGCGGCGAGGATTACCGCACGCACTTTTTTATCGCTGCCGATACTGTCGAGTTGCTCCTCCAACGCCGTCAGCAGCGCCTCGGATAGACTGTTCCGCGTCTCCGGACGATTTAGGGCGAGTATGGCGACGTCGCCCATGTCCTCGCGCAACAGGACTGGGGCGGAGGTGGTGATAGGCGGGGCAGGTGAGGGCGCATTCATTTGAAGACTCGCGGCTTTGTAGGAATTGATAGTTGTGCCCTGCAGCTACATACGCAAGCGACGCTCGAACTATAGCTAGAGGTAAAATCGCACCATTTTCATAACATGCTGATATTGCTGCGCTTTGCGATAACATAGACGTTGACGACGCTACAGTGCTGCTGTAGGAAACGGTCCACCCCAATCGAAATCACGGGACAGTTATGAAAACCTATTCGGCTAAGGCCGCCGACATTGAGAAGAAGTGGGTGCTGATCGACGCCAAAGGTCTGGTCGTCGGCCGCCTCGCCACCATTGTCGCCATGCGCCTTCGCGGCAAGCACAAGCCGACTTACACCCCGCATGTCGATGACGGCGACAATGTCATCATCGTCAATGCGTCGAAGGTGGTGCTCACCGGCCGCAAGGTGCAGCAGAAGATCTACTATCATCACACCGGCTATATCGGCGGCATCAAAGAGCGCACCGCGAAGTCGATCCTGGAGGGAAAGTTTCCGGAGCGTGTCGTCGAGAAGGCCATCGAGCGCATGTTGCCGCGCGGGCCTTTGGCGCGGGTGCAGCTTGGTAATCTCCGCGTTTATCCGGGACCGGATCATCCGCATCAGGCGCAGCAGCCGGAAGCCCTCGACATCGCCGCAATGAATCGCAAGAACATGAGGAGCGCGTGACCATGGCCGAACCCATGCAGACGCTCGAAGGATTGTCGACGCTCAAGTCGGCCGCCGCCCCCGAGACTCCGAAATATGTTCAGAAGCTCGATAAGCAGGGCCGCGCTTATGCCACCGGCAAGCGCAAGAATGCGGTCGCGCGGGTCTGGATTAAACCCGGCGGCGGCAAGATCACCGTGAACACCCGGACAGTTGAGGTCTTCTTCGCGCGGCCGGTGCTGCGGATGCTGATTCAGCAGCCGCTGATCGCGGCCAATCGGCATACCCAATATGACGTCGTCTGCACGGTGTCGGGCGGCGGACTTTCCGGGCAGGCCGGCGCGGTGCGCCACGGCATCTCCAAGGCGCTTACTTATTTTGAGCCCGACCTTCGCGGCGTGCTCAAGCGCGGCGGATTCCTGACCCGCGACTCGCGCGTGGTCGAGCGCAAGAAGTACGGCCGGGCGAAAGCGCGCCGCTCCTTCCAGTTCTCCAAGCGATAGTCAAACCTACTCTGTCACGTGGAATGTCAGCGATTGCACCGGCGCAGTCGCTGAAAGAAACCTGCTCATTTGGCCCTCTCGCCGGCAGGCTTTGCGCTGTTTAGCAGCGTCTCCAAGTGGCCGACGTGATCGAGCAAAGCCTTGCGGCCCCGATCCGTCAGCGCATAGCGCGTTTGCGGCTTACGGCGCACAAACGACTTCTTCACCGACACATAGCGAGCTTCCTCCAGCTTGCGCAGATGCACGCTGGCATTGCCGTCGGTTGTCTTGATGGCATCCCGGACGACGGAGAAGTCGACCTCTCCCGCGCTGGCGAGGAAGGCGACGATGGCGATGCGGACGCGGCTCTGCAGCACCTCGTCCAGCGCGTTATGGTCGAAGTCGGTCATGTCTTGGCGGAGGCTGACTGGCTGCGCCACAGCACGAAGCCGGGCAGGGCGAGCAACAACAACATCAGCGCCGCCGAGGCCGGCAAAACCTCAACGTCTCTCCGTATGGCGTAAAGCAACACCGCCGCCAGCCCCCAGGCGATGGCGATCCAGCGTAGCCACAGCAAGTTGACGAGTGAAGAGGTGACGAGAAATCCGATACCCATTACCCCCGCGGCGACGGCGTTGTACCAGCCTTGGCGTATCTCGCCCGTCATTTGGAGAAGCACCGAGAGAGCGGTGAGAAATATGCCGCACCCAAGCCATAGTACTCGCAATCCTTGAAGCGAGGGCGTGACATGCGGCTGCGCACAACGGCGCAAGAAAAAGCGGCGCAGCGAATAGATACAAGGCAGCACGATGCAGATCGTCCAAACCCAACCGATGTCGACGGGCCACCAGCCCACCACGGTCGCGTAAGTCCCGAGATACCCCGCGGCGATCGCAATACCCCAAAGAAACATATCGAGGCTACGCGCTTCGGCATAGCCGCGTCCCTGATCAATAGCGCGTCGGATGAATGCGATTTCCTCGCGGGCGCTGTTTTCGCTTTCCACCATTGTGCCCTCCATTGTCCAATGTACTTTGTTAAATAAAGTACATTGGTCTGTCAAGAGGGCGGAGCTTTTATTTCGCAAGCGAGATTCGAACCGCCACGATTTTCTGGTTTTCAGCAGGTTTCTCGAAAAACTGCGTGATCGGCGAAACCCTTGTCAAAGGTTCTGGTGGTACTTTGCAGCAAGGCCAGTCATGGCCTGACACCGGATTTTCGTCTGATTTGCAGGCGTTCGCCTAAAGGCGCGACGCGGGAGCATTAATGTCGCTGGACGTTCCAACGCTTTTTATCGTTTCGACCTGCATAGTCGGCCTGTTAGGGCTGTTTCTATGCTTTGCCTGGATCCAAGACCGCAACATTCGCGCGCTGGGTTGGTGGGGAGCAGGCTATCTTATCGGCGGCATCGCGGTCGCACTGTGGATTGTCGACAGCAAGGTTTCTCCGCCGCTGCCCTATGGATTTTCAAACGCTCTGCTCTTTGTCGCCTGCGGGATGATCTGGAACGGCTTTCGCGTGTTTCACGATCGCCGCGGATTGCCGGTCGCGCTCTCGGCTGGAGCCGCGATCTGGCTGCTGGCTTGTCAATTCCCGATGTTCACCGAGTCGGCGGGCAATCGTGTCATCCTGAGTTCGATCATCGTCTCGGCCTACACTTTCTTCAGCGCCAGGGAGTTGCGGCGCGACCGGCGCGGCGCATCGCGTTCGCTCTGGTCGACGATTATGCTTCCGGTGCTGCATGGCATGGTTTTTCTTCCTCCAATTCCGCTCGCGTTCATGCGCGCCGAGGAGCCGGGGACATCGCTACTGTCGAGCGGCTGGATGGCGGTTTTCACTCTGGAGATGCTGCTTTACGCGGTCGGCACCGCCTTCATCGTGCTTATCATGACCAAGGAGCGGGTCGAGCACGTTCATAAGACGGCTGCCATGACCGATCCGCTAACAGGCCTTCTCAATCGTCGTGGTTTCATGGAGCAAGCTCAGGCCGTGATGGCTCGGCAGGCGGCCCAACGTTCGCGAGCGACAGTTCTGATGCTTGATCTTGATCGCTTCAAATCGATCAATGACGGTCATGGGCACGCTATTGGTGACGAGGTATTGCGTGTGTTCGCCATGACCATCAAAGCCAATATGCGCGCAAGCGACATTGTTGGGCGGCTTGGCGGAGAGGAATTTGCGGCGGTGCTACCGAACGGGCTTGGCGACGCCGGCGCGGTGGCGGAACGTGTGCGGGCGGCCTTTGAGATCGCCGGCGTTGAAATCTGCGGCCACCCGCTCCGGGCGACGGTCAGTATTGGCGCGGCCTGCGCGGAGATGCCCGGCTGTAGCATCGAGGCACTGCTCGCCCGCGCCGATGTGGCCCTTTACCGTGCCAAGACGAATGGACGCAATCGGATCGAAACGTCCGATGTGGAAGAGGGTGTCCGTGACGTGAGCATTCCCGCACCTGCGTCCCGCACTGGAGCCTATGGGGCCCTGACGCTCGCGACGCCTTGAACCGCCTAGATTGCACGCTGCCAAGCTGCCGACACGCAAATCAGCCGCCAGCCAGGATAAAAACCTAAAGGCAACGTCTCGTTTACCTTCCGGGCGCAGCATGATGGCATGTCCGGTCTGCGATCCGTTTTTCATTTGGACTCCGACTTCGTCCTGCTCCAAGCCAATGCCGAGCAGGCCGGGCGGGCGCTGGCTTGCTCCTACTCCTCTTCCGATGAGTTCGAGGCGGCGATCATCACGGCGCGACGTGCGGCGGGGCGTTATGGGCGGCCGCGGCGGCGTCAGCTTTTTGCCGCCAGCTTGCTAATCCTCGTCGTTGCCGGAACATTCCTCTTCACTTGACGCGCGACCACGCAAAAGGGCGCTCCGAAGAGCGCCCTTGAAGAGTTGCACCGCGTTGCCGCGATGTGTGGGAGGAGACCTACGCCTTACGACGAATAATACATCTCGAATTCGACCGGATGCGGTGTGTGCTCGAAGCGGATCACCTCGGTCATCTTCAGTTCGATATAGCTGTCGATGAAGTCGTCATCGAACACACCGCCGGCCTTTAGGAATCCACGATCCGCGTCCAGGCATTCGAGCGCTTGGCGCAAGCTTCCGCAGACCGTCGGAATCTTCTTCAATTCCTTCGGCGGCAGGTCGTAGAGATCCTTGTCGATCGCGGGACCCGGGTTGAGCTTGTTCTTGATGCCGTCGAGGCCGGCCATCAGCATGGCGGCGAAGGCGAGATAAGGGTTCGCCAACGGATCGGGGAAACGCACCTCAACACGCTTGGCTTTCGGATTGGTGGTATACGGAATCCGGCAGGAGGCCGAACGGTTGCGCGCCGAGTAGGCGAGCAACACCGGCGCCTCGAAGCCCGGCACCAGCCGCTTATAGGAGTTCGTGGTCGGATTGGTGAAGGCGTTGATCGCCTTGGCATGCTTGATGATGCCGCCGATGTAGTTCAGGCAGGTCTCGGAAAGATCCGAGTATTTGTTGCCGGCGAAGACCGGCTTGCCGCCCTTCCAGATCGACTGGTGGCAATGCATGCCCGAGCCGTTGTCGCCGTAGACCGGCTTAGGCATGAAGGTCGCGCTCTTGCCGTAGATATGGGCGACCTGCTGGATGCAGTATTTATAGATCTGCATATGGTCGGCCATGATCGTCAGCGGCGAGAATTTCACGCCGAGCTCATGCTGCGCGGAAGCCACCTCGTGGTGATGCTTCTCGACTCGCACGCCCATGCGCGCCATGGCGGAAAGCATTTCCGAGCGCATGTCCTGCACGGAGTCCTGCGGCGGTACCGGGAAATAACCTTTCTTGATGCCGACGCGATGGCCGAGATTGCCGCCCTCATAATCGGTGTCGCCGTTGCTCGGAAATTCGATCGAGTCGAGTTTGAAACCGGTGTTGTAGGGATCGGCCTTGTACTTGACGTCGTCGAATACGAAGAACTCCGCCTCCGGACCGAAGAACACGGTATCGCCGATGCCCATGGACTTAACCATGGCTTCCGCCTTCTTGGCGATGCTGCGCGGATCGCGATTGTACGGCTGGCCAGTCGTCGGCTCGAGCACGTCGCAAACCAGCACCAGTGTCGTCTCGGCAAAGAATGGATCGATGCTTGCCGATGCCGGATCCGGCATCAGGTTCATGTCGGATTCATTGATCGCCTTCCAGCCGGCAATCGACGATCCATCGAACATGATGCCTTCGGAGAACGTGTCTTCCTCGATCATCGTGATGTCGAAAGTGACGTGCTGCCACTTGCCGCGAGGATCGGTAAAGCGGAAATCGACGAATTTTACATCGTTGTCCTTGATCATCTTCAGGACATTTTTTGCCGTCGTCATGGAATGCCTACCCCTTTCATAGATACCGGGCGCGAACGTGTTTCACGTGAAGCAATGATTCAGATGGCGTCCAGCCCGGATTCCCCCGTCCTAATCCGGATTGCTTCCTCAATGTTGGAGACGAAAATCTTCCCGTCGCCGATGCGCCCGGTCTGAGCCGCGCGCCGGATCGCCTCGACGGCTTTGTCAACCATGTCATCGCCAAGCACAATCTCGATTTTCACCTTAGGGAGAAAATCCACGACATACTCGGCGCCGCGATAAAGCTCGGTGTGGCCCTTCTGCCGCCCAAATCCCTTGGCTTCGGTCACTGTGATGCCCTGTAGGCCGACCTCCTGAAGTGCCTCCTTCACCTCGTCAAGTTTGAACGGCTTGATGATGGCTTCGATCTTTTTCATTGCGTTCCTTCTCCCGGCCCACCGGGGAGATCGGCGGGTCATGTTGCGGTTAGCAGGGTCCGTGCCAAGCCTCATGGCAGCCGGAAATAACTTCATTTACATGGCGCTGGGCACCTTCCGGCGATCAATTCACGCCGGCGCCGTCAGGCCTTTGATAAAATATTAGGCAGACTGATTAAACCTTATTCAGTCCTGCGGCCTGGTTTTCCCCGCCGTCTGAGCTGCCATCTGCGTTGTCCCTTCCGAACTCCGCCGGTACTGTTCCGCTCGTGATCGAGCTCCTGACTAATGCGGAAATGGCGGAGGCCGATCGGCTTGCGATCGCGGGTGGCATTTCGGCCATCGACCTGATGGAGAATGCGGGCCGCGCGGTCGCGGACTGGGTCGCCAAAAACTACCCTTCCGGCACACGGGTCGTCGTTGTCGCCGGACCCGGCAATAACGGCGGAGACGGTTATGTCGCCGCGCGGTTGTTGGCCGGCCGGGGCGGCGACGTGCGAGTCCTGCGGGCTGGCGGAGCCAAGCTCAAGGGAGCCGCGGCGCAGGCCGCGAGGCGCTGGAGCGGCCCCACCGAGGAAGCCACTCCCGGGGCTTTCGAAGGTGCTGGCGTCATTATCGATGCCCTGTTCGGCGCCGGGCTCGACCGCCCGGTCGACGGAGAAATGGCTGCCTTAATTGGCGTAATGAACGGGGTAGGGGTTCCGGTCATCGCCGTGGATCTGCCAAGTGGCATCAACGGCACCACCGGAGCGGTAATGGGGGCTGCGGTCAAGGCGACGGATACGGTCACTTTCTTCCGCCGCAAGCCCGGCCATCTGCTGCTGCCGGGGCGGCTACACTGCGGCAAGGTCCATGTCACGCAAATAGGTATTCCCGACGGGGTGCTGGAACACGTTCAGCCGCGTCTATTCGCCAATGTCCCGGCGCTCTGGGCTCATTGTTTTCCGGTGCCGCGCCTTGAAGGGCATAAATACACACGCGGCCATGCCGTCGTCGTGTCCGGGGATATCTCCCACACCGGCGCTGCCCGCTTGGCCGCCCGGGGCGCGCTGCGGGCGGGCGCAGGGCTGGTCACCATCGCCTCTCCCCGTGAGGCCCTGCCGGTCAACGCCGCGTCGAGCCTCGCCGTGATGGTAAGGCCGGTCGATGGAGCGGCGGAATTATCGCAATTCCTCGGCGATCCCCGCCTCAATGCCATCATCCTTGGACCCGGAGGCGGAGTTGGCCCGGCGATGCGGGAACTGGTTTTCGCCGCGCTGACCGGGGACAGGGCCGTCGTTCTTGACGCGGACGCCTTGACGAGCTTTGCCGCTGACCCGCACGTGCTTGCCAAGGCGATAAGGACCCGCGGCGATCGGTCCACGATTATCACTCCCCACGAGGGCGAGTTTAATAAGACTTTTAATGTAATAGATGAAGTAGCTAAAGCTAATTCAAAACATGAAAAGACGCGAATAGCGGGACGATATTGCGGGGCAACTGTTCTCTTCAAAGGAGCGGACACCGTTGTAGCTTCGCCTGACGGCCGGGTCGCTATCGGGGATAATGCGCCGCCTTGGCTGGCGACGGCGGGCTCCGGGGATGTGCTTGCCGGACTGGTTGCCGGGCTTCTGGCCCAGGGCATGCCGGCCTTCGAAGCGGCCGCCGCTGCGGTGTGGATTCACGGGGAAGCTGGCACCGAAGTAGGCCCCGGCCTCATTGCCGAAGACCTGCCGGAGGCATTGCCGGCGGTCTACCGCCGCCTCTTCAGCGGCAACTCGGCGGGCGTTTAAAGGTCACCTCAAACTATGCCTCAGTATTGACCTTGGATGGCATCGTTCGCCACTCAATGCGGCCAGTTTTTTTGAAATTCTCCCGGAGCAAGGGCGCGTTAGGGCTGCATGCGCTGCGGTGGCATTTTGTTAGTACGCCGCTGCTTTGGCATGTTATAAGCCGCGCCGCTTGAGGGATCGCCTTGACGCGCGTGCGGGCGCGTCTGAAACATCCTGCCAAGCGTCGCGTCGTGCGATGCCCACTGCGGGCGTGGCGGAATTGGTAGACGCGCGGGATTTAGGTTCCCGTGGCGAAAGTCGTGGGGGTTCGAGTCCCTCCGCCCGCACCACGCCGTCTTCGACGGTGCCAGTGGGCTCAGCCGGTTCCTAAACGCGCGGTGCCTGTAACAGGAATAAGCGAACGGTGGATTCGATATGCAAGTAACAGAGACCCGGACTGAGGGCCTACAGCGCGAGTTTCGGGTGGTGGTACCCGCCGCGGATCTCGAAGCGAAAGTGAACGCGCGCCTTACTGAGTTGAAGGATCGCGTGCAGATCAGGGGTTTTCGCCCCGGCAAGGTTCCCGTCGCTCACCTCAAGCGGGTCTATGGCCGCGGCACCATGGCCGAAGTCATCGACGCAACCGTGCGGGAAGCCAATATCAAGATTGTCACTGATCGGGGCTTTAAGCTCGCAACCGATCCCAAAGTGACTCTGCCCACTGAGCAAGGCGAGATCGATGGGCTGCTCCGCGGCAAGTCCGATCTATCCTACACGGTGGCACTCGAAATCGTGCCGCCGATCCAGCTCGCCGAATTCAAGAACCTCAAGCTCGAAAGGCTAAACGCGGACGTCACCGACGCGGAGATTGAAAAATCGCTCCAGCAAATCGCCGAGCAAAATCAGCCATACGCCGCCAAGGAGGCCGACGCTAAGGTCGAGACCGGAGACCGCGTGACCATCTCCTTTGTCGGCACCATCGACGGCAAGGCCTTCGAATCCGGTTCCGGCGAGGATGTAGCGCTCCGCATCGGATCCGGCACCTTCCTTCCGGGTTTCGAGAACCAACTCATCGGCATGGCCAAGGGTGAGACGCGCGTCGTCAAAGTGACGCTCCCACCCAACTATGGAAACGATAAGATCGCCGGGAAGGACGCCGAATTCGAGACCACGGTGAAGACGCTGGAGGCACCTGGAAAGGTCACCATCGACGACACGTTCGCAACTTCGCTCGGAATGGAATCGCTCGCCAAGCTCAAGGATGCGGTGAAGGATCGTATTGCGCGTGACCACGCGGCTGCGTCTCGGCGCCTAGTCAAGCGTTCGCTGCTCGATCAGCTCGACACCATGCACAAATTCGACCCGCCTCCCACTCTGGTCGACGAGGAATTCGAGCAAGTCTGGAAAACCATTCTCTCCGACTTGCAAACCCAGAACCGCAGCTTTGCCGATGAGGATACGACGGAAGAGGCGGCCAGGGCTGAATATCGCGAGATCGCGGCGCGCAGAGTGCGGCTTGGCCTCGTACTCGCGGAAATCGGCGACAAGAACCACATCCAGGTGACGGACGAAGAGGTCACTCGATCCGTTGTCGATCGCGCCCGCCAGTTCCCCGGCAAGGAAGAACAAGTCTGGGAATATTACCGGAACAATCCCAATGCGCTCGCTACCTTGCGCGCGCCCGTATTCGAGGAAAAGGTCATCGACTTCCTCATCGAGCTGGCCAATGTGACCGACAAAAAGGTCTCAATCGAAGAGCTTTACCGCGACGAGGAGGAGGACACGGCGGAGACTAAGCCGTAACCTTAGCGCGCGGCATATCAGTCCCGCGTTTGGTTGCGGGCGCGCCTGCGTATATATGTGACTCATGCAGATCAATGCGCAGCGATTCTCCGTACGGCCGCTCCGGCGCGCCGAGAACCGCGCGCACCAACCTTTGACCAGGTGAACAATGCGCGACCCCGTCGATACCTACATGAACTATCTCGTCCCCATGGTGGTCGAACAGACCAACCGTGGCGAGCGCGCCTACGACATCTATTCGCGGCTTCTCAAGGAACGCATCATCTTCATCACCGGGCCGATCGAGGACGGGATGGCGACGATCGTGGTCGCACAGCTATTATTCTTGGAAGCTGAAAATCCGAAAAAGGAGCTGTCGATCTACATCAACTCGCCGGGAGGCATGGTGACCTCCGGGCTCGCCATCTACGACACGATGCAGTTCATCCGGCCCGGCGTTTCAACGTTGTGCATCGGCCAGGCGGCATCCATGGGTTCGCTGTTGCTCGCCGCCGGTGGCAAGGACATGCGTTTTGCACTGCCGAATGCGCGCATCATGGTCCACCAACCCTCCGGCGGCTTCCAGGGGCAAGCCACCGACATTATGTTGCACGCTCAGGAAATCCTAAATCTGAAGAAACGCCTTAACGAAATCTACGTGAAGCACACCGGCCAGGCTCTGAAGAAGATTGAAGACGCGCTTGAGCGTGACTATTTCTTGACCGCGGAGATGGCCAAGGACTTCGGGCTTGTCGACAAGGTAATCGAAAAAAGGGTCGAGGAGATGCCGCCGAAGACCTAACGGCGGAGCCTTTTGCCTTGCAGCTATGCGGTTTTGCCCTTGATTCGGGCCCAATCCTGCCGGATGTCCGTTGCTAGCCTTGGCGAAGGCTTCCAGAGGTGAGGAACCTCAGGTAGCGTTATCGTTAATGGATTCTTGATTGTCAGGCCGTTAGCATGTTGCACTGAGAATACGGTAGCCTGGAAGCCGGCCGCGACATCCAGGCTTGCCGTATCCCGCCACTGGTATTGGTGGCGGAAGCTGAAGTGGCGAAGTCAAGGCTTCGGTCGATCGACGGAGATAGGAATGAGCAAGGTCGGCGGCAGCGATTCGAAGAACACGCTCTATTGCTCGTTCTGCGGCAAGAGCCAGCACGAGGTGCGCAAACTTATTGCCGGTCCGACCGTATTCATCTGCGATGAGTGCGTCGAACTCTGCATGGACATCATTCGCGAGGAAAATAAATCCTCGCTGGTGAAGTCGCGCGACGGGATTCCAACGCCGAAGGAAATTCGCAAAGTCCTTGACGACTATGTGATCGGCCAGGACCACGCTAAAAAGGTTCTCTCGGTTGCCGTCCACAACCACTACAAGCGGCTCAACCACCAGACCAAGCACAACGACGTCGAGCTGGCGAAGTCCAACATCCTCCTGATCGGGCCGACGGGCTCGGGCAAGACGCTGTTGGCGCAGACGCTGGCGCGCATTCTCGACGTGCCGTTCACCATGGCTGACGCGACGACGCTGACCGAAGCCGGTTACGTCGGCGAAGACGTCGAAAACATCATTTTGAAGCTCTTGCAGTCGGCCGACTATAACGTCGAGCGCGCGCAGCGCGGCATCGTCTATATCGACGAAATCGACAAGATCAGCCGCAAGTCCGATAATCCCTCGATCACCCGGGACGTGTCGGGCGAGGGCGTGCAGCAGGCGCTGCTGAAGATCATGGAAGGCACCATCGCCTCGGTGCCCCCGCAGGGCGGGCGCAAGCATCCGCAACAGGAATTCCTGCAGGTCGACACCACCAATATCCTTTTCGTCTGCGGCGGCGCCTTTGCCGGCCTGGAGAAGATCATCTCTTCGCGCGGGCGTTCCACCTCGATTGGATTCTCGGCCAAGGTGCTGGCGCCGGAAGATCGCCGTGCGGGCGAAATCTTCCGCGAGGTCGAGCCGGAGGACTTGCTCAAATACGGACTGATTCCCGAATTCGTCGGCCGTCTCCCGGTGGTCGCCACGCTCGAGGATCTCGATGAGCCGTCGCTGAAGAAGATTCTCACCGAGCCGAAGAACGCCTTGGTAAAGCAGTACCAGCGGCTGTTCGAGATGGAGAGCGTCGACCTCACCTTGGCGGAAGAGGCGCTGGGCGCCATTGCCCGCAAGGCCATCGACCGCAAGACCGGTGCTCGCGGTTTGCGCTCGATCATGGAGGGCATCCTCCTCGACACCATGTTCGACCTGCCAGGGCTGGAAGGGGTGGAGGAGGTCGTGATCTCTCGGGAAGTCGTCGAGGGCACCGCGCGTCCGCTATACATCTATGCCGACCGATCCGATCGGACCGGGGAAGGCAGTCAGAGTGCATGAACGGAGTCGTGCCGGCGTGTCTTGCGCCCCGATTCGTCGCTCCTCGGCGCTCCGGCGCCCATGCGATGGCCGTATTTCCCTTGAAATCCGCGCTTCCTTGACACCGCCGGAACCCGTCGCCACCTATATGTCAGCGTGCGAAAGCTAAGTATCCTCCCGGGCAGGGTTTTCGTCTCCCCTTCGGCGCACGGTTTCCCTGAAGGAGACCGTGTCCCTTCCCGGCCCAACGGCACTTGATCGCGACGGCGCAAAAACGAGCCGCGGTCGAGGGGCACAACAACAGGAATACGGGCCATGACGACTGGAAAGCCTCGCCCATCTCTCACTCCCGGGGAAACCCGGGCCTATCCGGTGTTGCCGTTGCGTGACATCGTCGTATTTCCCCACATGATCGTTCCCCTCTTCGTCGGCCGCGAGAAGTCGATCCGCGCGCTCGAAGAGGTGATGCGATCCGATACCTATATCTTGCTGGCGACGCAGAAGAACGCCTCCGATGACGATCCGGCGACGAATTCGATCTTCGAGGTAGGCACGCTCGCGAGCGTGTTGCAGCTACTGAAGCTTCCCGACGGTACCGTGAAGGTTCTGGTCGAGGGTGCCGAGCGCGCGAAGGTCGTCAAATATACCGACCGCAGCGAATATTATGAGGCGGACGCGATCGTGCTTGCCGATACCGTCGGCGACGCCGTGGAGGCGGAAGCCATGGCGCGTTCGGTCATCACCGAATTCGAGAGCTATGTGAAGCTCAACAAGAAGGTCTCGCCCGAGGTCGTCGGTGTCGTCCAGCAGATCGAGGATTACGCCAAGCTCGCCGACACCGTCGCTTCGCATTTGGCGGTGAAAATCTCCGACAAGCAGGCAATCCTCGAAACCCCGGTCGTCACCGAGCGGCTGGAAAAGGTGCTCGGCCTGATGGAGAGCGAGATTTCCGTTCTCCAGGTGGAGAAGCGTATCCGCACGCGCGTGAAGCGGCAGATGGAGAAGACCCAGCGCGAGTATTATTTGAACGAGCAGATGAAGGCGATCCAGAAGGAGTTGGGTGACGAGGAAGGCAAGGACGAACTTGCCGAACTCGAGGACAAGATCAAGAAGACCAAGCTCTCGAAGGAAGCCCGCGAAAAGGCCACGCACGAGTTGAAGAAGCTGCGGCAAATGTCTCCGATGTCGGCCGAGGCAACGGTCGTGCGCAACTATCTCGACTGGCTGCTGGCTATTCCGTGGAACAAAAAGACCAAGGTCAAGAAAGACCTCAAGCTAGCCGAGCAGATTCTCGACGGCGACCACTTCGGCCTGGAGAAGGTCAAGGAGCGCATCGTCGAATATCTCGCCGTGCAGCAACGCGCCAACAAGCTGACCGGGCCGATCCTGTGCCTGGTCGGACCTCCGGGCGTGGGCAAGACCTCGCTCGGTAAGTCCATCGCCAAGGCGACGGGCCGCGAATTCGTTCGCGTCTCGCTCGGCGGCGTGCGCGACGAAGCGGAGATTCGCGGTCACCGGCGGACCTATATCGGCTCCATGCCCGGGAAGATCATCCAATCGATGCGCAAGGCGAAGTCGTCAAACCCGCTGTTTCTCCTCGACGAGGTCGACAAGATGGGCGCGGATTTCCGCGGCGATCCGTCCTCGGCGCTGCTCGAAGTCCTCGACCCCGAGCAGAACAACCGCTTCCAGGACCATTATCTGGAGCTCGACTACGACCTTTCGGACGTGATGTTCGTGACCACCGCGAACTCGCTCGACATGCCGCAGCCGCTGATGGACCGGATGGAGATCATCCGCCTCGAAGGCTACACCGAGGAGGAGAAGGTCCAGATCGCCAAGCGCCACCTGATCCCCAAGCAGATGGAGGCACATGGGCTGAAGGCCGAGGAACTCGTGTTCAGCGACGAGGCGCTGCGCAAGATGATCCAGCATTACACGCGCGAAGCAGGTGTTCGCACGCTCGAGCGTGAGCTGGCAAAGGTGGCGCGCAAATCGCTCCGTCA
>JAXDOR010000209.1:0-7876 GCA_034668825.1 Alphaproteobacteria bacterium | reverse complement strand
CCCGGTCGGAATTCCAGCCGCGCTGGAAAAACTGATCGCGACGCCCGAGCTGTGTTCAAAACGCTGGGTATGGGAGCAATACGACCACGTCATTCTCGGCAATACCGTGCAGCGTCCCGGCGGCGATGCCGCCGTGGTGCGGGTGCAGGACGGGCCGAAGGGGCTGGCGCTGACGGTCGACGTCACGCCGCGCTATTGCGAGGCCGATCCGTTCGAAGGCGGCAAGCAGGCGGTGGCAGAGGCTTGGCGCAACCTCGTCGCGGTCGGCGCGCGACCGCTCGCGGTCACCGACAACCTCAATTTCGGCAATCCGGAGCGGCCGGAGATCATGGGCCAACTCGTCGGCTGCATCCGCGGCATCGGCGAGGCCTGCATTGCGCTCGACTTCCCGGTCGTGTCCGGCACCGTCTCGCTCTACAACGAGACGAATGGCCGCGCCATTTTGCCGACGCCGACCATCGGCGGCGTCGGGTTGTTGGACGATTTCACCAAATCGGCTTCACTTGCTTTCAAGGCTGAAGGTGAAGCGATCCTGCTCGTTGGCGACACGGCGGGCTGGCTCGGCCAGTCATTATATCTGCGCGATATTTGCGGACGGGAGCAAGGCGCGCCGCCGCCGGTCGACCTCGCGGCGGAAAAGCGCAACGGTAATTTCGTGCGCGATCTCATCGCCAAAGGCGTCACGACCGCCGTCCATGACCTGTCTGATGGCGGCCTCGCGGTGTCGCTCGCGGAAATGGCCATGGCTTCCGGCATCGGTGCTGACCTGTCGAAGGCAGCCAATGAAATTCCTGTTCACGCCTTCTGGTTCGGCGAGGATCAGGCTCGCTATGTCGTCGCCGTGAAAGAAAGCGACGCGGCAGCGGTGCAGGAACATGCCGCCAAGACTGGTGTCCCGGTGCGAAGGCTGGGCAGCACTGCGGGGAAAGCATTGATTTTGCCCGGAGAGCGCCCCATTCTTATAGCGACTCTCCTGCAGCGGTTTGAGGGCTGGTTGCCCCAGTACATGGCGGGGACAGCGCCCTAAGGACTTTAGCCATGCCGATGGACGCAAACGAGATCAAGCGGCTGATCACGAGCCGTATCCCGGATGCGGACGTCACGATCCGGGACCTTGCCGGCGACGGCGACCATTATGCCGCCACGGTAATCGCGGAGTCTTTCCGCGGCAAATCACGGGTGCAGCAGCATCAGCTGGTGTATGAAGCGCTGAAGGGCCAAATGGGTGGTGCGCTGCATGCGCTGGCCCTGCAAACCGGAATACCAACGGCGTAAGGCGCCAAGGCGTCGCGAAAGGAACGACATGGGCATCGAACAATTCATCGCCAACGAAGTGAAGAGCAACGACGTGGTGTTGTTCATGAAGGGCACACCGCAGTTCCCGCAATGCGGGTTCTCCGGCCAAGTGGTACAAATCCTCGACCATCTCGGTGTCGCTTATAAGGGCCTCAACGTCCTGGACTCCGACGATCTGCGCAACGGTGTCAAGGCCTATTCCAATTGGCCGACCATTCCTCAACTCTACGTCAAGGGCGAGTTTGTCGGCGGCTGCGACATCGTGCGTGAGATGTTTCAGGCTGGCGAGTTGCAACAGACGCTCAAGGACAAGGGCGTGCCTGTAAAGGACGCCGCCTCCGCCTGAGACGCTGCCTCTGCTTGCAGCGCAAGCCTCAAGTCACGTGCTTACCTGAGGCGCGGCGCGACCAGATAGATGATTGCCAGGATTACGGCCAGGCCTAACAAGGTGCCGCTCGGCACCTCGCTGGCGAATTTGGTGACGTTGCCGGCGACTGAGGTCACGAACTGGCCGGAACTGTCGCCCATGATCAGGTAAATCAGGACGATCGCCAGAACGGCCAGAAAGCCCAGCTCCACGAACACCCATAAATAACGCTTTGCGGTTTCGAGACTGTTGATCATCGCGGCCATGCCAGGAAACTTGGATGGGGAAGGGGCACCCCATCCAATCTTGTTTATGCGTCAATGACCTTCGCCGGCCTCGATCAGCCGGCTAGACGCGCCGCTAGGCAACCCTGCGGTTTGAAAACAGCCACAGAATAATGCCGAGCGCGATGAGGCCTACCAGGCCGTTGGACCCGAGGTCCTTCACCAACGCGACGATATTGCCAACAACGTTGCCGAGGAACGGTACGGTTGGCCCTGCGAGAAGCGCCGCGACAATGCCCAATGCAAGCAGCATAAGGCCGATGTCCGTCAGCGCCCCAATCCAACCCTTGAACGTCTGTAGTCTGTCCATGTGCGATTCTCCCCTGGGTGTAAGATCCCCTTGAAAAGCAAACATAAGAAAATTAGCAAATATAGAGGTGGGGGACAAGCGACGCACAACATCTACCGAGGTTTTACCCGATTCATTTTGTGTATGTGCACTGCAGCAAATGAAAAGACCCGGCGGTAGGCCGGGTCTTTGAGCTAGCAAATAGAAGTTCTGTGCCGAACCGAAGAGATCAGCGCGAATAATATTCAACGACCAGATGCGGCTCCATCTGCACCGCATAAGGCACGTCGCCGATCAGTGGGATGCGCGCGAACTTCGCCGTCATCTTGCTGTGATCCGCTTCGATGTAATCGGGAACGTCACGCTCGGCGAGCGCCACAGCCTCAAGCACAAATGCGAGCTGCTTGGAGGCTTCCTTGACTTCGATCACGTCTCCGACCTTCACGCGATAGCTTGAGATATTCACCCGGCGGCCGTTCACCTTGACGTGGCCGTGGTTGACAAACTGGCGCGCGGCAAAGGGCGTTGCCACGAACTTCGCGCGGTAGATAACGGCATCGAGGCGGCGCTCCAGCAGCCCGATCATGTTGGCGCCGGAATCGCCCTTCATGCGGATAGCTTCGTCGTAGATGCCGCGAAACTGTTTTTCGGAGATATTGCCGTAGTAACCGCGAAGCTTTTGCTTTGCCTTGAGCTGCACGCCGTAATCGGAAAGCTTGCTCTTGCGGCGCTGGCCATGTTGGCCAGGGCCATATTCACGGCGGTTCACAGGGCTCTTCGGGCGGCCCCAGATATTTTGGCCCATACGGCGGTCGAGTTTGTACTTCGCCTCATTGCGCTTTGTCATCGCGTCCTCTTGGTTGTCGATGTCGTATTTTGCGAGGAACCGCGCCCTCCTCTGTTCCCGGCCATTGTCCGGAAACCGACAGGTTCGAGCCGAAAGCGAAGGCTCTTACCACGGGTGCGAAACGCCGGCAGGCCTGGACCCGCGCGGCGCTTGGTCTTTAGGAGAAAATCGCAGGACTGTCAAAGATTTCAGCCAAACGTCTTGATTCCGAAGGAAAATAGCGCTGCCATCAGGGCGGGCGGAGGGACAAGGCCGGAGGTGAAGATCATGTGCGCCGCTTCCGGCGGCTCTGCGCCTGAGGCGGGTCCCAATAGATCGACGACGCGCCGCGCGATGGCAGGAGCCGGGTCGATGAAGGTCACGGGCCAGGGCTGCAACCGGATGAATCGCTTGAGCAGAAGCGGATAGTGGGTGCAAGCGAGCACGATGGTGTCGGTGCGCCTATTCTCCGCATTGATGAAGCAAGGAGCCATCTCCTCCGCGATCGCCGCGTCCGCAACCGGTTCGCCCCGCAACTCCGCCTCGGCGTAAGTCGCAAGCCGCGCCGACCCCACGAGGGTCACGTCGGCGCCGTTGGCGAATTGCCGCATGAGCGCACGGGTATATTCGCGGCTCACCGTAGCTTCCGTTCCCAGTACCGAGACGCGCTTGCTGATCGAGGCGGCGCAGGCCGGCTTGATCGCCGGCACGGTACCGATGAACGGTACGGAAAAACGCGCACGCAGTTGCGGCAGCACCAGCGTGGACGCCGTATTGCAGGCAATGATGACGAGATCGGGCCGATGCGTTCCGATCAGCTTGCCGATGACATCGATGACCCGTGCGATCAACTCGGCTTCCGCGAGCCGCCCATAGGGAAACGCCGCGTCATCGGCGGCGTAGATCAGGTTTGCGTCAGGCCTTGCCGCCGCCACCTCGCGATGGACGGTGAGTCCGCCGAGACCGGAATCGAACAGCAGAATGGTTGGGTTGGAGGCCACGGCGTGTCTCAGCAGAACGTCGGCTCGCGGTCCAGCAGAATGCCTGCGTTCACACCAATCAATTTTTTGTCCGGAATATTGTTTTGAGATGTCCCTAATGGTTGCTATAAATCTTTCTATATCGTTGAGGTTGCTATAAGCTGTGATTACGGAGACTCGAATCTCCGGATAACATGGTCCGAGTGATGGCGTCGGGCTGTGGAAGGGGGACTCCGCCAATGCTCTATCGGCTGCTTTTTCCAGTATTTCGTTTTTTTAAGCGGTTTCCGAACATTCTTCGGTGGGGCCTCTTTGCAATTGCCTTCCTCGCGATAGCGTCCATCGTCTACGCAAAAATATATCAGCGTTGGGATACCGATCCCGACCGCGGCGCGATCGCTATCGCCGGCGGCGACTACGGCGAAAGCTATTCGACGCCGCGCTATCTGGAGCAGGGATGGACCGCCAACGACAGCTTGTGGTTCTACAATACGTCCCAGGGTTCCGGGCTGATGCCCTACGACTTTTTCCTGGTCCTGAAACAAGGCGACTCGGATGAGTTATTTCGGTCCGACAAAAACACGGACGGGTTTCGCTACCTGCCGCAAAAAAAGACCTTCTTCAATCCGGACGCTTTACCAGTCGGCTTTGTGAAGACCACTTACCGCGGCAAGGATTACGTCGGATACACTTGCGCCGCCTGCCACACTGGTCAGGTCAATTATAAAGGCCAAGCGGTGCGCATCGACGGGGGGCCGGCCATGGCTGACATGGTTGGGTTCCTGTCGGCGCTGGAACAGGCGATGGGGGTCGCGCAGAGCGGCGAAAAACAAAAAAGTTTTGTTGCCGACGTACTGAAACTGAAAAACGACTACAGCTCCGAGAAACAGGTCAACGACGATTTAGAAAAGTGGAAGAACACCCTACGCCGCTACAATGTCGTCAATCACAGCCAGGTCAGATACGGCCATGGTCGGCTGGATGCCTTCGGACGGATTTACAATCGCGTCGTTCAATATGCCATCAGCAGGGATCAGTTTGCCAAGGAACTGGCGCTTGTCGTACATCCGGGCGAAGACAGAAGGCCGCTGCTGAGCCTCGCCGAGATCGAAAAGGTTCTGGATGGCTTGGGCGATAGAATTGTCTTCAGCGACGCGGATTTTGCCAAGATCGTCGAGCGATTGCTTTCCAAGGACCCCGGCTATCCGGGCTTGGGATTAAAAGAGTTTCTCTACGTCAGGGACAAAATCTTCAACGCTCCCGATGCGCCGGTCAGTTATCCGTTTTTGTGGGACATCTCGCACTCCGATTACCTGCAATGGAACGGGCTTGCGGCCAATGCCGGACCGGGTCCTTTGGGACGCAATACCGGCGAGGTAATCGGCGTCTTCGGCATCCTGGATTGGGGAGAAGAAGATACGTCGTGGCGTCACCCCTTCGCCATGCTGCAAAAATACAGTTTGTCCGCGCTCTTGAGCGGTCAACGCAACAAAAAGCATGTCATTGGATTCAATTCGTCCATCAATATCTTCAACTTGGAGCGGCTGGAGAGCCGCTTGCGCGATCTTAAATCGCCAGAATGGCCGTTCTGCCGGAATGACAAAAACGAATATTACCTTCCGGAGCCGCAGAAGGATGTGTCTCCGTCGCACCCGAAATACTGCTCCGGCGACCTGAGATTCAACGAGGCGCAGAGATATCAGGGCGAACTGCTTTACATCGATCGCTGCCAGTCCTGCCACACGGTCGTAGACCGGTCGGCCTGGGACAGGATCGTCGTCGGCCACATGTCCGATGTCGACAGGATCGGCACCGATCCGGCGATGGCGGAAAACAGCGTCAAGCACAACGGCAAAGCCGGCAACTTCAAAGACACTTACCAGGGCACCGACGCCGGGCCCCTTGTCGTCCAGGAAGACGCACCGGTCGTGCAAATCCTCACGGCCGCGACCAAAGGCGTCATCGCCACGCCGGACGCCGATAAATGGTGGCCGCGGCGCATGGTCGAGTGGGTCTACGCGGTGGTCATGTCCTTTGCGGACAATACGATCAAAGCGAGCGTCAAGAACGGGGACTACCGTCCGGATACGACGGCGCAACCCTACGCCAGTCTTCAGGCCTACAAGGGCCGCTCGCTGAACGGCATCTGGGCGACCGCGCCGTATCTGCACAACGGTTCGGTGCCGACGTTGTGGGATCTCCTGCTTCCCGCCAAGGATAGGCCAAAATCATTCAAGGTCGGCGCCCGCGAGTTCGATCCGGACAAGGTCGGTTTTAGGAGCGCTGGCTACGAGGGCACCCAATTCAATACCGATTTGCAGCGTGGCAACTACAACGCCGGGCACGAAAGATATTGCTCAATCACGCGCCGGCCGCCCGACAAGGACATTGCCAAGGCTATCATTGATAAGGATCCCGCGAAGCCCGATCCGGAGTGTTCGCTGACGGAAGAACAACGGCAGGCTTTGATCGAATATTTAAGATCGCTTTAGCAAGGCGGCGACATTCAAAGGGGCGGTACCATGGCGAACGGACAGCGGGATTATCTGCAGGAATACGACGGCGCACCGGACGACCAAAAATACCAATTGGCGCGGCGCTGGATGAAAACGGAGCCGCTGCCGTTCTTCAAGCAGCTCCGCGAGCAGCGTCCGATCCTGGTGACGCCCGAATGTACGCTCGTCACGCTGTTCAGCGACCTGACCGACGTGATGCAGATGCCCAAGGTGTTCACGGTCGATCTTTATAAACCGAAGATGGGGGTTACGCCGACGGACGTCGGCTATCTGATGGCGCATGACGACGACGCCCTGCATTATCGCGAAAAATCGCTGATGCAGGGCCTCTTGAACCGCGACGATCTTCCCCGGGTCAGGGCACTGGTTGCGGAAACGGCGCGGAAGATTCTCGACGATGCCGGCGGCTCTATCGAAATCGTCAACAAATATTGCCGCATGGTTCCCGCGCATTTAGTGCAGGATTATTTCGGCTTGGACGGCGTGAAGCGAGACGATCTCATCGAATGGTCATACTGGAACCAGTATGACGCATTCCATAACCAGCCTTTCGATCTCAATCCGCCGGAGCAGTTTCAGTACATCGTCAAAAAGCACGATGAGGTCACCGAGAAACTGGTTTTCTATATCGCCACGCTCATGGCCCGTAAGGTAGTCACGGTCATTATCGGCAATATCATCAGGATCATTCTCGCGCCGTTGCGGCTGCTGGCATCCTTGGTGTGCCGGCTGCTTCGCTGCAATCCGGGCCCACGTTGGTCGAAAGACGACATGGTCAAGCGGATGATCCGGTCCAAGTTTGCCAAGGAAGTGGATTTCTCGTTAGTCCGAGTGGGCGTCAACGCCGGCGGTCTCTTGATCGGCGCGATCGAGACGACATCGCAAGCAGTGGCGCAAGTTATCGAGTTTTTTCTTGTACGCAGGCCGGACCTGCTGGACGAGGTCAAGCAAAAGGCGGCGTTGCCCGATCCGGCCGCTTTCGATTCCATGGTTTGGGAAGCATTGCGCTTTGTGCCGATCAGTCCTTACATGTTCCGGCAAGCCTCGACCGATTACGTCATCGCCAAGGGCACCGATCGCAATACCACTATTCCCGCCCGCACCAACGTCCTGCTGATATCGCAGTCGGCGATGTTCGACAGCTACGCCTATGACAAGCCCGAAACATTCAATCCCAATCGAAATTGGTATCACAATTTCAATTTCGGGTTCGGTTCACACGAATGTCTCGGAAAATATGTCGGCATGGTGATGATTCCGGAGATGGTGCGCCAAGTTTTGCTGCGAAATAACATCGCCAGCAATGGGACGATTAGCC
>JAXDOR010000208.1:0-17595 GCA_034668825.1 Alphaproteobacteria bacterium | reverse complement strand
GTTCCGCAGCCATCTCGCGGATGCGCGCCTTCATCCGCGCCTTGCGCGTTTGCCAGCCGGTGCCGCCGAGACGGTCAAGCTCGACGCCGGCTTCCTCGGAGCCGTAGCGCGACAGCAGCTCGATATTTTCCACCGGCAGAAACAGCTTGTCGCCGCCCGCATAGTGAATTTCGAGACAGTCGTGCGGCGCGCCGGCGGCTTCGATGGCTTTCAGGCCGACGAAGCGCCCAATGCCGTGATCGACATGCACAACGAGATCGCCGGCGGCGAGGCTGGTCACTTCGGCGATGAAATTTTCTGCCCGGCGCGCCGAGCGGCGCGGCCGCACGAGGCGGTCCCCCAAGATGTCCTGCTCGCTGATGAGGGCGAGGTCGGCGGTCTCGAAACCGGCCTCAAGTCCAAGCGTCGCCAGCGCGATATTGAACTTCGGCAGCGCCAGGAATTGCGGCCAGGAAGCGATGGGCGCGAGATTCGGCAGCTTGTGGTCGGCGAGCACGTGGCTCATGCGCTCGCGCGAGCCATCGCTCCACATGGCGATGGCAACGCGCTTTTCCGCAGTCTGCAATTTTTGTACATGTTCGCGCACGGCATCGAAGACGTTGGCGCCGGCTTCGGCACGTTCGGCGGCAAAGGTGCGGCCCTGCCGCGCCCCGATGTCGATCACTTCGCCTGTGCCTTCGGGAACGGCAAAAGGCGTCATCCGCGCCAAAGCGCCTGAATCCAGGCGTTCGCGCCACTGCGCTTCGGTCAGATACAGCCGGTCCGGCGGCAACGGCTTATAGATCGGACCCGCCGCATGCGCCTCGATGGCCTCGCGCCGCGCATCATAATAATCCGCGATCTGGGTGAAGCGCTCGTGCGCCGCATCTTCCGCCAAGGGCTCCAGCACCACCGGCGAGCCCGGTACATAGTCGAACACCGTATCCAGCCGCTCATGGAACAGCGGCAGCCAGTGCTCCATCCCTGGATAACGCCGTCCCTCGCTCACCGCTGCATAAAGTTGATCGTCGGGCGCCGGCGCACCGAAGATTTTGACATAGCCCTGCCGAAACCGCCGGATCGTTTCCGTGACAAGCTGAAATTCGGCGACCGGAACGAGGTCGAGCGCGCGTAATGTGTCCTCGCTGCGTTGCGTCTCCGGATCGAAACTGCGGATCGATTCCAATGTGTCGCCGAAAAAATCCAGGCGCACCGGCTGATCCATTCCCGGCGCAAACAGATCAACGATGCCGCCGCGTACCGCGTAATCGCCCGGCTCGCGCACGGTCGAGGCACTGATGAAGCCGTTCAGCTCCAGCCAGCGGGTAACGCCCTCCATATCGAGCAGATTGCCCGGAGCCGCCGATAGCGCCTGGTGGCCAATGATCTCTTTCGCCGGAACGCGCTGGAGCGCGGCATTGACGGTCGTGAGCAGGATCGAAGGCCGCTCGCTGCCTTTCACGCGCGCCAGCCGCGACAGCGCGGTCATGCGCTGTGCGACGATGGAAGGGTGCGGCGATACGCGGTCGTAGGGAAGGCAGTCCCAGGCCGGAAGTTCCATTACGGAGATATCCGGCGCGAAAAATCCCAAGGCACGAGAGAGCGCGGTCATGCGCGGGCCATCGCGGCAAACGACCACCAAGCTTGTCGCCGGCGGCTTGTCACGGGCGGCGACGGCACGGGCGAGGTCGGACACCACCATGCCCTGCGCGCCGTCAGGGACGCCAGCCAGGGTCAGCGGCTTGCCGGAAAATAGAAGCTCAGCGGGGGAGCGCGCCACAGCCATGGCCTACCCGCGCTCGCCGCTGCGCAAATGAAAATCGCGCATCCGGCGGAACACCACCGTGTCGTATTCCGTGGGCGTCGCTTGCTCGCCGGTGACCCAGGCCAATAGTTCCTGATCGGGCAACTCCGTCAGCCGCTCGAAATCGTCGAGTTCCTGCCCGGCGAGACTATCGATCTCCTCGTTGGCGAAGCGGCCCATAATCAGGTCCATCTCGCGAATGCCACGATGCCAGGACTGAAACAGCAGCTTGCGGCGGCGAGGATCCAGTCCTTCACTCGAACGCGTGGTCATGCTGTCTCCAACGCCAAAAACCCGGACGTGCCGGGCGAAGGGTTTATATAGAGGGGGTGGGGCGCGATGTCAGCCGGGCGCGGGCGCGCCGCCGGGGTGCAAAAATGTGAGGTCTTTCGCCAAGAACTCGCCAAGCTTGCGGGTTCCGGATGGGGTCTGATGCACCAGGTCATAAAAATCGGCCGGTTCCAGCACGAGCTTAGTACCCGCGTCGCTGAAGTGACAAATGTCGGCGGCTTCACCGCAAACCGATTGTGTCGCTCGGTTGATCAGCCGAAGCGCGACGGCCCACTGCTGAATGTCCGGAAACTGCGCCGACACAAACGTGTCATTGCCATTCCACCTGACCAACGCCGGGTTAGCCTGTTGTGATACGAAAATGACGCTTTCGTTGCGCTTGCGATGCAATGCGATCAACTTCCGCAGATTGGGAGCGTAAGTGTTCTGAATAAAATTCTCGATCTCGTTCTTATCCGCCGACGCATTGATCATTTGCGTTGCGCCGGGACCGAGGCGCACTTGCCCGTGGTTCACTTCGCGGGGGCCACTGAAGGCAAGCCACCCCTTCACAAACGATTTTACGATGATCGAGCGCTTGCGGACATCCGAAAGCCAAGGCGAGTCATGGCCCGAGCGATCATATGCAGCATCGGAGGCGCTAAGCGACGCGTCATTCGCCCCGAGATAATGCAGGTAATATTTCGGCGAAAAGCCGGGCAGCTCATGCAGCCATTCGCTCACGGCGACGATGTGACCGGACGATGTCATTCCGTCGGAACCGGCGTTGGCTACAGTAATTCCTGTTTGCGAGCGCAGCACCTCTTGCCAAGTTTGCGCGTCGCCAATGTAGCGCTGATCGGTCGTCGAACCCCCAACCGTGACGAGCTGCACTTGCGACAGAGGTTCGTGCACGCCACGCAGGCCGTATTTATCCCGGCTATAAACGACGTCGCCCGCAGGCTCGTACAAAGCTTGATGATAGACATAGGTCCGGTCAACCACGGCGCCCAGAGGCGGCATATAGGCGGCATGCCAATCGCCAAAAGCGAACTCAATCGCAGCTATGGCTACACCGATCAGTATTAGATTAACGGCTGCAAGCAGTACGAATATCGAAAATTTGCGGCGCAAAATCATACCGTGTTTAGCCTCCGAGCAGCCGAAGGCCCGGTTGGTAAGATAAACCCCGGGCGCTGTCACCGTACCGGCGCTGAGGAAATCCATGCGTCCTGGCCTGTTGGACTTGTTTTCGCTTCATTGACGAGGTCGATGGCTGAATTGGCTCTGACCGCAATGATGGCCGGGGCTGCAGATTCACAACTTCTCAGTTTTTCCTGGATATGCTATAAGTAACGATCTTCCTGGATATGCTATAACTAACGATCAAAGCAGAACTTGCATAAAGCAGAACTTGCATGGAGTGGATTGTAGGATGGTAATGCGTCTGTTGGCTCCGCAATTTATTGCGCTTTATTGCTTGGCGGCGTCCGTTCTTGTCATCCATTTCCGTGGACGGGTGCGTCTAGGCTTTGGGCGCCAGCTGACCGACCATTCAACACTGATGGCACCCTACAATGTGCTGATGTACTTGTTTTCGGCCCTTCCCAATAAGCCGATATTGGAGCCGAAACAGATTCCCGACCTGTCGAAGCTGCGCGACAACTGGGAAACCATCCGGGACGAAGCCCTTCAGCTATTTGACGAAGGTCATATCAAAGCGGCCGAGAAGTATAACGACTGGGGTTTCAACTCGTTCTTCCGCACCGGTTGGAAGCGCTTCTATCTCAAATGGTACGAAGACCCCCTGCCCTCCGCCATAGCACTGTGCCCGCGCACCGTCGCCATGCTCAATTCCATCCCCAGCATCAAGGGTGCGATGTTTGCCACGCTCGGCCCCGGCGCCCGGCTGGTATCACATCGCGATCCCTACGCCGGTTCGCTACGCTATCACTTAGGCCTGGTGACGCCGAAGTCGGAAGGCGTCTGCCGCATCTTCGTCGATGGAAACCCGTACACTTGGCGCGATGGCGAAGATCTTCTGTTTGATGAAACCTATATTCATTACGCGGAAAACACGACCAACGAGACGCGGATCATTCTTTTCTGTGACGTCGAAAGACCGCTGCGGAATCGCGTGATGACAGCGATCAACCGCTGGGTCAGCCGCAACATCATCAACCAGAGCGCCACGCAGAACGTAGATGGTGAACGTATCGGCGCCTTGAACAAAGCCTTCGGTTATCTCTATCCCGTGCGCCTCGTCGGCAAGCGCATGAAGAAGTGGAACAGCAAGGCGTACTACACCGTCAAATATTCGATTGTTGGCTTGTGCCTGGTGGGAATTATCGTCTCCGCCTTCTGAGGCTATTTACAGCGCGCCCTGCGGCAGGCCCCCTCTCGCATTGCGCTTGGCACCGCCGCGCGTCAGCATGGCGCCATGCGGCCGAATATACTCAATCCCCTATGTGCCACGCTCACGAGCCTGCCGGGCGTCGGCCCAAAGCAGGAGAAGCTTTACGCCCGCCTGCTCGGGCGCGGCGAAGACGTTCCGCGCGTGGCCGATCTGCTGTTCCATCTGCCATCCGGCGCCATCGACCGGCGGGCGCGGCCGAAGCTGTGCGACGTCGTGCCGGACACAGTCGTCACCGTGGCGGTGACGGTCGACCACCACAAGCCATCGCCGCCGAACCGTCCGCGCGCGCCTTACCGCATCTTCGCTTCCGACGACACCGGCACTCTCATTCTCACCTATTTCAATGCGCGGCGGGATTATCTGGAAAAGCTCTATCCAGAAGGCGCCTTGCGTTACGTCTCCGGTACCACCGCCTTGTTCGACGGCATGTTGCAGATGGTGCATCCCGATCGCGTCGTGGATCAGGCCGGGCTGGCGACGCTGCCGCTGGTCGAGCCGGTCTATCCGCTGACCGAAGGCCTTGGCCTCGGATTGGTCCGCAAGGCGATGGATGCGGCGCTCGGCAAGCTTCCGCAACTTCCGGAATGGCAGGACGAAGCTTGGGTTGCGCGCGAACGCTTGCCGACTTTCGCCGATGCACTGAAAACCCTGCACCATCCGGCCGAGCCGCGCGACGTGCTTCCTGAGAGCCTCGCCTGGTCGCGGTTGGCCTATGACGAATTCCTTGCCGGTCAACTCGCGCTGGCCTTGGTGCGGGCGCATATCCGCCGCCCCGCGGGGCGCACCCATGCCGGCGATGGGAGCAGGCGCAAACAAATCATCGAGGTCCTGCCCTATTCCCTGACGCCGTCGCAAACCCATGCCGCCGCCGATATCGTTGCCGACTTAGCCAAACCCGAACGCATGCTTCGGCTGCTGCAGGGCGACGTGGGATCGGGCAAAACTGTGGTGGCGCTGCTAGCCGCCGCTGCCGTCATCGAGGCCGGCCGGCAGGCGGCATTGATGGCGCCGACCGAGCTTCTGGCGCGCCAGCACTTCAACACCATTGCGCCGTTGGCGGAAGCGGCGGGCATTCACGTTGCCATTCTCACTGGACGCGAGCGCGGACGTGCGCGCAGCGATACGCTCGATGCTCTCGCAACAGGCGAGATTGACCTGCTGATCGGCACCCACGCGCTGTTCCAGGAAGACGTGGGTTTCAAGGATCTCGCACTGGCCATTGTGGATGAGCAGCACCGCTTCGGCGTGCATCAGCGTTTAGCGCTGGCGCGCAAGGGCGAAGCCGTCGATGTGCTGGTGCTCACCGCGACGCCGATCCCGCGCACTCTGGTGCTGACCTATTTCGGCGACATGGATATCTCCGAACTGCGCGAGAAGCCGGCGGGGCGCAAACCGATCGACACCCGCACGATTGCGCTCAGCAGGTTGTCGGAGGTCATGGAGGCGGTTGGCCGCACTCTCGCCGAAGGCCAGCGGGTCTATTGGGTATGTCCCCTAGTGGAGGAGTCGGAGAAAGTCGATCTCGCCGCCGCCGAGGATCGCTATCAAGAACTAAAAACCCACTACGGTGCAACCGTCGATCTCATCCATGGCCGCATGAAAGGCGCCGACAAGGATCGTGCCATGCAGCGCTTCGCCGCTGGCGAGACGCGGCTGCTCGTCGCCACCACCGTGATCGAGGTAGGCGTCGATGTGCCGGAAGCCACCGTCATGGTGATCGAGCACGCCGAGCGTTTCGGCCTGGCACAACTCCATCAGTTGCGCGGGCGCATCGGCCGCGGCTCAGAGCACTCGACCTGCCTACTGCTGTATAAAGCGCCGCTCGGCGAAACCGCAAAGGCACGGCTCGCGATTCTCCGCGAGACCGAGGATGGCTTCCGCATCGCCGAGGAAGATTTACGCCTGCGCGGCGAAGGCGACGTGCTGGGTACGCGGCAAAGCGGCATGCCTGGGTTTAAGCTCGCACGTATCGAGTTTCACGGAAAATATCTCGGCGCGGCGCGCGACGATGCCGCACTCATCTTGGCGCGCGATCCGAAACTCGCCAGCCCGCGCGGTCAGGCGTTGCGACACCTGCTCTATCTGTTCGAGAAGGACGATGCCGTTCGGCTCATTCAGGCGGGGTAACTACTTCCCAAGCACCGGAGTCCGCGCCGCCTGAGAGGCCTGCGCGGTCGCCGCGAGCGAAGAGAGCCGCTTTTGCGCGTCGTCGCTCGGCTGCACCATGCCAGCCGACATCAACAACGTCATCGCGCCTTCGACAGTGACGTCGAGTTCGATCAGATCCTTGCGCGGCACATAGAAGAAAAAACCCGTGGTGGGATTAGGAGTGCACGGCATGAAGGCCGACACATGCTCGGTCGGCGGCAGCTTCGCCTCAATGTCCGCGCTCGGCGCCTGCGAGAGAAACACCAGCGACCACATCCCCGGCGCGGGAAATTCGACCAGCGCCACGGTGCGAAAGCTCGATCCCGATTTCGAGAACAAGGTTTCGAAAATCTGCTTCATGGTCTTGTAGATTGGCCGCACGATCGGCATGCGGTTGAGGATTTTCTCGCCGAACTCGAGGAAGGTTCGACCGACCAAATTGGCGGTGAGGAATCCGAGAAAGGTCAGAACGACAAAGGCGATGATGAGGCCATAGCCGGGAACGTAAAACCGCAGGTAGGTCTCCGGGCGAAAGGTGACCGGCACAAACGGGCGCACCAAATCGTCAACCCAGGTGACGAAGGACCAAGTCAAATAGGCGGTAATCGCTACCGGGCCGGCAACAATGAGACCGGTGAGGAAATAGGTGCGAAGCCGGCCGCCGAGGCTCGGCTGCGGGGCAACCTCCTCCGCCTCTGAGATCGGCGGGGAGATGGAAGGAATCTTCTCAGGCGTCATGGCCGAAATGCTTCATGTTGGAGGCGCGAATATACCACATGAGATCAGGATATATGGCGCGGATTGTCGCTGCTTCGTTTCCGGAAGCCAGCTCTATTCCACCGTCACCGACTTCGCCAAGTTGCGCGGCTGGTCAACATCGGTGCCGATGGTGACCGCGGTGTGATAGGCGATGAGCTGCACCGGGATCGCATAGACCAGCGGCGTTATCGTTTCCGGCATGTCGGGCAGCGTCAGGGTGAGAAGTGAATCCACCGTAGCCTCGCGGGCACCCTTGGCATCCGTCATCAGGATCAGACGTCCGCCCCGGGCGGCGACCTCCTGCATGTTAGACACTGTCTTTTCAAACACGCGATCGTAAGGCGCGATGACGACCACCGGCATGGTCTCGTCGATCAGCGCGATCGGTCCGTGCTTGAGCTCGCCCGCAGCATAGCCTTCGGCGTGAATATAGGAAATCTCTTTCAGCTTCAGCGCGCCTTCCATCGCCAGGGGAAAGCTGGTGCCGCGGCCGAGATAGAGCACGTCGCGGCTTTTGGCGAGGTCGCGCGCCAGGTGCTCGATTTCCGGTTCCAGCGCCAGCGCCGCGGCCATGTGGCGGGGCACTTCGATCAAGGCGCGCACCAACTCGTGTTCTTTCTCTTCGGAGAGTACGCCGCGCGCGCGGCCTGTGGCTATCGCCAGACAGGCGAGCACCGCGAGCTGACAGGTGAAAGCCTTTGTCGACGCAACGCCGATTTCCGGTCCCGCCAGCGTCGGCAGTACCGCGTCGCTTTCGCGCGCGATCGAGGAGCCTTGCACGTTGACGATGGAAACGATGTGTTGCTTCTGCGCGCGCGCGTAGCGCAGCGACGCCAGCGTATCCGCGGTTTCTCCCGATTGCGACACGAACACGGCAAGATCGCCGGCTTCCAGCGGCGCTTCGCGATAGCGGAACTCCGAAGCAATATCGATCTCGACCGGCAGCCGGGCGTAGCGCTCAAACCAGTATTTCGCCACCAGCCCGGCGTAGTAGGCGGTGCCGCAGGCGGAGATGGACAGCCGCTTAAGTTTGCTCAGCTCGAACGGCAGCGGCGGCAGGGCAACGCGTTCGGCCGCCATGTCGAGATAATGCGCGAGCGTGTGGCCCACCACCTCGGGCTGTTCGTGGATTTCCTTCGCCATGAAATGCCGGTGATTGCCCTTGTCGATCAACACCGACGACGCAGCCGATTTCAATATCTCGCGTTTGACGACCCGGCCTTTGGCATCATGGACCTCGACGCCTTTATGCGTCACCGTGGCCCAATCGCCGTCCTCGAGGTAGCTGATAGTGTTCGTGAATGGCGCGAGCGCGATGGCGTCAGAGCCGAGATACATTTCTCCGTCGCCATAGCCGACTGCGAGCGGAGAGCCTTTACGCGCCCCAATCAGCAAATCGTTGTGCCCGGCAAACAGGAAGGCGAGCGCGAAAGCGCCCCGCAGCCGTGGCAAGGCGGCGGCGACAGCGTCGGCGGGAGAACGGCCCTTGCGCATCTCGTTGCTCACAAGATGCGCGACAACCTCGGTATCGGTTTGCGTGAGGAACTTGGCGCCATCTTTTTCCAACTGCTCGCGCAGCTCGCGGAAATTCTCGATGATGCCGTTGTGGACGACCGCCACCTGTTCGGTCGCGTGCGGATGCGCGTTATTCTCGGTCGGCCGGCCATGGGTAGCCCAGCGGGTATGACCGATGCCGATATTGCCGGCGAGCGGCTCGGTCCGAAGTCGCGCCTCGAGATTTTTGAGTTTGCCTTCCGCGCGGCGGCGCGTCAGCTTTCCGTCTTCCAGCGTGGCAACACCGGCGGAATCATAGCCGCGGTATTCGAGGCGTTTGAGCGCATCGACCAAAAGCCCAGCGACCGGCTCGCGTCCGAGAATCCCGACGATCCCACACATAATGGGCTTATGCCCTACCCCTCGGCGAAACGATATCGGTCAATTACGCGCAACAGCCGCCGGCACGAAATCAAAAAGCGTTGCGCCTTGTGACAATCGACGCGTTAACCAGCTTTGCTTAGGCGGTCGGCTTAGCGTTCTTCTTGCTCTTCGGTGCCTTGCTGCGCAAGCTTTTGGCGCGATTTTCCTTAATGATTTGCCGACTTCGCGCAATCGCCAACGCGTCGGCTGGCACATTGTCGGTAATGACGCTGCCGGTCGCCACATAAGCGCCGTCGCCAATACTGACCGGAGCGACCAGCGCCGAATTCGAACCAATGAAAGTCGCCTTGCCGATTTCCGTCCGGTGCTTAGAAACCCCGTCGTAATTGCACACGATGGTCCCTGCGCCGATATTGGCGCCGTCCCCGACCGACGCATCGCCAATATAGGCCAGGTGATTGGCCTTGGCGCCGTCGCCAATCGTCGCCTCCTTCACCTCGACGAAATTGCCGATGCGCGAGCCCGCGCCTAGCCGGGCGCCGGGCCGCAGCCGCGCGAAGGGGCCGACCGACGCGCCCGCTCCCACATGCGCGCCTTGCAGATGCGAGAAGGCGTGAATCACTGCCCCGTCCTCGACCACGACACCGGGCCCGAACACCACATTCGGCTCGATTACGACGTCCTGGCCGAACTTAGTGTCGGCGGAGAGAAAAACCGTTTCCGGAGCGACCATGGTCACGCCACTGTCGAGCGCGGCCTGGCGCAGACGTTTCTGCAACACAGCTTCGGCCTCCGCCAACTGTGCCTTGGTGTTGATGCCGCGCACTTCGTCCTCCTCGACCTCTATCGCCACCGCCTTGAGACCCATCTTGCGCGCAAGCGCGACCGCATCCGTTAGATAGAACTCGCGCTTGCTGTTGTCGTCGCCGATCCGCTCCAGGATCGCAAGCGCATCCTTGCCGGCGAGCGCCATCAGACCGCCATTGCACAGTTTGATGGCGCGCTCCGCCGGACTGGCATCCTTTTCCTCGCGGATAGCGATGAGTTCTCCTTGCTCGACAACAAGGCGGCCATAGCCCGCCGGATTGGTTGGTCGAAAACCAAGAACCGCGACCGTCGCGCCGTTCGTTAGTGCGCCGCGCAACTGTTCCAGAGTTTGCTCGCGGATGAGCGGCGTATCGCCAAAGATAACGATGATGTCGTCGGCCCCGCGCGCAATCGCCGGCTTCGCCGCGAGAACCGCGTGAGCGGTTCCACGCCTTTTGTTCTGAACGTAAATCTCGGCTTGCGGGAACACCTGTCTCGCATCGGCGGCAACCATTTCATGTCCGGGCCCGACCACCACCGCGACGGCATCGCTACCGGCATTGCCAAGCGTATGCAGCACATGCGCCAGCAACGAGCGGCCCGCCAATGGATGAAGAACCTTCGGCTGGTTGGATCGCATCCGCGTGCCTTCGCCGGCAGCGAGTACGATCGACAGGCAACTTCTCCCCCTCATCGGGATCTCCGCGCGGTGCCGACTCGTCTTAGCGGAGCAAGCGTGGTTGGAAAAGCCCGGCGCCGCTAAACCGAATCCAAACAAAGCGGCGGCGGCGCGACTCTGCTAATCTTTTCAAGTGATTCGCTGCTGCTTAGCAGGAATTCGGCAGGGGATGAGCGGGGGCATGCTTATTCGCGGAAATAAAAGCTTCAACAGGCGAACGATGCTGCGGCTGAGCTACTGGGGCCTGGCCGCCGTTCTCGCGCTTGCCATGACGGCAGTCGTCGGTTTCTCGACCAGCGGCTCGCAACGCGCGGCGATGGTCTTCGCCGCGTTGACCGGTAGCCCACCGCCGGCTCAGGTCAGCGCCCAGGCTTCTCCGCGCTCGGACCTTGAGAGCGAAACGCGCCGCCTCAACGAAGCCATCCGTTTGCTTGCGGCGGATCGCGACCGCTTGCTAACGCGGATAGCATCCATCGAACACAGCCTCGAAGACGTCACCGGGTCGATAAACCGCGAGTCCGCGATGTCACGGCCCTCGGAGGGAAATCCAGAATCAGCTCCGTTACCGGCGAAGGCGTCAGTCCTCGAAATGGGTACGCCGGGCGCGTTCTCCGCTGGCTCCCGCTCTGCTGCATTGCCGGACGCGCCGGAATGGATGGCAAATACACCGGCGCCTTGGCCGAGCCCGTCCGTGGCCGTCACCGTTGTCCCGACGCCGGAGGCGAGCCAAGTTGGGGCAGCGCCGGTGACGACGGCGGCACTGGCCAATGAAAATGCACGTACCACTCCGGCTTCGAAAACCGAATTCGGCGTAGATATTGGATCGGCACAGGACCTCGATACTCTCCGCGCGATGTGGAGCCAGACCAGAGCCCGTTATCCGGCGCTGCTCAGCCGGCTGCATCCGGTCTTTTCCGTCCAAGAGGGTACGCCGGAGCTGCGGCTGATCATTGGGCCGCTTCCCAATGCAAGCGCGGCGGCAAGGCTTTGTGCCGCGCTCGGCGCCGGCGACATCCTGTGTTCCGCCAGGATATTTGAAGGGCAACGGTTCGCTCTGCGCTGACGGCTTAGTCGTTGTCGCGCCCGCGGCAGCCGCATAGTCTTGTCGACCCTTGCAGGGACGAGTGCGATGAGCCGCCGATTATTCCTTCCGACCGCGCGTCAAACCAACTGGCTTCTGGCCATCGGATTTGTCTCGGTCGGCTACGCGCTTTATCTACGATATCTCGCTATCGAACCGTCGACCGTCGGGCTCGCTTGCGAGGCTGGTCTCAATACGTGGCTGTGCTTGACGCGGAAGACCGCGATTTCGTTATTCAGCCATTCGGTGTTCGGCATGATCGCGCTGGGCGTCTCGATGCTTAACCTGGTGCGGCCTTCGATCGTGTTATTTGCGATCGCGCTGGCAGCCGCCGGGGCGGGCATCGTCCTTTATAATGTGACGCTTTCCGCGCTCGCCGTGGCGCTCCTGATTCTCAGCCTGGCTCGGCCCGTGAGCGCAGCAGAGTGAACGCGAGAAGAATAAGCGCGGCGCAAAACCACAGCGCTTGCCAATTAGTGAAGCCCTCATTCACTGCGATGTAAGCGGCGCAAGCTGCAAGCGCTCCCGCAAGCACCGTCTCCGACGCGCCGCGCGCACCGGCCGGTCGAACACCTGCGAAGCTGAGCACCAGGTAGGGAACCGCCGCCGCGGTGAGCGCCGCAAAGGGAAAATCCTGGTAACGCGGATCGAAGGCCAACGCCAAGGCGACCTGCAGCGCCAAAACGCCGGTCACAACCAACACGACGCCGAGAGCCAAGACGAGTCCCCGGCGCGGGCGTCCATCGGCGGTGAGTATGCGAGCAAAGTTTGGGATCGGTACCCTCGAAGCCAGAGCCGCCGCCGCTAGAAGCGGAGCTGCGACCGATACCGCCGCCAGCGCGAGGGACCGCGTCCAACCGGCGATCCCGAGGCTTTCAATAACGACCTTCTCCATCGTCCAGCCGATGAGAATTCCGGGGAACAGCGCAATCGCCGCGATTCCGATCCAAGCCCGATCCGACAATGCCGCCGGCCCAGCCGTCCGCCGCTGAGCGGCGAAGGCGAAGGTAAGGAGCGCCAGTGTCACGCCTCCTGCCGCTTGCCAGCGCCAGTGCCGGTGGTTTGACACGGCCTCGCCCCAGGCAAATTTGAATTCCCGGCTATCGGCATCCAAAAGGCCCCAGTGCCCGCCCACAGTGCCTTCGAGAGCCCGTTTCCACGGTTGATCGAAGGCCTCGATGACGTTGACGCGATAGTTTTCACGCTTCGCCACAGTGAGTACGTCGTGAATGACGCGTGCCTGGTTGACCGGGGACGGCAAGGCGCCCTCGCGCATCCGGCCCGCGCTCGGCCACCCGGTTTCGCCGATTAAAATTTCTTTGTTGGGGAAGGCCGCGGTGAGCTTGCGGCGGATGGAGTCCACATGCGCCGCCGCGTCGCTTGCGGGAATTGGAAAGTCTTCCCAGTAGGGCAAGATATGGATGGTGACGAAATCGACCGCCTCATAGATCTCACCGTAACGCAGCCAAAATTCCCAGACATCCGCATAGGTAACCCGCATCGTCACCCGCGATTTCACCGCCCGAATCGTATTGGCGAGATCGGCGGCCGACATTTCCCCCCGCAGCAATACTTCGTTGCCGACGACAATGGCTTCGATGACATCGGGATATCTTTTCGCCAGATCGACGGCGCTTTCGATCTGAATTTGGTTCTTGTCGGGATGCCGCGACAGCCAAAGGCCTTGGATCACTTTCAGCCCATGTTTCCGCGCGATCTCCGGCACCTGTTCGAGCCCAAAATCGGTCGAATAGGTGCGGACGCAATTGGTCAGGCGCGCCAGCCGGGCAAGATCTTCGTCGATTTGCCGCGCCTCGATCTTGGTCGAGGCGTCCAGCGGACTCTGGTCCGCCCGGAAGGGTGCGTAAGAGATACAAAACAGCTTCTCGCCGGGACCGAGCGGCGACGGCGGCATCTGGACGGGTGCCCCGAGCCACCACCAAGCCGCGACGATAACGGACGCGCAGATCGCGAAAAGCCCCAAGGGAATGCGCATTAGCGCCCCAACCACTAAGAATTCGTGCGACCCGGCTTATCCTGCGGGCAAGCCGGTGCCAAGCGCACCAGCCTTTAATCAAGAGATCGGACCGCGCTGGACAACGGCAGCCACTTCCGTCATGTGAGCGTTAACCGGGCCGGGTAGGCAGATGCCGTATTGCCGACCGATTCCGGTGCACAGATGGACGCAAGCCGTCGGGGACGGCTCAACCAACACGTAGAGCCATGGTCTTTTTCAGTCCGCGTATCCTTACTGCCGCCCTCTGCGCGGCAGCTTTTATTTTCTCCGCTCCCGCATGGGCCCAAGACCAAAAACCTCCCGAACAGCAGTCCCAGAAGCCGGGTCAACCCGGGGAAAACGGCAAGGAAGCCCAAAAGATCGATGAATTCGCGGAGGCCGCGCGTCTCGTAACGGGACCCGCCGGCAATCCGGAATGCGTCTGGCTCGGCCGCCGGGTCGTCAGCCTGCTCTGGCGCGACGATTTGGACACCGCCTTTCGCCATCTCGACCTCTATGACCGCTTCGGCTGCCCGGCTGCCCACATCCAATCCACGTTTCGCTGTCTCGTGCGCCAAGGAAACATGGACCCGAAAGTACCCGAGGGCCTAAACGGGCGTGTTCACGCCTGCTGGATCAACCCTGCTTTGGCGGCTTCTGCTCCGGCCGTTACACCGGGTTCAGTGGCATCCCCGACACAGCCGGCAGCAGGCGGCAGTCGATGAACAGCCAGTCACGAACATGGATTTTATTTAACGCCAAAATATTTTGCGTGCCCTGAAACCGCCATGCACCCTGCTTACTTGATCATGTGCCCAGCCCTGAGATAGTCTGCATCGAGCAGCCATTTCAGTCGAACCTAGGGGACAGGTTCGGGTCCCTGCTTCTCTGCCCCCACTTGGTAGTGAGTCCATGCGCTCCGTTGCCGCCGTCATCGCGCTCGTTGCATGCGTGCATGCCGGTCTTTGGACCCTGATCCGCGGACAGGATAGTGCTCCAAATTTCGATGGCCGCCAGCTTGCCAGCGTTTCTTACGCTCCGTTCGGCAGTTCGGCCCGTGCAGACAAAGGCAGTGTCGCCGATGTCGCGCAAATTCGCTCCGACCTAAAAACCATCGCTCCTTATACCCGTGCGCTCCGTACCTATTCGGCGACGGGAGGCGTTGAACTCGTCCCGGCGGTCGCGTCCGAATTCGGATTGAAAGTCACCGTGGGCGCCTGGCTCGACCAAGACGCCGAGCGCAACGAGCGCGAAGTCCGCTCCGCCATCGATCTCGCGCGCAAGAACAGCAACGTCAATGCGATCGTGGTCGGCAACGAAACTGTTTTCCGCCGCGACCAGAAGGTCGACGACCTCATCAAGATTATTCAACGGGTGAAACGATCGACGTCGGTTCCGGTCACCACCGGTGAAATCTGGCACGTCTGGATGGAGCACCCCGAGCTTGCGTCGGCTGTGGACTTCATCGCCGCGCACGTGTTGCCCTACTGGGAAGGCTTCTCGGAGAAGCAGGCGGTCGATCAGGCCATTCTCGTTTACGACAAGCTGCGCCAAGCCTATCCCGGCAAGCGCGTTGTCATCGCCGAATTTGGCTGGCCGAGCGCCGGCTACAATTTGAAGAACGCCAATCCTGGACGCGTCGAGCAAGCCACAGTTCTGCGCAACTTCGTCTCACGCGCGGAAGCCTGGGGCATCGATTACAACATCGTCGAAGCCATCGACCAGCCTTGGAAAGCCTTTGAAGGTTCGGTCGGACCCTATTGGGGCCTGTTCGATGCTTCCCGCCAGGCGAAGTTCGCCTGGAGCGGCGCCATCACCGACGCCGACCATTGGAAGCTTGCCGGTCTGGCCATTCTGCTTGCCGTCCTGTTGTCACTCCCCATGCTCGCGCTCAGCAGCGCCACTGTGGGTCAAGCCGTCCTGCTTGCGGTTTCCGCCAATGCCGTCGGCGCCTGGTTTGCCGTCGTCTTCGCCTATTGGAAGGGGCACTACTTTGTCCCTGGTGCTGCGGTCGCTTTGACCCTGGGACTTGCGCTCTTGATTCCGCTGGTTGCCATCGCCTTCGCGCGGGTCGACGAGATCGCCGCTGTGGCCTTCGGCCGCAAGCCGCGCCGCTTGATGCTCACTGCCTCGCCGTCGCTGGTGCCCGATCAAACCTTCATGCCGAAAGTTTCGATCCATATTCCGGCCTATCGCGAGCCGCCGGAGATGTTGAAGGCCACCCTCGATGCGATTGCGCGGCTGGATTATCCGGCTTTCGAATGCGTGGTGGTGATCAACAATACGCCTGACGCTGCATTCTGGCGGCCCATCGAAGAGCATTGCCTTGCGCTTGGCGAGCGTTTCAAGTTCGTCAACGCCGAGAACGTGGCCGGCTTCAAAGCCGGGGCGTTGCGGCTGGCGCTCGCGCATACCGCAAGCGATGCCGAAGTCATCGGCGTCCTCGATGCCGACTATGTCGTGCATCCGGACTGGCTGAAGGATTTGGCGCCGCATTTTGCCGATCCTAAGGTCGGCCTCGTCCAAGCCCCGCAGGACCATCGCGACGGCGACCGCAGCCCCATGCACCATGCGATGAACGGCGAATATGCCGGCTTCTTCGACATCGGCATGGTCCAGCGCAACGAAGTCAACGCCATCATTGTTCACGGCACCATGTGCCTGATCCGCCGCGAGGCGCTTATCGCCGCGGGCGGCTGGTCGAGCGACACCATCTGCGAGGACACCGATCTCGGCTTGACCATCCTGGAGCTCGGCTGGCTCGCCCATTACACCAACCGCCGCTATGGCTATGGGCTGCTGCCAGACACCTTCGATGCTTACAAAAAGCAGCGGCATCGCTGGGCCTATGGCGGCTTCCAGATCCTCAAGAAACACTGGCGCCGCTTCCTGCCGGGCGCCAGCCGGCTGACCCGTGAGCAGAAGCGTCAATTCGTGCTCGGATGGCTCAACTGGCTTGGCGCTGAATGTATCGGCGTCGGCGTCGCCATCCTCAACCTGATCTGGGTGCCCTTCATCGTTTTTTCCGGCATCGCTGTGCCCGACCAGATTCTGATGATACCGATCATCGCCGCTTTCGTCGTTTCGCTCGTGCATTTCTCCGCGCTCTACCGTCTGCGGGTGGCCATACCGGTCGGTCAGTTGTTCGGCGCGGTGTTCACCGCGATGTCGGTGCAATGGACTGTCGCCCGCGCCGTCAGCCATGGCGTGGTCAAGGATCATCTGCCCTTCGTGCGTACCGCCAAGGGCGGCCGCGCGCGCATTGGCTCGGATTTCCAGGCATTCTGGGAAGCCGTTCTCGGCTCACTTCTGCTGGCCGGCGCCGCGGTGGTGATCGTCACCAATGACCGGGAAATTCGCGAACTCAATCTCTTCGCCGCGGTGCTCATCCTTCAGAGTCTGCCCTTCCTCTCCGCCGTCGCCATCGCGGTGATCGAGCGCTCACGCCTCAACGATTTCGTCTACTGGCGGAGCATCGAAGCCCGCTTCGCGGAACTGCTTCCCTGGCGGCCCGCCGTGGTTGAGGCACAGGCCCAGGCGCCGACGGACAACCGGGTCGACTCCGCGCCATAAGCCGTCGATTGTCTTGCCTGCCGCCGCGCCGTAACATCACGTGAAACGGCATATAGGCCAAGGAGCATGACATGACGGTTGCAGCGTTGCGCGAGTCCGCGAATACCCAGGCCTCCCCTCTCCCCCTCCATCGCGATCTTTATTACGGCGGTGCCTGGCACAAGCCGCTCGGCGGCTATGAGCCGACCTGGAATCCCGCGACCGG
>JAXDOR010000207.1:0-5773 GCA_034668825.1 Alphaproteobacteria bacterium | reverse complement strand
GCGGCACCGTGGTGAAGGGCTGCCAAGTGCCGTCAGGCTTGAACTCGAAATATTCAGCATTGCCGTCGGCAGTGAGCCGCTCCGCAAGGCGCAGGCGGAAATTGCCGTCGGTCATGACGCTGGCATATTCGCGGTTTTCGAAAAGAAATTCGCTCTGGCCGGTGACCACGTTGATCCGGTAGAGATCGAAGAATTTCTTGTCGCGCTGGTTGTGGCGAAACAGCATCTCCTCGGGAAAGCGGTAATCGGATTCCTGATGCAGCGCCTTGACGCCCTTTTCCGGCGTCAGCGGCACCACGGCGCCGCTCATGATATCTACCGTTGAGGCGCGCCAGTTCTCATCGCCGTCACGCTCCTGAAAGAAAACGACATGACGGTTGGTGTGAGCCCATTGGTAGAAACCTGAAATGCTGCGGTCGGTCGCGTGCGTGATCGGCTTTCCCGCCCGCGGATTGTCAGGCGAAGCCAGCCATAAATTGCGAACACCATTGATGGGCGCCAGATAGGTGAGATGTTGACCGTCCGGACTCAGGTGGACGCTGCCGTAATCCGGATTATCGAAAAATACGCGCCGGGCCGGAAGCTCCGGCTCGCCCGCTGCAAAGGCAATGCGCGGGTTAAGCCCGACAAGCGGCAGGCCGGCCAGCATGGCGGCGCGGCCGAGAAAACGACGACGGTTCCATTGGTTCGAATGCATGAAACTCCACCCCCGACAGCCAGTTCAGCCTATCATGCACAAATAGTCGGAGTCATCGCTTGGCAGCGCGGCCCATGATGCCAAAGTAAAGGCCTGCATAGCTGGAAGACTGGCGGCCTATCCCAAAACAGACATAATCCTAAAGACTTTGATCGTGACGACCGGGCCGACCACGGCCTGCCCAGGAGTTTGGCATTGAATTTGACCCGCCGCACCATCTTGCAAACCGGCGTTTTTGCCCTCGCCGCGCCCAGCTTAAGCATCATCGGCGCGCCGCTCGCGGCGCAGGGCAATGCAGAGGCAGACGCTTGGCGGCACGGCTTTTCGACATTTGGAGACGTGCATTATCCGGCGGGCTTCAAGCATTTCGACTACGTCAATCCCAATGCACCGAAAGGCGGCGTCGTGCGTCTCGTCGGGAACGGCACCTTTGACAATTTCAATGTGGCCGTCGCCGGGTTGAAGGGTACGGCCGGGCTCGGCTTAGGCCTGCTTTTCGATACCTTGATGGTGGATGCGCTGGATGAGGTATCGAACGCCTATGGGCTGTTGGCCGAGGCCCTGAGATATCCCGCCGATTATTCATACGCGGCTTACCGCTTGCGCGCGGAGGCGAGATGGCATGACGGGAAGCCGGTGACGCCAGAAGATGTGATCTTCTCTTTCGATATCCTCAAGAAGCAAAGTCCGATGTACAACTCGTATTACCGGCATGTGACGAAGGCGGAAAAAACCGGCGAGCGCGAAGTTACCTTCACATTCGACAGCCCCGGCAATCGCGAACTGCCGCTCATTGTCGGGCAGCTTCTCGTCCTGCCGAAGCATTGGTGGGAAGGGACCGACGCATCCGGCAACAAGCGCGACATCACCGTCACTTCGCTGGAGCCGCCGCTCGGCAACGGCGCCTACCGGATGAAAAGCTTCGAAGCCGGCCGCAGGATCGTCTACGAGCGCGTGCCGGACTATTGGGGCAAAGATATCAACGTCAATATTGGGCGCGACAATTTCGATGAAATGCGGTTCGAATATTTTCGCGATTTGAGCATCGCGCTCGAAGGCTTCAAGGGCGACCAACTCGATTGGCAATATGAGAACAGCGCAAAAAATTGGGCCACGGCCTACGACTTTCCCGCGGTAAAAGAAAAGCGGGTGCTGCTGGAGGAATTTCCCATTCGTAGTGAAGGCCGCATGCAGGGTTTTGCTTTCAATATCCGGCGCGACAAGTTCAAAGATCCGCGGGTGCGGCGCGCTTTCAACTTCGCCTACGATTTCGAGGAAATGAACAAGCAGTTGTCCTTTGGACAATACAAACGTATCGGCAGCTATTTCGATGGCCTCGAGATTGCCTCGTCCGGTCTGCCGCAAGGCAAGGAGCTGGAGATTCTCCAGACTGTGCGCGAACAGGTGCCGGCGGAGGTGTTTACGACCGTCTATACGAATCCCGTCGGGGGAAATCCGGAAGCGGTGCGCAACAATCTGCGCGAAGGTGCCCGTCTGCTTAAGGAGGCTGGGTACGAAATCCGCAACCGGCGGCTGGTTAACGCCAAGACCGGCGAGCCGTTTACCGCCGAGTTCCTGGTGCAGGATCCCGCCTTTGAGCGCTTCGCTATCTTCTATAAGCCGTCGCTGGAGCGGCTCGGCATCGAAATGAATCTGCGCATCGTCGACGACGCGCAATACCAGAACCGGATGCGGAATTGGGATTTCGATATCACCGTGAGCGTATGGCCGCAATCACTGACACCCGGCAACGAACAGCGCGACTTCTGGAGTTCGCAGTCAGCGGACAGGCCCGGTTCATTCAATTACATCGGCATCAAGAATCCGGCCGTCGATACGCTGATAGACCGCGTCGTTTTCGCCAAGGATCGCGAGGAACTTACCGCCGCGGTCAAGGCGCTCGACCGGGTTCTGTTGTGGAACCACTATGTCGTTCCGCAATTCAACTACGACAAGGATCGTACGGCCCGATGGGATCGTTTTAGTCATCCGGACCTGTTACCGAAATATGCCAGCCAGGGCGCTTTTCCAACCGTTTGGTGGTGGGACGCGGCGAAGGCGGCGAAGACAGGAACGAAATAGTGACCTCAAATCCTGCCCATCTTGTTGCTCGACTCATCCGCGCTCGCGATGGGGAAGATGGCGGTGAAAATTTTCTGACGCGGCGCGATACGCTCATGCTCGGCGTTGGTGCTACCGCCGCCATGGTTGCGCGCCCCGCCATCGCGCAGGAGGAACCCGAACGCCACGGCCTTTCTACCTTCGGCGACCTGAAATATACGGCGAATTTCAAACATTTTGATTACATCAATCCCGACGCTCCCAAAGGCGGCATTTTTTCCCAGTTGGGCCCGGTCGCGGCCTTCAACCAGAACTTCCTCACCTTCAACTCGCTCAACACCTTCATCCTCAAAGGCGACGCGGCGCAGGGCATGGAGCTTACCTTCGCCGGCCTGATGACGAGCGGGCTGGATGAGCCGGACGCCCTCTACGGACTGGCGGCGCGGGCGGTACGGGTCTCGCCGGATGGGCTCACTTACCGCTTCATGATGCGTCCCGGAACGAAATTTCACGACGGGACCGCCCTGACCGCCCACGACGTCGCCTTCTCCCTGAAAATCCTGAAGGAGAAGGGGCATCCGATCATCCAGCAACTCATGCGCGACGTCATCGGCGTCGAGGCTCCCGACGATGCGACCGTGACGGTCCGCTTCACGCCAAACCGCGGACGCGATGTGCCATTGTTTGTCGCCAGCCTGCCAATCTTTTCGCGCGCCTACTATTCGACCAGACCTTTTGATGAATCGACGCTTGATATCCCACTCGGGTCTGGCCCTTACAAGGTCGGGCGCTTTGAGGTCGGCCGTTTTATTGAATACGACCGGGTTAAGGATTGGTGGGGCGCCAACCTGCCGGTGTCGATCGGCCAGAACAATTTTGATATCCTGCGCTACGAATTCTATCGTGATCGAGAGGCGGGGTTCCAGGCATTCACGGCGAAGAACTACCTGTTTCGCGAGGAATTCACCTCGCGGGTCTGGGCGACGCGTTATGACTTCCCGGCATTCCGCGACGGGCGGGTCACGCGTGACGTGCTGCCCGACGACACGCCGTCCGGCGCGCAGGGCTGGTTCATCAACACGCGACGGGAAAAATTCAAAAATCCGGATCTGCGCGAGGCCTTAAACTGCGCCTTCGATTTCGAATGGACCAACAAGAACATCATGTATGGCTCTTACGAGCGCGTGCATTCGATGTTCCAGAACTCGGAGCTGATGGCGACGGGCAAGCCCAGCGCGGAAGAACTCGTGCTGCTTGAACCATTTCGCGGCAAGGTGTCCGACGAGGTCTTCGGCGAGCCATTTATTCCGCCGGTGTCGGACGGCTCGGGTCAGGACCGGGCGCTGTTGCGTAAAGCGGGCGCGCTGTTGCAGAAGGCCGGCTTTGTCGTCAAGGATGGCAAACGCGTCGACGCCAGTGGTCAGCCGGTGACGATTGAGTTTCTCGTCGATGAACCCAGCACGGAACCGTATCACGGGCCGTTCATCAAGAATCTTGCCACGCTCGGCATCGTGGCGACGTTGCGTGTCGTCGACGCTGTGCAATACAAAGCGCGCGTCGACCAATACGACTTCGATCTCACAATGCTGCGCTTGCAAATGTCGTCGACGCCAGGGGACGGCTTGCGTTCGGTGTTTTCCTCGGAAATGGCAACATCCAAGGGTTCGCGCAATCTAGCCGGGATCGCCGACCCCGTCATGGACGCCTTGATTGATAAAATCATTGCGGCAAATAGCCGTCCGGAGCTGACCACCGCGTGCCGCGCGCTCGATCGCGTTTTCCGCGCCGGACGCTATTGGGTGCCGCAGTGGCACAAGCCTTCGCACTGGGTGGCCTATTGGGACGTCTTCGCACGGCCTGCGGGCAAACCGCGCTATGGCCGCGGCGCTCCCGACACCTGGTGGTACGATGCTGACAAGGCCGCGAAGCTCGAGCGGGAAGGGTAGGGCTATCCGTGGACGACAAGGCGATATTGCGTAGAGGAAGCAGGATATCGCGCCGCGATACGCTGGTTCTCGGCGCCAGCGCGGTAGCTGCGATGGCCACTCGACACGCCCAGGCCCAGGCGGAACGCGAGAGCCACGGCATGTCTGCCTTCGGCGATCTCAAATATCCGCCGGACTATAAGCATTTCGATTACGTCAATCCGGACGCCCCCAAGGGCGGCGTGTTTTCGCATATCGGCGCCGTGAAACAATTCAACCAGAACTTTCTCACCTTCAATTCGCTCAACATGTTTATCCTCAAGGGCGACGCGGCGCAGGGCATGGAGCTCACCTTCGCGGCTCTCATGGGGCCGCCGACCCTCGTCGCGCCCGGCCACGATGAACCCGATGCGGTCTATGGATATGCCGCCAGAGCCGTGCGGATTTCCGCCGATGGATTGACCTACCGCTTCCTGATGCGGCCCGAGGCCAAGTTCCATGACGGCAGCAGGCTCATGGCACAGGACGTTGCCTTTTCCTTGATGCTGCTCAAGGAAAAGGGCCATCCGATCATTCAGCAACTGCTGCGCGATTTCCTCGGCGCCGAGGCCCCGGACGATGCGACCGTCGTCGTGCGCTTTGCGCCGAAGCGTGGACGCGATGTCCCGCTTTTTGTTTCGGCGCTGCCGATCTTCTCGCGGACCTACTACTCAACGAAAAATTTCGACGAATCCACGCTCGACATTCCACTCGGTTCAGGTCCCTACAAAGTAGGGCATTTCGAAGTGGGTCACTTCATCGAATATGAGCGGGTGAAGGACTGGTGGGGGGCCGAGCTTCCTATGTGGCGCGGCCAGAATAATTTCGACATCATCCGCTATGAATTTTATCGCGATCGCGAGGCCGGGTTTCAAGCATTCACCGCAAAGAACTATCTATTCCGGGAAGAATTCACTTCACGGGTCTGGGCCACGCGATACGATTTTCCCGCTTTCAAGGACGGACGTGTCAAGCGCGAGGAATTGCCTGACCAGACGCCCTCAGGCGCGCAGGGTTGGTTCATCAACACCCGGCGCGAGAAGTTCAAGGA
>JAXDOR010000206.1:0-7753 GCA_034668825.1 Alphaproteobacteria bacterium | reverse complement strand
CACTCTTTGTCGGCCCCATCCGAATTTCTGATCGATCGGGCCGACAAAGAGTGTCCAGCCGTCTTGCAGGTTGGCGATCATCACCAGGCAGATGATGCCGAAAATCAGCTGGCCCCAGCGCGTCCCTTCAGACGCCAGGGAACGAGTCTCTACCGTTGTGGTCGCAGTCATCTCACTCCCCATCGTGTTTGTTGTTATGTGCGGTTCCCGCTTTTTTCTCTGGCATACCTTATACAAACCGAGGGGGAGAACAACGTCGCGCTTTTTTGCAGCGCAGCTATTCGGGCGTTTAGTTTGGAGCTGCCGGCCGGAAAATATCCGCAAGTGATCCTGCCGTAAATCTCCGCTGCGAGGCCTAAAATTTGCCCTCGAACAACAACTAATTTTCAGTATCCGTGAGCTTCGGTGCAATGCACAACAGCCATGACGCGACCAAAGGTCGCGCCGCCTCGCCGCATCCAACCAGCGTGTGCAATCGCGCAAGGCGCCGCAGCCAAAACCAGTAATCAAGTGACCTTGCGGAACTGTGCTTGTCCGGTTCATGCTTTCGTCGAATAAGCCGCACGACAACATCGGCGGCATCGGGAGGAAGCGGCATGTCTCTACAATATGCCTCGTCGGCTACGGCGACGGCTTTCGTGCTTTTGCTTGGTCTCGCCGACGTCGACTGCGCTGCCGCAGCCGAAACCGCGCTGACAGGGCTGGTTTCCTCTGCCGAAGAAGGCGCCATGGAAGGGGTGCTGGTAAGCGCGCAGAAGGACGGCTCCACCGTCCGCATCACCGTCGTTACCGACGCACAAGGCGGCTACAGCTTTCCCGCGGCAAAGCTCGAACCCGGGCATTACAAGCTGAACATTCGTGCCGTAGGTTACGACCTCGACGGGGCGACAGCCTTGGACATCGCAGCGAATAGCGCTGCTAAAGCCGATCTCAAGCTAAAGAAGACAAGAAATCTTTCCGGGCAACTCAACAACGCTGAGTGGATGGCGAGCGTCCCGGACTCGCCGCAGCGCCGGCTGCTCGCCGGTTGCACCAACTGCCACACGGTGCAGCGCATCTTGGAGTCCACCAAGACTTCCGACGAATTCGTCGACATCATCCCGCGCATGGGCAAGTACGGCGCCATGTCGCTGCCGACGCGTCCGCAGATTCCGCCGAACCGCGTGCGCACCAGCGAGTTGAAGCCGGAAGCCGTGCGCAAATACGCCGACTATCTAGCCAGCATCAATCGCAGCGAGGGGCCGGAACCGAAATTCGCGTTGAAGACGCTGCCGCGTCCGAGCGGACGTGCCACCCGCGTCATCATGACCGAGTACGCGCTGCCGCGCCCTGAACTCGGCCAGCCGCATGACGTGGTCGTCGATGCCGAAGGCATCGTCTGGTATTCGCATTTCGGCGAACAGATCGTCGGCAAGCTCGATCCCAAAACCGCGAAAGTCACCGAATATAAGCTGCCGCTGCTGAAGCCCACCAATCCACAGGGTTCGCTCAATCTTGAGCTCGACGCGGACGGCAATCCCTGGCTCGCCATGATGTATCAGGGAGGCATCGCCAAGCTCGACAAGAAAACCGAGAAGATCGAGGTCTATCCCCTCGCCCCGGAATTCGAGACGCTCGAAGTGCAGATCTCGATGGTGGACGCGCGGCATTCCAAGGTCGACGGCAAGGTCTGGTTCTCCGACGCCGGCTCGCGGATGCTTTACAAGCTCGATGTCGCCAGCGGAAAGATGGAGCAAGTCGACCCTTTCAAGAATTTGCCGAAGGGCTCTACCTACGGCCTGACGAGCGACGCGAAAAATAATCTTTGGTATCTCGACTATGGCGACCGCAGCATCGGCATGGCCGACGCGGCGACCGGCAAGCCGATGCTTTATCCGACCCCGACGACAGGCTCGCGGCCTCGCCGCGGTCACATGGATGCCCAAGGGCGTCTCGCCTTCGCCGAATTCGCCGCCGACAAGGTCGGCGTGTTCGACACCAATACCGAGCAGTTCCAAGAATGGCCGACCCCGGCGAATTTCGCGCCCTATGATGCGGTGCTCGACAAGAATGGCGAGTTGTGGACTGGCGGCATGAACAGCGATCGCATTTTGCGGGTCGATACCAAGACCGGCCAGTCAGTGGCTTATCTGCTGCCGCGCCAGACCAATGTCCGGCGCGTCTTTGTGGACAATTCCACTAGCCCGGTGACCTTCTGGGTCGGCAACAACCACGGCGGCTCCATCATCAAGCTCGAGCCTTTGGATTGACGGTACCAACAACAGCGAGAAAGCAATGCTGAAGACGGAAGGCGTTCTGCATTTCACCATTCCGGTGAAAGACCTCGACCGCTCGGAAAAATTCTACACCGAGGTTCTCGGATTGGAGAAGCTGCGGCGCAACGATCACATGGTGTTCATGCGCGCGGGCGACGATTGTCTTGTCCTCACCTATTCGGAAAATTCCATCGAGCCGAACCGCGGCAATGCTCATGAAATCCACCACGCCTTCCGGGTGACGGCGGAAGAATATGACCGGGCGAAAAAATTCCTGGCCTCCAGAGGTATTCAAATCGTCAAGGAAGAGGACCGGAAGAAGGGCACGTTTCAGGGCCGCAGTGCTTATTTCCATGACCCGGACCGTAACGTCATCGAGATCATCGACCTCGTGCGCGGACCGGTAGCCGACAAGGACGATTAGGGTACGTCAACAGCCGGGATCTGCTCCAAATTACCATCTCGTTTCAGCATTGGACCGGATCAGACCGCAAAAGCGAAACGCCTGCTAACCATATGAGCTAGCAGGCGTATTTGGTTGCGGGGGTAGGATTTGAACCTACGACCTTCAGGTTATGAGCCTGACGAGCTACCGGGCTGCTCCACCCCGCGGAAATGGGAAGCGCGGGACCAGTCCCGCGCCGTGCCGGTTATGTAGCAGTCGTATCCCCGGTTGGGAAGGGCGGCCAATCGAGCTTTTGCCATCCCCCGGCTTCACCGTGACAGTGCATTATTTTGCTTCTTATGGCTGCCGCACTGCCGCATCGCGAGAGGCAAAAAATCGCTGTGGCATAGAAGCTTAGCTACTTCACAACGGACCCAGCTTTGCCCTATGCGTACACGGCAAGACAAGCTAAACGATGTCGTCGGCGCAGCGGAATCCGATGGCGGGCGGCTAATCGATAGTAAAGAGGACGTTCGAGTAGGTCATGATTGAAATTATGTTCAGCTCGCTTTACGCGATGCTGACGTCGCCCCACATCATGGGGTTGATGTTGATTGGCGTGTTTCTCGGGCTGATCGTGGGGATAACCCCCGGCATCGGGGGCAGGCTATCGATCGCACTCGCAATTCCGTTTGTATTTGGAATGGATATGGTCTCAGGGGCCGTGTTCCTGCTCACGATGCATGCGGTGAACGGCACCAGCGGGCAAATCTCCAGCATCATGTTTGGCGTTCCCGGCGACGGTGACGATGCCGCCACCATTCTCGACGGCTATCCCATGGCCAAGAAGGGCGAAGCTGGCCGCGCGCTCGGCGCCAGCATTACTGCCTCCGGCGTCGGCGGCATCATCGGCGCGATTGTATTCGCGATCATGATCCCGATCCTGGAGCCGATCGTATTGGCTTTCAGTCCTGCGGAGTTTTTCCTGCTCGCGATGCTCGGTATCACCTTTATCGCTTTCATTTCCGGCAAGGGAAACATCTTCAAAGGACTGATGGTCGGCTTCTATGGAATGATCCTCGCTACTGTCGGCATGGACCCGCAGACCGGGACGCCGCGCTTCGCCGGCGACTATCTGTTCCTGTGGGACGGGCTAAGCCTGGTGACGGCGGTGTTGGCGCTGTTCGCGGTGCCCGAGATGATCGCGCTCGGCGTCAAGGGCGGCTCGATTTCGGCCATCTCGGTCGAAGGCGCGAGATACTCCTATCGCCAGCTCTTCGACGGCGTGCTCGAAGTGCCGCGGCACTGGTGGCTGGCGGTGCGCACCTCGATTATCGGCGCCGTCATCGGCATGATCCCGGGACTGGGCAGTTCCGCCGCCGCTTGGTTCTGCTACGGCCATGCCGTGCAGACTTCGAAAACACCGGAACGGTTCGGCAAGGGCGCCGTGGAAGGCGTCATTGCCCCGGAAACAGGCAGCAACGCCCGCGAAGGCGGCTCGCTGCTGCCGACGCTGTTCTTCGGCATTCCCGGCAGTTCGGGCATGGCCGTGCTGATGGGAGCTTTCCTGATCCTCGGCATCCAGCCCGGACCGAAGATGATTACCGAACATCTCGATCTGGTCTGGACTTTGATTTGGGCCCTCGTCGTCGGCAACTTGATCGCGGTCACGTTTCTTTTGTTTATCTGCCGCTGGGTTGCGATGCTCACATTCATCAACGGCGCCATCTTGGTCCCGTTTATCGTCGTGTTGGTAGCGCTCGGCTCCTACATCAACGAAGGTCAATGGGAAAACCTCGTCATCCTCGTGGCCTTGAGCGTCATCGGCTACGGCTTGCTGCGCGCAGGCTGGCCCCGCGCCCCCTTCGTCATCGGGCTGGTGCTCGGCAAGATCGCTGAGGAATCCCTACATAAGGCGCTGGATCTTTGGGGGCTGGAATTCTTCCTGCGCCCGCTTTCGCTGTTTCTGGTCGGACTTATCGTCGCGACCATCGGTTTCGCCATTTACAAAAGCATGCGGCCACCGAAAATCTTCCGGGGTGTGGAGGCAACTCCATGAGAACCTCGATCATGAAATACTCCAATTCGTTCATGACCGTGGTCATGCTGGCAATTTTTGTGGTGCTGGTTGCAATCGCCGCCGGCTATCCGCCACGTGCCCGCTTCATGCCGTTTGTCGTCGGCATACCGGCAATCGTTCTCGGCCTGGTGCAACTCTTCCTCGATGCACGGGAACGGCACCGCAAGGCAAACGAAGTCGTCGACACGCGCAGCGAAGCGGAAAAGGCCGAGGAAAGAGTTTCAGCCATGGTCGGCCGCCGCGTGGATTTCCAAATATCGCACGAGTTCATGGCCGGGGTAGGCGATGAGATGCCGGCCGAAGAAATGCGCCGCCGGGAAATCGTGATGTGGAGTTACTTCCTCGCCTTCATTGCCGGCCTCATATTGTTCGGCTTTTGGCCGGTCATCCCGGTTTTCCTTGTGGTTTTCCTGCGGTTTCAGGCCAAATCCAGCTGGCTCTTTTCACTCGGCCTTGGCCTGGGCGTAACCGCGGTCATGTATGTCGTTTTCGAACGGCTGTTCCGTGTGGTGTTGCACACGGGAATAATCACCAACTACCTCGTAGATCTTTTCAACTGATGGGCTTTGGTGGAATCCACAAACGCATGCACCAATCAGGCGACAATAGGTCGCGAGGTAAGGCGGCAGTAAAAGCTTATCCTATCCACACGTGACCCCGTTCCGGGAGAAAATCAATGTCTGAAAATCGGAAGTATCTTTCCTTTGCCTTCAGCGCCATGGCCCTCATCATGGCTGCGTCGCCGACGCTCGCGCAAAGCGGCGCCGATTTTTACAAGGGAAAGACGGTCTTCTACATCGTCTCTACCGCGCCGGGCGGCGGCTATGACTCCTACGGGCGTCTCGTCGCGGAATACATGCAGCGGCACCTGCCCGGCTCCACCTTTGTCGTGAAGAACATGCCGGGAGCCGGTCACCTGATCGGCGCGAACGCGATCTATGCGTCGAAGCCGGACGGCCTGACCATCGGCACCTTCAATACCGGCTTGATCTACAATCAAGTAGTCAAGCAGGAAGGCGTCAAATTCGATCTGGAAAAGATGTCATGGATCGGCAAGGCGGCCTCGGATCCGCGCGTGATCGCAATCGCCAACCAGTCGCCAATCAAAACTTATAAAGACCTGGTGGCACAGAAGGAGCCGGTGAATTTTTCGACGGCAGGCCTCGGGAGCGCTTCCTATGTCGAGACCACCGTACTGACCAGTGCCCTGAAGTTGCCGATCAAGATTCTGACCGGGTATAATGGCAGCGACGATCAACTGGCGATGCGCCGCAGCGAGGTTGTCGGATCGATCGCTTCACGCTCGTCCTGGGAGCCGTTCATCGCCAATGGCTATGGTCGCTTCATCGCCCAGATCGGCGGCAACGAGACGGACGTGCCGCAGCTTGCGCCGCAGGTTACCGACCCGAAGGGAAAAGCCCTCGTCGCGTTGGTGCAGTCGCAGGGCGATATTGCTCGGCTGACGGCCGGCCCTCCCGGTATTCCAAAGGAACAACTGGACGCGCTTCGCGCCGCCTATCGCGCGGCGTTGGAAGACAAAGAGCTGCTGGAGAAAGCCAAGAAACTTGGCATTCCGATTGAGCCTCTCTATGGCGACGACGTGCTGAAGAAGATCAAGGAAGCAATGAATCAGACGCCGGAGACAACCGATCTGCTTAGGCAGGCTCTGGAAGCGGAGAAGAAGAAGTAAACCCTCCGCGTCTCGAAGTTCTATGAGGTGAACGTGATGTGCAGATGGGGTCGCGGAATTTCCGGGTCGCTGGGAGCCTTTCTCGCTTTGGCCCTCGCGACCTCGGCTTCCTTTGCTCAGAGCGGCGCTGACTTCTACAAGGGAAAGACGGTCATTTACATCGTCGCCACTTCTCCGGGCGGCGGCTATGACCTGTATGGCCGGCTGATATCGGAGTACATGCAGAAGTATCTGCCCGGCTCCACCTTCGTCGTAAAGAACATGCCCGGCGCCGGTCACCTGATCGGCACCAACGCGATCTATGCGGCGAGGCCGGACGGCCTGACCATCGGCACCTTCAACACCGGGCTGATCTACAATCAGCTGATCGGTCATGAGAATTCCAAATTCGACCTGACGAAAATGTCATGGGTTGGCAAGGCCAGCACGGAGCCGCGGGTTTTCGCGATCGCCGAGCAATCGCCGATCAAGACCTGGGCGGATCTGAAGGCGCAGAAGGAACCGGTGAATTTCGCCACCTCCGGCCCGGGCAGCGCCAACTACAACGAAATCCACATGCTGATGAAGGTGCTGAAGCTGCCGATCAAAATATTGACCGGCTATAACGGCAACGACGATACGCTGGCAATGCGGCGCGGCGAAGTGATCGGCGGCATGGGCTCGCGCTCCTCGTTCGATCCATTCATCAAGAATGGATATGGGCGTTACATCGCTCAGATCGGCGGCAACGATAAGGACGTGCCGCAACTGAGCAGCTTCGTGACGGAGCCGACAGCAAAGCAGTTCATCGCCTTGATTCAGGCGCAGGGCGATATCGCGCGTTTGACTGCCGGGCCTCCGGGCATTCCCAAGGAACAGCTGGACGCGCTTCGCGACGCCTATCGCAAAGCGATGGAAGATAAGGAGCTCCAGGCCAAGGCCGAGAAGATGGAGCGGCCGGTGGAGCCAGGTTACGGCGACGACGTCCTGAAGCAGGTGAAGGCCGCTCTTAATCAGAGTCCCGAAATCATCGCGTTGCTGAAAGAATCGCTGAAGGAACCCGCGCCGGCGACCAAGTGACGATTGCGGACGTCGTCGATCTCCGCGCACAAAAAAAGCCGCCGCGGTTTTACCGCGGCGGCTTCGTGTTTGCGGAGGGCAGCTCCACAAACAAAACAGCCGCCATTGCTGGCGGCTGTTGTCCGAAGAGAGTCATCGTGATGAGGGGATTTCCGTCTTTGGCAGGCCTGGCAGCGACCTACTCTCGCGCGTCTTGAGACGAACTACCATTGGCGCTGAGGAGTTTTACGGCCGAGTTCGGGATGGGATCGGGTACAGGCTCCTCGCTGAAACCACCAGGCCGG
>JAXDOR010000205.1:0-67617 GCA_034668825.1 Alphaproteobacteria bacterium | reverse complement strand
TGCCCACAAAGGTTTGCTGTGGTTGTTACCGCGGGCTCTCTAGAATGTAATGCAGCTACATACGGAAGGGACTAATGCGGGAGGTGTTCACTGGGGATGGATCCACGGCCAGTAAACCACTCGTATCAGTCGTGGTCCCTGTATACAACCACGCCCGTTTTGTGCTGCCAGCAATCCGATCGGTGTTAGACCAGACGTATCGGCCGATAGAGTTGATTATCATTGACGATGGCTCAACCGACGGCAGTGCCGAAGTAGTTTCTGAATTTCAGAGAACATATCAGCCGGCCGAGGGAATCGAAATAAAGTTTAGCGCGCGTGAGAACAGAGGCGCTCCAGAGACCATAAATGAAGCAATTCGAGCGGCCAAGGGCGACTATATCGCGATTTTGAATTCGGACGATCTGTATCTGCCATCACGATTGCAAGAATGCTGGGAATTTTTGATAAGCCAAAAGGCTCGTCTGGTTTTTACGTATGTGCAGCCCATTGATGAATTGGGGGCGGAACTTCCCTTTGATCACTCCTGGTACCAATGGTATCTAGATACGTTGATGAAAGAGTTAGATGTCGCACCAAGTATAAGTTTTCTTCTTTTGTCGAGAAACATCGCCGTATCAAGTGGCAATTTGTTTTTCCACCGGACCGTCGTTTCTGACGTCGGCTTTTTCGCTGAATATAAGTATGCGCACGACTTAGATTTTCTGTTGCGATGTTCGCTCTTGGAAGAGCCTCTTATTTTGAAGAAAGTGCTGTATAAATATCGTCAGCACGGATCGAATACGATTTCTGAAGACCAGGATGCCATCTCCACTGAAACCATCGCAATAGCCAAGCAGTATCTAATCGCCTGTCTTTCCGACAAATGCCGTAATCCGGTCGCGCCAAGTTTTGAGAACTGGCCAGCAAGTTTAAACGAAAGCGTTTACCAGGGCTTCTCCCCATTTCTTGGGGCGCTTGATGCCCTGTTGGCCGAGCCTCCAGCGTCAACCGGGAGAAAGGTGGCCGCGTTATCTAACTTAAACCCAAACAACTCTTTGGACGGCGAGATAACCATCGTTAGTCATGAGCTAAGCCGGACGGGCGCCCCCATGCTGGTCCTAGAACTGGCACGGTCGCTGAAACAGCTCGGTCTGCGGGTAAATGTAATCTCGATGGCCGACGGTCCCTTGCGGGCACAGTTCGCGGCTTCCGATATCCCGATAAAGGCGCTCGACAGTAGTAAGTTTATTTGGTGGCTCGCCACTCTGGGGAGAGTATTTCATCGAATTCAGCACCTCCCAGCGCGGCTTAGCCGTGCCTTCCCCGTCTTGGCAAACCGGGTGCCGCGCATCTCGCCTCGGGCGGGATCGTTATCGGTTAGGATTGGAGATTTTTTCCTCTGGCTCGCTAGTGCAACAGCCGTTCCGAAACTCGCCGCAACAATAAGAGGAGCACTGCTCATAAATTCTTTTGCTTCCTTCCCGCTGGCATTTCAGCTGCTCTCTCGCTGGAGCGGCCCAACGTTCTGGTATATCCACGAAACTTTCGATCCACAGATCCTGCTTCGCAGCGGCCCGGCAAGAAAACGATTTGATGAGGTATACCAGTCAAAGCAGGTCCGGCTTTTTTTTGGATCGGAAGCAACAAGGCAGACCTGGGCGCAATATGGTTTCGATGGGTTTGTGCGTTACTGGAGCGGCCTTTCTGCGTCCCAAGCCAGACCGCGGACTACGCCTCTTAGTCCACGCCGCACGATTTTATCCGTTGGCACCAGCGGCACGCGTAAAGGAACACGCTTTCTGCTGGAAGCTTTTGCCCACGCACGCCGCCATGGATGGATAGCCGATGATGTTGAGTTGGTCATCGTTGGATGCCCGCCTCCTTCGGTGACCGCGCAAGCGCGGGACTTCATGATTCGTAGTTGGAAGAGCGATTTGCGAGGATCAGTCCGCTTGGTCCCGAATGTTTCGGCTGAAGTGTTGGAGCAATTTTATCAAAATGCCGATCTGTACGTTCAGTCATCAATTATGGAGTGCTTGCCATTGACGCTCCTGATGGCCATGGCTCATGGCCTGCCGATCGTTACGACCGAAGTGGATGGCTGTAGAGAGGCGATTCAGCACGGTGAGAATGGTCTCCTAGTATGCGCGCGACAGATTGAGCCTTTGGCCGAGGCTATGGCCGACTTGCTGAAAGATAAAAGAAAAGCCGAGGCTTTCGGTCGTAAAGCCAGGCAAAAATTTTTGGAGAAATTTTCGACCGAGGCAACGGTCGGAGCGATTGCTACTGTCTTGATGGATAGAGATAGCCGCGATGCGCCAATTGCCAATGCAGTTCGCCGATCAGTGCCGTATGACTAACAAGCCGGGGCCATCCTAGGCGCGATTTTACAAGCTCCGTGCCACGCGGCGAACATACTCCGCATAACTGCTCTTTCCCATCTGCTTTAGCCAAGGTTCTATACCGTCGGCTGAAATATATCCCGACCGAAGCGCTACTTCCTCCGGGCAACAGATTTTTAGACCCTGACGGCGTTCAAGGGTGGCCACGAATTCCGACGCTTCGAGAAGGGAGTCCATTGTTCCGGTATCGAGCCAGGCATAACCGCGGCCCATCTGCTCGACATGCATATGCCCGGCCTCGAGGTAGCGTAAATTAAGATCGGTGATTTCGAGTTCACCACGATCCGAAGGCTTCACCTCTTCGGCATATCGAAGTACGGCATTGTCGTAAAAGTAGAGGCCGGTAACCGCCCAGTTCGACTTCGGCTGGCTTGGCTTTTCCTCGATGGAGGTGGCTTTGCCGTCAGAATCGAAACTAACGACGCCGTAACGCTGTGCGTCTATGACTTCATAAGCAAACACGGTGGCGCCGGACTGGCGGCTTGCAGCGCTTTTCAGCACCTCAGCGAGGCCATGCCCGTGGAAGATATTGTCGCCGAGCGCCAAAGCACATCTGTCGGATCCGACGAATTCGCGCCCGATGATGAAAGCTTGGGCGAGACCTTCCGGCCGCGGCTGCACCGCGTAGCTGATCGATGCACCAAATTGCCGCCCATCCCGCAACAAGGATTGGAACAGTGCTTGATCATGGGGGCTGGTGATAATCAGGATGTCGCGGATACCGGCAAGCAAGAGAACGGAGAGCGGATAGTAGATCATCGGCTTGTCGTAAACCGGCAACAACTGTTTCGAAATGGCCATCGTCAACGGGAAAAGACGCGTACCGCTGCCTCCGGCCAGAATAATTCCCTTCATACCGCAGATCCATGGTTGGCAGTGATCAGCTGATCCAGACAGCGGTCGAGCGAGGTCTGCCATTCTGGTAAGCGGAGGCCAAACGATTGAGCTAATTTAGAACAGTCGAGGCGAGAATTTTTAGGGCGGCGGGCGCGGGTTGGGTAGTCGCTGCTCGGAATGGCGCGGACGCGACAAGAGGAGCCGTCCCTAGCGGCCGATTTCTCCATTATGGCGCGGGCGAAACGGCACCAGGTGGTCTCGCCGGTGCCGGTGGCGTGATAAATCCCGTATAAGTCCCGCCGGCTCGACATTGCCAGCTTCTCCCCAATGGCCGCAATGGTGTCCGCGAGATCGGCGGCGAAAGTGGGAGCACCCCACTGGTCATCGACGACGGATAGCTCATCGCGTTCGCCGGCAAGCCGCAACATCGTCTTGACGAAGTTGTGGCCATCGGGGCTGCATACCCAACTGGTGCGTAAAATCACATGATCCGGCGTCGCCGCGGCGACAGCCGCCTCTCCGGCAAGTTTTGACTTTCCGTAAACTCCGATTGGATTGGTCGCATCGCTTTCTAGGTAAGGCGATTTCTTGTTTCCGTCGAAGACGTAATCGGTGGAAATGTGAATCAAGGGAGCCGCCGCGGCACGCGCCGCCGCGGCGACATGCCGAGCACCATCTCGGTTCACTTTATACGCTTGCTCCACCTCGTCTTCAGCTTTATCCACGGCGGTGTAGGCTGCGGCGTTGATGACCAAGTTCGGTTTGAAGCCGACAATCGCGCTGAGAGTAGCAGCCTCGCTAGCTACATCGATGGTCGCGCGTCCCGCACTTTTTACCACATCCCCGCGTGCGTGGTAGGTTCGAGCAAGAGCCTTGGCTACTTGACCGTTTTCGCCGGCGATAAAAATTTTTCGAGGCATTGTCGGTTATACGTTGATCAAACCGAGGCGTTCGCCGTTGTATACCCGATCACGTAGCGGTTGCCACCATGCTTCGTTGTCCAGATACCAGCGGATCGTCTTCCTGAGCCCGCTTTCAAACGACTCTGCCGGCGTCCAACCAAGTTCGGCCTGTATCTTGGAAGGATCGATGGCGTAGCGCCTATCATGGCCAGGGCGATCGGCGACAAAGCTGATCAGCTCACGGCGCGACTGGCGTGTCGGAGAAAGTTCATCGAGCAAGTCGCAGATGGCGTGCACGACCTGGAGGTTTGTCCGCTCGCTGCGTCCTCCGACATTGTAACTTTGTCCGGGACGCCCCTTAAGGAGGGCGAGCGTGAGCGCGCTCACGTGATCTTCCACATAAAGCCAATCGCGGATGTTCTGCCCATCACCGTAGACCGGAAGCGGCTTGCCTTCCAGTGCGTTCAGTATCGTCAGCGGGATGAGCTTTTCCGGAAAATGATAGGGGCCGTAATTATTGGAGCAATTAGAGATGATGGTTGGCAGGCCATAGGTCTCGTGCCACGCCCTCACCAAATGATCGCTTGCGGCCTTGCTGGCGGAATAAGGCGACCGCGGATCGTAAGGCGTTTGCTCGGTAAAGTAGCCTGTTGAACCAAGAGAACCGTAAACTTCGTCGGTCGAGATGTGAAGGAAACGAAATCGTCCGCGTAAATCTGCCGGCAGCCGCGACCAATAAGCGCGAGCCGCTTCCAACAGTACGTGTGTACCCACCACATTGGTCCGGATGAATTCCGCCGATGCGGTGATAGAGCGGTCGACATGACTCTCTGCCGCAAGATGCGCCACGGCCTCGGGTGCGAAATCAACAAAAAGCGCATCCAGCGTCTCACGGTCGCAGATATCGGCACGAACGAAACGGTAGTTGCGGAGCGCTTTGATGACGTCGAGCGACCGCTGATCAGCCGCGTAGGTCAACTTGTCGACGTTGAGCAGATCCCAACCTTCGCTTGAAGCGAGGTGCCTGCAAAAAGCCGATCCAATGAAACCGGCGCCGCCTGTAACGAGGACACGCATTTATTTGCAATCCGAGAGGTTTCGCTATTCGAAATACACGGGAAGATCTTGGAGTTTTGGGAGAACCTTGTCCTTGTCGGACATTTGAGGCGACCCTTGAGTTAACGGCCACTCAATCCCAAAGCACGGGTCGTTCCAGAGAATGCCAAGATCATTTTTAGGCGAATAGTAGTTTGTAACCTTATAGATAACCTCGGTATTCGGCTCAAGCGTACAGAACCCGTGCGCGAAGCCGATAGGTATAAGCAATTGATGCCAGTTTTCCGCCGATAACTCGGTAGCGACGTGTTTGCCAAACGTGGGCGAAGATCGGCGGATATCTACGGCTACGTCGAAGATGCGACCGCGGACAACGCGGACCAGTTTATCTTGAGCAAAGGGATGGGTCTGGAAGTGAAGACCTCTGACTGTACCAACATCCGCCGACAGTGAATGATTCTCCTGGACGAAATTCAGGGGTAAACCCGCGCCCTCAAAGTCGCTGTGCTTGTAGACCTCGGAAAAGAAACCCCGTTTATCGCGAATCCTTGACGGCTTGATCAGCTTAACGTCCGCTATGTCTGTCTGATGTATCTCTATAGCCATGAATTACCCGTCTTACGTCCAACTGATGCTTTGTGGCGCTCGATTATAAACATGACTAGGGCTTATACTGCGGACCGGCAATACCACAATCAAAGGTGGGGAGGGACAGCCAGCAGTTTAATTGCCTACGGGAACTCATGTCAAATATATGACGACCGTCTTGCTCATCGCGCGGAGCGCCAACAACTGCGGTCCACCTATTAGAGGGCGTAGCGTCAGAGCACTGAGGCGTATGATCGGGACTCTTGATGCGGCCAAGCAAGGCGCCGTACTCGAGAGCTGATCGAAGTAATTGCAGGTCAGCAGCATCGAACGGAGAGGGATTTGGCTATAAAATCGAAGCCGTCGCCCAGCGCCCGCTCAAAATTGTGCATCATTGTAGCGGGTATGCATCGGTCTGGGACCTCGGCCACGGCGCGAGTCGTAAATCTTTTGGGGGCACACATCGCCGGTGAACTCGTTCCCGCGTCGGCAGGAGACAATGATCGTGGCTTTTGGGAGTCCCCCCGCGTGGTGCAGATTCACGAGCATCTTTTGGAAACGCTTGGCAGCAGTTATGACACTCCTTTTCCGGTGGCTGAAAATTGGATTAAATCGACTGCGGCGCGCAAAGCTAAGCGTCAGCTTGTCGTCGAGATCCAAGAGGAATTCCAGAATTCCGCCGTCTTCGTCGTAAAGGATCCTCGCATCGCGTTGCTGTTGCCTATGTGGCTGCAGGTTCTCGATACCCTCAAAACAGAAAGCGTCGTCATCGTTCCGTTTCGCAATCCGCTGGAAGTTGCGGAGTCTCTCAGCCGCCGAAATGGCTTTGCGCTGGCGAAATCGTTGCTGATGTACACTCACAGCAACTTGGAAGTGGAGCTGGCAAGCCGCGGGAGGCCGAGGATTTTCCTTCCTTATGATCAACTCCTAGCGGATTGGCGGCCATTTGCCGGAAAGCTTCGAGAGTTATCGGGCCGGCGTGTTCCAGCTCCGGGCGCAAAAGTGACGCGGGAAATAAACCGTTTTCTGACCAGGGACCTTCATCGCAACAGATTTGGCTATCAAGAACTCAGGACACGGTCCGATATCGGCCCCGCGGTCGTCGAGATTTTCAATCGTCTGACCGAAGCTGCCTCGATAGGCAAGGAAACCGAGCTACGCGCATCGTTCGATTACCTCCGTGCCACGTTCGCTGAAGCTGGAAGGTTGTACAAAGGACTTGCGGCCGCGGAAGCCGAAAAAGCCTCTCGTCATTTTGCTTCGCTCGCGCGCGAGGTCTCGGATCGGGACTGTAGGCTCAGGGATGCCGACGGCGAGCTGCGGCGTTTTATTGCCGAAATCGAGAATCGGGGAGAGCGGCTAACTGAGGCTGACCGGGAGCTGCGACGTTTCATGGCGGAGAGAGAAGATCGGGATCGGCGGCTCGCGGGTGCCGATGTCGAGCTGCGGCGTCTCGTGGCCGAGGTCGAGAACCGGGAAGAGCGGCTGACGGCTGCTGACCGCGAGATGCGGACTCTTATGGCTGAAGTCAACAACCTGGAAGAGCGGCTAACAGCGGCTGAAGGCCAGCTGCGGCATCTCGTAGCCGAAGTTGACGATCGCAACCGGCGGCTCACGGATGCCGACGGCGAGCTACGGCGGCTCATCGCCGAAGTCGAACAGCGGGACCGGCAGCTGACAGCAGCTGACGGCCAACTGCGGCATCTTGTTGCAGAGGTCGAGGATCGCGAGCAGCGGCTAACGGATGCCGACGGTGAGCTACGGCGGCTCATCGCCGAAGGCGAACACCGCGACCGGCAGCTGAACGCTGCTGAAGGCCAGCGGCGGCATCTCGTAGCCGAAGTAGACGATCGCGACCGGCGGCTCGCGGGTGCCGAGGTCGAGCTGCGGCGTCTCATGGCCGAGGTCGAGCAGCGGGACGCGCGGCTGACAGCTGCTGACGGCCAGGTGCGGCATCTTGCGGGAGAGGTCGAGGATCGCGAACGGCGGCTCGCGGGTGCCGATGTCGAGCTGCGGCGTCTCATGGCCGAGGTCGAGAACCGGGAAGAGCGGCTGACAGCGGCTGACGGCCAGTTGCGGCATCTTGCGGGAGAGGTCGAGGATCGCGAGCGGCGGCTCACGGACGCCGACGGTGAGCTACGGCGGCTCATCGCCGAAGTCGAACAGCGGGACCGGCAGCTGATAGCTGCAGACGGCCAACTGCGGCATCTCATGGAAGAGGTCGAGGATCGCGAGCGGCGGCTTACTGTGGCGGATAGCGATCTCAGGCGGCTGAGGAGCGAGGCTCAGGATCGTGAGCGGAAGCTCACCGCAAACGATCGCGAGCTACGGCGGCTCGTTGCGGAGGCCGAAGACCGCAACCGACGTCTCGCGGCTTTGGATAACGAGCGGCGTCAACTCGTTGGAGATATCGAAGAGTGCGGACGCCGCCTTGACTCAGCCGAGATCGATCGGCAACGCCTGATCACCGAAGCAGAGGATCGCGCTCAGCAGCTTGCTGCGGCGGAGCAGCGCCTTAAAAACATCGAGGCGTCAAGGTCGTGGCGTATGATCACTGCAATTCAAAGACTCCTTCCCGGGAGAACCTGATCTGCGAGAGGGCCGCCATGACCGAAGATGGGTTTACATGTATAAAGACTCCTATTCCTGAACTTTCTCGATCCATCCAGAAGGTTGTTTGGCTTGCCCCGTCCCCTGGGATTTCGTTATTGATGGGTGACCCTCGCATGTGCAAATTCCTCAATTATCCGATCGTTTGTAAATAGCATGCTCGACACCCACATAAACGGGAACTACCGCACAACGGACGACCTGCTCGCCGATCGTGAGCTTCTGGAGCAAAGCGATATCTTCGATGCCGCAATATACCGTTCAGCGGCAGGTCTTGCCGCCGAGCAGAATGCCGCCGAGCATTATCTTATCCAGGGGTGGCGCGATTGCCTTGAGCCGGGACTGGGATTCGAAGGCAGTTTTCTCTACCCTTTTTTCCAAACGATCGGCTTTGATGGCCCGCCTGCAATAACTTTCCTCAATCTGCGGGCCGCTGGCTGGATTGTTTATCCAACGCGCGCTCATGCGGAACACTTGGCTGCGATGGTCCGCACCAGCGGCTTCCTAGACGCGCACTGCTATGCCGCACGTCTCGGCCTGCCTCGCGACATGGATCCCGCGCTCCATTACGTGATTGTAGGAGAGCAAACAGGACAGACTCCCTCCGACCGATTCGATCCCGACTATTATCGAGAACGATATCCGGACGTCGCCAACGCGGGCATGAGTTGTCTTGCTCACTACGTTGCGAACGGCCGCTTTGAGCAAAGGCGGCCGGTCAGCAGCGCTTGGAATCTCACTTTCAATGCGGAAGGTTTGGATCGGCGCCGCGAGACCGTCCTTCTCGTGAGCCATGACACATCTCGAACCGGCGCGCCGATCGTGGCGTACAACATCGCTGTGCATTTGCGCCGTCGTTACAACGTCGTCTCATTGCTGCTACGGGGTGGGCCCTTGGTTCATGATTTTGCCAAGTGCTCGGCAGCGGTAATTGGCCCCCTTAGTTACCTTGATTGGCATGAAGCCGAAGCCAAACGCCTTGTTCAACGCCTCGCGGTGTTCGGCCCCATTTCATATGCGATCGTTAACAGCATTGAATCGCGATCCTTCATTTCTTCGCTCGTGAAGGGCGGTATCCCTGTTATCTCCTTGGTGCATGAGTTCGCGTCCTATACCCAACCGAAAGGAGCTATGAGCGAAGCTCTTGAATGGGCGACGCAGATGGTCTTTTCGGCTGATATGACGGCGAATTCCGCGCTGCAGGAACTTCCAACCCTGTCCAGCCGAAAACTTCATATCATCCGGCAGGGACGGTGCATCGTGCCTGGAGCGCCGCAGCAAGCCACCGCAGCTCGGGATTCACTAGTTCTGCGCCGTAAAATGCGGCCGCAAGGAGCCGAGGATGCATTGGTTGTATTAGGTGGGGGAGCGATTCAGTTCCGCAAAGGCGTTGATCTTTTCCTGTCCTGTGCCGCGGCTGTGAAGGCGCTAAAGCCCAAGCGGCCCGTGCGCTTTGTGTGGATCGGCCACGGATACGATCCCGTGAATGATGTCAGCTATTCCAGTTATCTCGCCGAACAAATAGCGCGTTCAAATCTCGAAGATATGGTTGCGATAGTTGATGAGGTTACGGATCTTGAACCGGCCTATGCGATGGCCGGCGTTTTCCTTCTGAGCTCACGACTGGATCCGCTCCCCAATGTCACAATCGATGCGGCGATGCATGGACTGCCAGTCGTATGCTTCGAGGGCGGAAGCGGAATTGCACCGCTTCTCGGCAGCGATGATATTCTGCGCATGTGCGTGGTGGCGTATCTCGACGTTCATGCCGCCGCCCGCATCATTGCGGGGTTTGCCGACAACGAAGACCAGCGCGCCAGAATTGGGCAGGCAACACGGCGTTTTGGCGAGATGATGTTCGATATGGGAAATTATGTAAACCAGATCGACCAGCTCGGGCGGCAGGCAATCGAGATCATGCGACAGCGTATGCAGGACTTTGCAACGCTGCACGATGATCCCTCATTTGATCCAGATATTTATCTACCTCGCAATTCGCCTCCTGTTGACAGGGCTGACGCTATCAACGACTTCCTGACGCGATGGGCGGCCGTGGGTACAAGTCCTCACGCCGTTAAGAATTCGCGCTTCCGACGTCCCCTGCCGGGGTTCCATCCGCAAATATATGCGCATAAAAACGCGGACCGATACGATAGCGCCCTCATCAATCCGCTGGCCGATTTTATCCGCAACGGCCAGCCGGACGGCCCCTGGTGCCATGCCATCATCGTACCGTCCGATCAGGAGCCGGTGCCGGATGCGCAATGTTCAGCGCTCCTCCACGTCCACTTCTTTTATCCGGAGTTGGCAGCAGACCTGCTGCAAAAAATGGGGGAAAATCGGTCTCGATGCGATCTGCTGCTGACGACATCTGACAAAGAGAAGGCGGCAGCCCTTCGCCTCGCCGCCTCGGGCTATCAAATGGGTGCGGTCACGATCCGGGTCGTTCCCAATCGTGGTCGCGATATCGGTGCGTTCTTGAGTGGCGTTGGCCGAGAACTCCTCTCCCGCTACGACGTGATCGGTCATCTCCACAGTAAGCGGAGCTCTTTGGTTGGCGACTCAGCGACGGGGGAGGTCTGGCGAGAATTTCTTTGGCAGAACCTTGTCGGCGGCTTCTACCCCATGCTCGACATTGTGCTGGCTCGATTCGCTGCAAACCCGGATCTTGGATTAGTCTTCCCTGAAGATCCCCATCTTACAGGGTGGGCGGGCAACTTCGAAATCGCCTGCAATCTTGCACGACGAATGGGTATAGCGGAACCACTAGAGCCCTTTTTCGAATTTCCGGTGGGTACGATGTTCTGGGCCCGGACCAAGGCACTCAGCCCGTTGTTTGACCTAAAACTCGACTGGGACGACTATCCAGACGAACCGCTTCGCTACGACGGCAGCGTGTTGCACGCGCTTGAGCGTCTTTTACCTTTCGCCTGCGAGCACGCGGGTTATGGCTATGCGACGACGCATGTCCCGGGAATCATTAGGTGAGGCGTCGGGAGAAACCGCATCCAGGCGTTTGTGTATTCGTGATGCCATACTGGAAATGATGGCACCGGTTACCGGTCGTGCCGTCCGCGACCTCCGTCCGCCAGAAAATCGGCATAGGCCGCTGCGAGGCCGGTACGCAACGAGGTTGTCGCTCGCCAGCCCATGGCGTCGAGTTTGGAAACGTCGAGGAGCTTTTGCGGGGAGCCGTCGGGACGCGTCGTGTCGAACGTGAGCTGCCCCTCGTAGCCAACGATATCGGAGACGGCCCGCGCGAACTCGGCGATCGTGGTGTCCTCGCCGGTGCCGACGTTCAGGTGCGTCTCTCCTGAATAATGTTCCAGCACAAAGATGCAGGCGTCGGCGAGATCGTCCACGAACAGAAACTCGCGCCGTGGCGCTCCGGTACCCCAGATGGTCACGCTTGGAGCACGCGTCTGCTTGGCCTCATGGAAACGCCGGATGAGCGCCGCAACGACGTGGCTGTTTTCAAGATGGTAGTTGTCGCCTGCACCATAAAGATTGGTCGGCATGACCGAAATGAAGTCAGCACCGTACTGGCGCCGATAAGCCTGGCAGAGCTTGATTCCGGCGATCTTTGCAACCGCATAGGACTCGTTGGTCGGCTCGAGTGGGCCAGCAAGCAACTCGTCCTCGCTCATCGGTTGCCGCGCGAATTTCGGATAAATGCATGACGAGCCGAGGAACAGCAGTTTCTTGACGCCGGCTTTATAACTGCCGTGAATCGTGTTGATTGCAATGCCGAGGTTCTCCTGGATGAATTCGGCCGGATAAGTGCTGTTGGCATGGATGCCTCCAACCTTAGCCGCCGCGACGATGACAACATCCGGCTTTGCATCGGCGAGATAGTGATGGGTTGCAGCACCGTCGAGCAAGTCGAGCTTGTCACGGCTGGCGGTCATCACCTGGCAGTCGACAATGCCGAGGCGGCGGACCAGCGCCGAGCCAACCATGCCGCGATGGCCAGCCACGAAGACACGGCGTCCGGCAAGATCGAAAATCTTCGCTACCATGATCCAGCGCGTTCCATTTACTCATACCGATTGCGGCGGTCTTGTTCGAGGCGAACTGCTATCATGTCCGCATCGATCATTTCACGGACGAGCATGTCGAAACTCGTCTTGTGATGCCAGCCGAGCTTGCGGTGTGCCTTGCTGGCGTTGCCGAGCAGTAGATCGACTTCCGTCGGCCGGAAATAGCGCGGATCGACTTCGACCAACACACGTCCAGTCTGATCGAAGCCTTTTTCGCTCACGCCGGCACCACGCCACTCGATTTTCCGGTCGATCTGCGCAAATGCTTTCTCAACGAACTCGCGCACGGAATGCATCTCGCCCGTCGCCAGTACGAAATCATCGGGCTGCTCTTGCTGCACGATCAGCCACATGCCTTCGACATAGTCGCGTGCATGGCCCCAGTCACGCTTGGCATCAAGATTGCCGAGAAAGAGCCGGTCCTGCAGGCCCCGCTCGATCGCTGCTACTGCACGAGTGATTTTGCGGGTTACAAAGGTTTCCCCGCGGATCGGGCTTTCATGATTGAACAGAATGCCGTTGGAGGCGTGCATCCCATAGGCTTCGCGATAATTCACGGTGATCCAGTAAGCATAGAGCTTCGCGGCGGCATAGGGCGAGCGCGGATAAAATGGTGTAGTCTCCGTCTGCGGCGTCTCTTGGACCTTGCCGTAGAGTTCCGAGGTCGACGCCTGATAGAAGCGCGTCTGCCTTTCAAGGCCAAGGATACGAATCGCTTCCAGCAATCGCAGCGTTCCAAGGCCATCGGCATTCGCAGTGTATTCCGGCGTCTCGAACGAGACCTGCACATGCGATTGCGCCGCAAGATTGTAGATTTCGTCGGGCTGCGTCTCCTGCACGATGCGAATGAGGTTGGTCGCATCTGTAGCGTCGCCGTAGTGCAAGAAGAACGAGACGCCCTGCTCGTGAAGGTCGTGATAGAGATGGTCGATGCGTCCGGTATTAAACGATGACGAGCGCCGCTTGATCCCGTGGACAACATACCCCTTGGCGAGCAGGAATTCGGCCATATAAGCGCCATCCTGGCCGGTCACGCCCGTGATCAAAGCGGTCTTCTTTGCAGCTCCAGACATCATCCACCGTTCAATGTGCGGCTGCTTTTTCCACGATGAGCATCATGCGAAACGCCATGATGCGGCCGACCATGATTGGATTCGCGCAACACTCGCAGGGCGAGTGCCTCAGAGATCAAGCCCCACGGTTTAACCAGCCTGTCAACGGATAGACCATGAGCGAAAACCAATCAACCCGCTTGAGGAAGCCCTATAAACGTTGCACGGAGTAATTCGCAGGTGGCGAGCAGGTCGGAAATGGCTTGGTTGGAATAGGGATCACGCTTCGGCTCCGGATTGATAGGTCAAACCGGGCGAAGCAGGCTCACACCAGATAGAACAATATTTATGAGGCGCCTCCGAACATCCAAAACCTCACAACGCCTTGATGCGCCGGAAAGCAAAGACCACCATACGGAGCAGCATGAGCCCGTGGCGAAAGCGCGAAATTTGTGTCTCTCCGTAGGTACGGTTGGCGTACCTAATGGGAATTTCTACGACCTTCAGATTAAGCTTGGAGGCTCCGAAAATGAGATCGAAGTCTCCGAAGGGGTCAAAATCGCCGAAATAGGAGCGGCCTGCCTTAAGCCGCGCATAATCGGAGCGGCGCAAAACCTTCGTGCCGCATAACGTGTCGGTGAAGCGCTGCGACAGCAGCCAGGTGAAAATAATCGAGAATAGCTTATTCGCGATGAGATTGAGAAAGCGCATCGCCTCGTCCTCCATCGGGTAGACCAAACGCGAGCCGTTGATGAATTCGCCCTTGCCCGAACGAATCGCTTGCCAAAACGCCGTCAGTTGCTCGGGGGGCATGGTCAAGTCGGCATCGAGAATCATCAGTACGTCGCCCGTTGCCGCCTCAAAGGCGGAGAACACAGCGTCCGCCTTGCCTTTTCCTGGTTGCTTCATTGCTTTGATAGTTTCGGCAGGATAGGCCGCAATGACTCGTTGAATTTCCTCCCAGGTGCCATCCTTCGAGTGCCCTTCGACGAAGATGATCTCGATGTCGTCGGCGAAGCGGGGCATCCGGCGCACTGCCGCCTCTATATTGCCGCGCTCGTTACGTGCCGGGATGACAACAGTCGCTGATTTGATCCCGTCGTCGATTCGCCGCAGCGATCGGCATACCGTATAGTGACGCAGACAGAGCGCACGAATACCGGGCCACGGCGCGACGAACCGATTGAGCAGGCGCCCCAGACCAAAAATATGTGCAGGCGACAGCAGCCGTACTTCACTTTTCACCGGTTCGAAATCCGCGAGCGACACCAGTGCTTGCACGTCTTTCGGCGAAAAGACGTTCTGCGGTGACTGTGGCATCCGAAAAGCGAGCCGCTCCGCCACCTTCAAGGCCGGATACCAGAGATGCGAGAAATAAGCGACGACAATCCGGGTGTCGCGCGTACATAGGGCGTGCAGGCTTTCGAAAAACTTTTGACAGTCGTCAAGCGCTCCCACAGTGTCAACGATCAGAATAACGTCGAATGGTCCGGGCAATGAAACGACAAAGTCGGCGTCCTCGACATCGCCCTGCAGAAAGGTCAGTTGCGGATGGGCTTTGCGCGCCTGCGCGACCATTCCCTCGCTGAAATCCACGCCGACGCCATAGGATGGCTTAAGCGCCGCGAGGAGGTGACCGGTCCCGCAACCGAGTTCGAGAATACGGCTGCCTTCCGGAACGACGAAGTTAAGATAGCGCAGATCTTCGCTGTGAAAGAACGTGGCTTTATTCAACCAACGCTCGCGTTCAACGGCCAGTTCGTCGTGCAGCCGGCGGACGGCCTGTTTTCGCGGCGTCATTGTAGGCGATAACACGACGGACATTGGATTAGCTCGGAGATGCTGGGTTGCCTTGAATCTGACCCGGCGAATAGAAAATCATAATAAGGGCGCCAGGTAATGAAGCCGCGATCAGGATCAGACCGAAGGTCACCGAAAAGAGAAAAGCTTGTTGAACCGGGAATCCCTGAGCACCAAGGAATGTAGTGACCGCGAGTTCGCGTAAGCCCCAGCCTCCGACCGAGATCGGCAGGATTGCGATCGCCACCATTAATGTGAACAGCAGGGATGCATCCACGACCGACAGGGTCATCGCGAACGCCCGGCCGAGCGACCAGATGCCGATAATGCTCAAAGTGTGAATACCTAAGGCAATCCCAACAATGGAGAAAGCAGCACCGGATCCGATCAGGACTAGGCGAGAAGCGGCGATGAGTTCACCAATCCAACTTGTCATCCGCAAACGAATTAACATCGGCACATAAAGTGGAGCAAATACAAGTCCCGCTATTCCGCCAGCGAGTGCGCCGGCGAATGCGAATAGCGCCAGCAGGCGGTAGCCGCCGAGCGCTGTCAAAGCCGATGGAAAGAGCAGTGTCACGAATCCCACGGCAACGAGAGTTCCTACTCCGACGCCACGGTCGATCAGGACACTGCCAATACCTCGGCGCCAGCCGCGCCTAATTCGCGAGAACAGCCAGACCCGTATGCCTTCACTCATTAGATTTGGCACAATCTGACCGAGGAACACCGAGATCGCAGTAATGGCGATCATTGAGCCAAGGGGCACCATTGTACCATCAGGCTCAAGCGCGTTGGTAATTTTGCTCCAACGCCAACCGGCGAGAGGAACTTGAAACATCAAGATGAATGTTGCGAAGGCGATCCATCCGAAATTGAGATTGTCCGCCGTTCGGAGGAGTTCCTCGAGCTTGATCTGATGAAATACGTACCAAAAACAGGCCGCGGTGATTGCGAACTTAAGCCCAAAGATCGCAGCCTTCTGAACCGTGGCTCCATTCCTTATGGTCGTGGCGGCGTGGTTCACGATAATATTCGACACTTTGCGCGGAATGTAAGATGCATAGTCGGAAGGCGGCGCCCACAATTATCGGCGGATCGCCGCTATTTCAATGAACTAGGATAACTTTGGCCATTGAGGGGCAGCAGCCCGGGTCAAGCTAGGGCTTCCTTATTAGTTTCAGTGCCACGCCGCAATAACAATACTGCTCGATTGGCGGATAGCCCTAGGCAGGAAGGAATGATGCATGGCTACGTATTATGTGCAGTAATGACGCCGGGCCGTAGAGTCCTGGTAGTCCGTGATTGAGGCCTGAGCAGTGTGCTTAAGGTCCCACGTTGACAGTCATATAGCCAATTGTAATGTACGGCCTCCCGGGGACCAGCGGTATGTCATTCGCTCGTAATCATCTGAATGAGTCTAAGCAGATCATCGAGAAAATCGATGTCGACGTTATAGAACAGATAGCTCTCATACTCGCCGACCTTCGTGTAAATGGCGGCCGTTTATTTTTCCTGGGCGTCGGCGGTAGTGCCGGCAACTGCTCCCATGCTGTCAATGACTTCCGGAAAATCGTCGGTATCGAAGCCTATGCACCCACGGACAATGTTTCGGAACTGACCGCCCGCACGAACGACGAAGGCTGGGAAACTGTCTTCGTCGAATGGTTGAAGGTTAGCCGCTTGAGCCCGATCGATCTAATCTTCGTGTTTTCAGTCGGCGGAGGCAATCTGGAGAAGAACGTGAGCCCCAATCTTGTGCGCGCCCTGCAATACGCCAAACAGGTGGGTGCAAAGATTGTCGGTGTGGTCGGTCGCGACGGCGGCTATACCGCACAGGTGGGGGACGCGGTCTGTATCATCCCGACTGTCAATCCCGCTGCCGTCACGCCCCATTCGGAAGCGTTCCAGGCGATAGTCTGGCATCTCCTCGTCACCCACCCCCTTCTCAAAGCGAGTGAGACGAAGTGGGAGGGGGTTCGCTGAGTCTACCGATGACGCGTGCAGTATTCCTTGACCGTGATGGTGTATTGAACGAGGCGATTGTCCGGGATGGAAATCCATATCCACCTGTGACAGTAGAGCAGCTCGTAATTATACCGGGTGCCGCCGATTCGCTTAAGTTATTGCATAACCACGGCTTTCGGCTCATCGTGGTTACCAATCAGCCAGACATCGCGCGGGGAAAAATTTCCCGCGAAGTAGTTGAGGAGATCAATTGTCATTTGTGCCAAGCTCTTCCCATCGACGCGGTCGAGATGTGTGATCATGACGATGCAGATCGCTGTGAATGCCGCAAGCCGCAACCAGGAATGTTGCTGGCCGCGGCGCGTCGTGATGGCATCGATCTGGCTCGCAGCTTCCTGGTCGGGGACCGCTGGCGCGACATAGAAGCCGGCAAACGTGCCGGCTGCCGCACTATCCTAATCGGCGACGGTTACACTGAGGGTCTCAAGTCACTGCCGGATGTTGCCGTCGCCAGTCTTGTCGACGCCGCCAATTGGATCCTGGCACATTCACAAGAACCATAGGAAACAACATGAAAAAAGTTAGCGAATTGACGGTAAAAATTTTCGCTGATGGCGCCGCTAAGGCGGGAATGCTTGAAATGTACGCCAATCCGTACATCAAGGGATTTACGACAAATCCTAGCCTCATGCGTAAAGTGGGTGTTTCGGATTACGAAGCGTTCGCCAAAGAGATAGTGGCCGCCATTCCCGACAGGCCAATTTCGTTCGAAGTCTTCGCGGATGACTTTGGTGAAATGGAACGGCAGGCGCGCCGTATCGCGACTTGGGGGAAGCATGTGTCGGTGAAGATACCAATCACCAACACGAAGAAAGAAAGCGCGGCGCCCCTGGTGCAGAAGCTGTCACAGGACGGCATTAGACTTAATGTCACGGCTATTTTCACCATTGAGCAGGTCCAGGCTATAGTTGATGCGGTGGGTGGCGGCGCCCATTGCTACATTTCGGTGTTTGCCGGCCGTATTGCCGACACCGGACTGGATCCCGTGCCGCTCATGGCTGAATCGGTTAGACGCATGAAAGCAGCGCCGAATTCCGAGCTGATCTGGGCAAGCCCCCGAGAACTCTTCAATATCTATCAGGCGGACGCCATCGGGTGCCACGTCATCACGGTTACGAATGATGTTATCAAGAAACTGCCATTGGTCGGCAAAGACCTTGAAGAGTACTCCCTCGAGACGGTGAAGATGTTTTTCGACGACGGAAAGGCGGCTGGCTACAAGCTTTGAGACCTGGAGCGCAGAAGCGCATCAGCTTCCGCCAGCCCTTCGGCGGAGCCTATTTCGTAAAACCGCGTTCCGACCTCGTAACCGGCAAGGTCGTGATTACGCGCCAGTTCTGAGAAGATATCGGCAAGATCGATCGGCCTGTCTGCCGGCTGGGCTCTAAGGACTTCAGCCCTCATCGCGCTCAGTCCCCAATCGATGTGTTGCGCCTGCGGCATGGGCTCGCGCTTGTCGTAGCGCTGGATGCCGCCGTTCGCGAACCAGACATTGCTTCGGTCCCATCGTCCCTCGTTGCGAAATACCGTCATCAATGCGCTCTTTCCGGAGGCTCGGAACGCCTTCACGACAGGCGCGTAGGAGGTATCGAGCCAGCTATCGCCGTACATAACGAGAAACTCGGCACCCAGGTGCGGAAGCGCCTTGCGCAGGGAACCGCCGGTCCCGAGGAGTGTCGGTCCATCCGGGCTGTATGTAATATTGAGATCGAAGCGCTTTCCATCGCTGGCGAATTGTTCAATCTGCTCCCCCAAATGGCCGACGCATAAGACTACACGTGTGATGCCCTCGCGCCGTATCAGCCGAAGTTGATGGGCGATAAATGGCTCGCCGGCCACTTCGAGCAAGGCTTTGGGAATGCGTTCGCTTAGCGGGCGCATGCGTGTCCCGAGACCGCCTGCGAGCAACGCTAAGGGTGGCATAGACGTCATTGCACGATCGTTTTGGTGCCTTCGAAGTCGAACCGGAAGCGAACCTCGGTCAACCCCGCTGTCGTTAACGCATGCCGGAGCTGCGTCTTATTCTCGGCATAGAACATCAGGAAACCTCCGCCGCCCGCGCCGATCAGCTTGCCGCCCACCGCCCCGTTACGCATCGCGAGCTCATACCACTCGTCGATCTTGGGATTGGACATGCCTCCGGAACGCTGCTTCTTGTGATCCCAATGCTCATGCATGAGACGGCCGAACTCCATCAAGTCACCGTCTTCAAGCGCCTTACAGCTGCGCAGGCCTAAATCTTTTACATAGTTCAGGTTCTGGATCATGTCGGAGTTTTGCTGCTTGGTTTTCTCGTCCTGCTCTTTGAGAATTACCGAGGCGCTACGCGAGTAACCAGTAAAGAACAGGAGGAGATTGTCTTCCAGATTGTAAAGAGTCTCGATACTGACCCGAAGGGGCCAAGCATCGACGCTGTCGTCACGGTTGAAACGGAAGCACGTGACCCCGCCATACGAGGCGATATATTGGTCCTGCTTGCCAATTGGTTCGCGCAAACGGTTGATTTCGATATCGCAAGCCTCCTCCGCAAGTTCGCGGGGGTGGATTAACTGCTTACAGTGAGAATGCAGCGCTTTGAGAAGCGCGGTTGTGAAGCTGCCGGAGGAGCCTAGTCCCGTGCCTGCCGGGATGTCGGCCATAGAGGTGATCTCAAGGGCTCGCGCACTCAGCCCGACCAGCTTGAAGGCCTCTCGCACGATTGGATGATTCAAATCCTCGACGGAACTTACCCTCTCCAGGATCGAGTACTTCACGATCAGGTCTTCGACGAATGTCTGATGGACGGTAATGTATACGTATTTATCGATGGCGGCGGCGATCAGAAATCCCGTCTGATCGCGGTAGTACGAGGGCAGGTCCGTGCCGCCCCCACCAAGAGTAATGCGCAATGGCGAGCGTACGATGATCACGTGCGTCGGCTCCGGTAGATTTGGTCGACGATCTCGAGATTGGCGATGGCATCGAAGATGTCACCGCATGGCCGCCGGCCGTCGCGGATGGCAGCGGCAAAGTCGTCGAACTCGGCATGCCACGATCGGTCTGGAAATGGATATTCCCACGCCGTGGTTTCGGGGGGGCCCATTCCAGGCAGCATTCGATAGTAGGTGAGCCGCTCGACACCATAGCTCCCACCGAGGCCATCGATGGCAAGCTTCCCGTTGCGGCCGGCAATTTCGAACGAAAAAATATTCTTCCACTCAGTCCATGACGCGTGCAGCCACGCTATCTGCCCGCTTTTGCTGGAAAGAGCGAGGAAACAGTTATCATCGACGGGGATATCCCAGAAGAAAGTCGGGACGGCTGCATATTCCAGCGACAGATCACCGAGGAACCAGCGCGCTAGATCAATAAGATGGGAACCCTGATCAATAAGTTCGCCGCCGCCGGAAATTTCGGGTTGGCAGCGCCATTCCTGTTCATAGCCTACTCGGCCACCGTGGCCGTAGCGCCCCCGGATGGACATCAGTGGTCCGAGCCCGTCGTCGTCGATGATTTGTCGCGCTTTTTGAAAAGCTGGATGAAAACGATGATTGAAGCCGACCTTAACTACCAGTCCGCGCGCCGATGCTGCCTCGGCAATGGGGCGCACTTCATCTACATTGCGTCCGGCAGGTTTTTCCACCAGCACGTGGCGGCCAGCTTCGGCTGCGCCCCGCGCAACTATTGCGAGTTGGTCGTGCGTGGTAGCAACGATCACGGCGTCAACATCCGCTTCCACGGCCTCGCGCCAGTCGGGCGTCGCGCGAGCGCCGACACGGCGCGCGAGGTCATCAGCACGTGACCCGTCCCGATCGCAGACAACTGCAATCTCGTGCGGGCCCACGGCGGCCGCCCTCTTCGCACCAATGAAGCCACAACCGACAATAGAGAGGCGCACTATGCCTTGTCCCATTTCTTCCCGCGATCCGCAGGAACGATGCGGCGCAGTGTATAGATGTCCGTGTCCGCAATTTCCCGTTTTAATACTTCGGCAAAAGGCCAGGGGTCCCACTGGGCGGCGATTAGACGACCGGTGATTCCGTCGCTTTCAGCGGACGCGAGATAGAGGCATAACTCGGCGCCCATATCGAGCGGAGTTCCGCCATCGGACTTGAGTTTCACCATGCGCTCATGGAGCGCCCTGCCAACCTTTTCAGGACCGGCGGTGATCAATTGGTCCGTCAACCGCGTCGCGAGCGCGCCGGGCGCGATGGCATTGACGTCGATACGGTACTCCTTGAGCTCAAGCGCCAGCGTCTCAGTGAAGCGGACAATTGCCGCTTTAGAGGCCGCATACGCACTGATGCCGGGCAGGGGATTGGTTGCGCCGCCGCCCGACAGATTGATGATTTTGCCATAGCGGCGCGGCTTAAACACCTCTACGGCCTTACGGCAGCAATAGACGGTCCCCGTAAGGTTGATGGCAATCGCCTTAACCCAATCGGCCCAATCGATTTGATCGATCGTGCCCATGGGTCCATAGATCCCCGCGTTGTTCACCACGATATCGAGATGTCCGAACTCGGCAACGGCGGCGGCAAACAATGCATCAACCTGGTGTTCGTCGGCGATATCGGCCACATGCGCACGAACCTGTGACGAGGGATAGGCGGCGGCCAGCCGAGCCCGCTGCGCTTCGAGTTCAGCCCGGCCGCGGGCGCAAATCATCACTGACGCTCCGGCCGCAGTGAACCGTTCCGCGATGACGGCGCCAAGACCGATGCTTGCGCCGGTGACGATTGCCGCCTTCCCATTCAGCTTCATGACATTCTTCCGACCGAAATCAACGACAAGCGCGGTTCGGCGGCAAATGCGCGATCGAGAAAGCGGCCAGGATCGAGAACGATCCCGCCAGCCATGACATCGGCGATGTCTTTGGCTGCCAGCTTGCGAAATTCCGGCCATTCCGTAGCCACAACGAGCGCATCAGCACCATGCGCCGCGGCCGTGCTGTCGGAAACAAGTGTCACGGCGCTGCGCAAATCGTCCGGCAAGGTTGTGACTTTCGGATCAAACGCGCGCACATGGGCTCTCGCGCTGACGAGCTCGCGAATAAGTTCGATGGAAAGCGAACGACGTAGTGTATTCGTCCCTGGCTTATAAGCGAGACCCAATACCCCGATAGTGCGGCCAGACAGAGGTTGCAGCATACGGCGTAGGTGCGCCAGCGCCCATTGACCATGGGCCCGATTGCTGGCCAACACGCCGTTAATGACGGGCGTTGTGAGGCCACGGTCTTCTGCGAGACTACGAAGGAAGTTGACGTCGCGTGCCAGGGTGCCGCCGGCAAACGCCGGACCAGGACGGATATAGGCATTTGGCCCCACCCTTGGGTCGCTGCGTAGCCCGGCTTCGACCTCGGCTGCATCTGCGCCCACCTGCTCACAAATCGTCGCAATCTCATTGGAAAAGGTAACAGAGACTGCCAAGAACGCATTCAGCGCGTGCTTCACCATTTCTGCGGATTCCACGGAAGTCCAGATCAGGTTGTTGCAAAAACGGCCGAGCAGACTACTGAGTGCCGGCCGCGCCTTCTCGTTTCGGATTCCGATGACGACCCGGCCGGGATCGCGAAAAACCTCAATGGCCCGGCCCAAGCGTAAATTCTCTGGCGAACAGGCAAACTCTACACGGCGTCCCCTTGCCTTCTGCGCGAACGAGCGCTCAAGGGCACCGATCGAACCTGCGGGAAGCTGAGCCGAAACCAGTACGATGGCGCCGTCACGCAAATGCTCAAAAACCGCTTCAACACGGTTTGTGACAGCAGCGACGTCAGCCTGATCGTCGTCGTCCACCGGCGTATCGTGACATACCCATATTATGTCAGCATCGCCCACGGCCCTGACGTCGGTGGTGAAGGCGAGGTTGCCGCTATCGAGGCCCGATCGGATTAACTCGGCCAGGCCGGGCTCAAATAATGGTGGTTCACCGCGCGACAAATCGGCAATCCGGTCCGCGTTGTCGTCGATACCGACCGTAACGACGCCGGCCGCCGCGGTGCAGGCGGCCGTCACCGTTCCGAGATGCCACAGGCCCAGGACTGCTACCTTCATGCGCGCTGCTCGAAGATCCAGGGATTGGCGGTAAGCCAGTCGATAGTGCGCAGCAAGCTTTCCCTGATAGTCAGACGCGGTTTCCAGCCGAGCCCATGGATACGTTTTGTATCCAGAAAAATGAGCGGACTGTCCCCGATCCAGCCCCGCTCACCGCCGGAATAGGTCAATTGCGGGTTCACCCCCAGATGCTTCGTCATGCAGGCGATTGAGTCGTTCACCTCGATATACTCGTCATTGCCGAGATTCAGGATATTGACCTTGCCCTGCGGTGCCTCGATTGCCATCAACATCGCGTCGATGCAGTCCTGCACGTACACATATGATTTTTGCTGATGCCCATCGCCGAGCACGTGCAGTGTGCTGGGGTCGTCGCGCAGCCTTCGGTAAAAGTCAAAAACGTGGCCGTGCGTGTAGCGTTCGCCGAGGACCGAAACAAATCGGAAAATGAATGACTGGAATCCAAACCCTTCGCTGTAGGCCTGGAGGAGTCCTTCACCCGCCAGCTTGGAGGCGCCGTAAAGGGAGGTCTGCACTGGAAACGGCGCGTCTTCCGGCGTTGGAAAAACCTTAGGCTCGCCGTAGATCGATCCGGTCGAGGAAAAGGCGATCCGCTTCACTTGGTTGGCGCGCATCGCCTCCAGCACGTTGAAAGTCGCAATCGTATTCTGTTCGAGGTCACGACGGGGGTGCTCGGTGCCGAAACGCACGTCGGCATTGGCAGCCAAGTGAAATACGAAATCGGCGCCTTGCAGCGCTCGCGTCAGACTTTCGCTGTCGAGAACGTCGCCTTCAATGAGACGGAACTTTGGATTTGCCAATGCGGATTCCAGGAAGCGAAGCACACCTGTCGACAGGTTGTCATAGCCAATCACACTTTCGCCACGCGTCAGTAGGCGATCGACGAGATTGCTTCCAATGAAGCCTGCCGCACCTGTGACGACATAAGTCATTCGTAACGAATCCTTTGATTCTAAATCGACCGAAGTTTGGTTACACGACCGAGCGGGTTAGATACACGGCGGTGAGTCCTTCGGCGGCGGTTCTACCTCTCGTACCGCCGGTTCGGTGCGGCGGGGCTGCCAGTTTCCCAGCAGGAACACGCCATTGATGGCTCCGGCGGCGACCAAGATAATGCCCCACTCTGCCGAGACAGCAAGCGCCTCGTTCATCGTCAGGCCCCCCGTCGTGCCGAGCGTCGCCGCCATGGCGAGCTCGCGACCACCCCATCCCATGTAGAGGAAAGGAAAGCTGTTGATCAATTGCAAGAGCGGAATGAAGGCGGCGACAAGCCACAGATTTGTATCGAGCCCCGTGGCCAGCAACAACAAATAAAGCGTCGCCCAGGCAGAGAATAAGTTCAGGATGCCGATCAACATCTGGATCGTCGATGGCCACAAGCGCAAGAGGGATTGGTAGTTCGTGAATAGTCGGGCTAATCTGGTGAAAAGATCAAACGGCACCAAGAGGAGAATTCGAGGAACCGCAAGCAAACAGGCAACCGCCGCGAGCAAGCCGCCGAACAAGGCGGCCTGCGGGACGATGATGTCGCCCCCAACTCCGGCGGACGCTTGTATTGGCAGTGCGGCGAGGCCAAAGATGCTTATCCATTGCACGCCCACCACGCGATCAAACAGCGTGTAACGCGTCGCATTGGTGATAGAGAGGTTTCCGAACAAGCGCAAAGCGGCGATTTTGGCCACATCGCCAGTGAGACCGATGGGCGCGGCCGACGCAATGAAGCCTGAGCTGCAGGTCATCTTGAAAATCAATTTCCAGCTCGGCACAGCCGACGGCAACTTGCCGCTTACCCGGCGGATGACCTGATGAAGCCGGAACGAATTGATGGGATATTGCATCCAAGGCGCGAGCAGCGCTAACGGCAGCCATCGAGAGTCTAACTTCTCCCAGACAGCGACCATCGCTTGCCAATCGAGCCGACGGTACATGATGGCCAAGCCAGCAGCAATGATCAGGCCACTTATTATCACCGAGAGTGCCTGGTATGGTAGGCGCGCGCGTCGCTGCCGAGATGCTTGCGCATCGGTTCGTTGCATCAGGGCCGTCCGGTCCCGATCGCCGAGAAGCGCAACTTCAGGATGGTCCAGACCCAGGTGAGGCCGTCCTTGCTCACACTGACTTTCTTTCCTTCCGCAAAGGAACGCGCCACATAATTGACCGGCAACTCCACCGGAACATATCCCTTGCGCACCAGCTTCATAACCAGCTCGATGTCGAGATCGAACCGATTGCACACCAGCTCGAGCCCGAACAGCGCGTCGCGGCGGAACACCTTGAACATTGTGAAGGGGTCACTCATGCGCGTCCGCAACAAGAAGTTGATGAGCGACTTGAAGAACCAATGCCCCAAATTGAACATCGTAGCAGTCAGCGGAGCATCGTTGAATTTCCTCATCTTCCAGCCGCCCTGATGGCGCGAGCCGAGGATGAACATCGATTGCCAGGATACGATGGGCATCAGCAGCCCGTCATAGTCGTCCAGGTCGTATTCGAGGTCGGCATCCTGAATCATGAGGATGTCGCCGGTGGCGACCTTGAGCCCCTCGCGCACGGCGTTGCCTTTGCCTTGAGGTTTTGCTTGCAGCACTATTCGCACATCCGGATAGCCGGCATAGCGCTGCACGATCTGCCTGCTGCCATCGGTTGAATTGCTCTCGACGATGACGATCTCCTTGCGCATGCCAGGCAGTTGCTTGGCCAGAAGAGCATCGATCATGACCTGGAACGTTGTCGCCTCATTGTAGACCGGAACGATAATCGACACGACGTTTTCGGGCCGCTTCGACTTGGCGTGCGCCGTCACAATCGATGTTCCGGAGGGCAGCGGAAATTCACGGCTGCGGACATTTCGAGGGGACATCAGATGCAGCGTCTTGGCGGCCCCAAGCCACAACGACTCCTTACCGAGTTCCGACCGCTCTACCAGATTGTCGAGGGAATAACGGCGCCGCTCGGCCTGAAACCAGACGTGCTCGAATCCGGCGGACAGCAGGAAAAGGCTTAAGGTTTCTCGCGTGAAGTACCAGAGATTCGACGATTGCCACTCATGCCAATTGCGGCCCATCAGACGCGCCTGCGTGCCATCGAGCAACGGCATGCTCAAGATGAGCGGGGCTTGCTCTGTTAGGTGCCGGCGTATCTTCCGCAGTGCCGCCTGGGGGTCGGAGACTTGCATTAACGTTTCCGACACGATGGCGCCGTTGAACGTCCCACCCCAATCGGCCGGCCCGAAGTCGTCGCGGCCTACAATCCGGCCGATCGCGGTACTGCCTCGTTGCACCAACGGAATGATGCTGTTGTCGGATTCTGCAATGACGAGAACAGGACCGCTAAATGTCGTCGCCTTGAGAGCAGCCGCCAAATTCGTATGCTGTCTCTCGCTGCGAGCAGGCTTGCGGCCGGCCTCGGCAATGCCGGAGCCGATCTCGGTTGCGGCGAGACCCCGCCTCTTGCTGAATGTCAGCGCGCAGCCGCCGCATTGATAGATGCGAAATTGAGGGTTCCCAAAGACATAAGCTGCGTGGGCGCTCAAGCAGAGTGGGCAGGAGAACTCGATCGGCTGGGCTGCCTGCGGTACCAATCGTAGCGGTTGGCTCATCTTGCACCGTTGCTCCCGCCCCTCAGACTAAGACGCCGTTATGTCTGAATGTCTGCCGTCGGCAAGTCAATTCGGCTTCCGGGCATAGGCCACGAATTCGCCGATATTTACGGCGATCGGCTTGCGGCGTAGGGGCGACGGCACAAGCCACCGAAGTGCTTGATAACCCCGTTGCAGGGATGGATTCGTCGCGGCGAGCTGATCGCTCAAATAATCCAGTGTCAGGAATTTGTGGGCGGTTTCCACTTTCACGTCGACGAAGCCGCAGCGTTTCAATAGCTCCTCAATAGCCCGCCGCGAGAACAAAACGGTATGCTGCATTGGTTGCAGCATCGGCCATTTCGATCTCATCAAGTAGCGTAAAAAATGGCCGGTGTCGGGCGTGCTTAATGCGAGCAGCCCCCCGGGTACGAGGGCGTTGCGGATATCTTCCACGAACTTCACCGGATCCTGCACGTGCTCGATGATGTCAAACGCCGTTACGACATCGAACTTTGCTACATCCTGTCCAAGCAACGTATTTACGTCCCCGCAGGTGATCCTTTCTCGAATGTCAGGACGAGCCAACGAAATGGCAACGGTTGAAAATTCGACGCCGCTGGCCTCATAACCCTGCTCGACAGCGGCTTCGAGAAAGAATCCGGTAGCGCATCCGACATCAAGCAGCCGCTTGCCGGGAGCGAGCGTCTTGATCGCAGCAAGCCGCGGCAGGGCGGTAGCGATCTTCAGATCCCGCGACTTGGCATATTCTTTATAGACGCCCGCCGAATATTCCGTCTCAGCATATTGGCTCATGTCAGTCACAGCGGGCATCTTGGATTGGAAGATCGTGCCTGACGTGGGCTCAATATAATATTCTGCCCCACCCTTGCTACAATAGAACTGAGCGGGACGGCCGTTTGTCGGCGCCAATACGGCTTTCGCGGAGATCATTGCTTATCTCTGTTCCGGTACAAATCTTCTATACGTGCACGCAATAGCCGATCCATGGGACCTTGTACAAGAGGACCAAATGCGTGAAGCGCCCAGGCCAGAAGTCCATAATATCGGGGCACGAAACGGACCGCTTTATTGTGTAAGATCGTATCAATTATGGCCTGCACGACTTCCTCAATTGGAATTGTCAATTCCGTTTCCTTCCGATGCGCGCGCATCCGGAAAGTTTCGTGATCGAAGAAGCTGGTTTCCACCCGGCCAGGGCAGATGACGTGAACATTCACACCGAAGCGCGCTAGCTCGATTGCAATGCACTTCGACCACGCCATCATCCCGTGCTTGGCGCCGCCATACACCGCATTCGGCGTGATCGTCATGGCCCCGGCGATCGAAGCAATGTTAACAATGTGACCACTACTCCGCTTAATCATTCCTTGGAGAAACGCTTTGGTGACGCGCAACGCGCCGCCGAAATTTACGTTGTACAGGCGTTCCATCTCGTCGGGGAATTCCTGCTCGAAAGTTCGGTAGGTCGCGAACCCGGCATTATTAACTAGAATATCAGGCGGGCCGTAGTCGGCGATCACCTGCCGGCTTGCCGCTGCGACGTCCGCGGGCACTCCAATGTCGCAAACATAGGCGCCGAAGCGAGGGTTCCGCCCCCCGAATTGCTTGGCGACGTCTTCCAGGCGCTCGACCTGATCGGCAAGGACAACGACTTTTGCTTCACGGCGAAAAAGCTCCTGCGCAAGCGCCAGCCCGATGCCTGAAGTGCCGCCAGTGATTACAACGAGTTTATTTGAGAAATACTCTTCAATATTACACCTCCACGGGAGTTGTTTACAATTTTATTTGGAAATAGGGAATTAGCATCTAGACACAATTGGTAATACCGTCAAGAAGCCACCGGTTTCGCTAATATCGTTCCCGCACATCTTGCGTGCCCATGTCTTCTGGACGACGGCGAGCGAAGCCCGCTCCAGGCAGCAATCGACAAAACCGCAGCAGCGACGAGCAGGAAATAGAGCGACGTCAAATAAGGCGAATGTCCGGAAAAAATCGACTGAATCCAAGTGGCTTCAACAATTACCAACATTGTTATGCGCACGAAGATCGTGGCCCATAGCGCCAAAGCAAATACGTAGCAGGGATTGAAGATAGCCGTTCGCCAATAAAACACGGTCGAAACGAAGAAACCAATGATGCCTAAGGCAAGGACCGGGATGAAGACATAACTGTAGTGGGTGACGGCCTCCTCACGGAGGCCTCGGGCCGCGTTTTCCGCCAATGTAGCCTGGCTGCCGGGATCGGCCACTACCTCTGTCACGTCAAAATTGACCCGTCCAGAGCCAAGATCGAAACCAATGGGAGCTCGAAGATCTGCGAGCTTCCGTTCAACCACATCGCCTTCTGTGGTCTCAAATCGCAAGATGCAGTCTTCGCTGCAGTGGGTGTAAATAGAAAATCGCTGGCGTGTCGCTTCCGGATCCTTAAAGCCGGACGCGATGTCGGGGCTGTCGATGCGTTCAAATCGCAGGTCGGCGGCTGGAGCGACTGCTACTGTCATCCAGCTACGACCCGATTTGTAATACCAGCCGAGGAACCTGTAGCTCGCCGCGCGCGAAGGAATATCGACGGAGGCCGTGTGCGGCGGATAATTCAAGAAGCGAAGATGTGTCCCGAGACGTGCTTCATCACCGGAACTCGGATCGAGATGGATGGATGGCTGCAACATGACAAGTAAGTCGAGTACCTTGAGATAGCCTTGCGGAATTTGCGCAAACTGCTCCCGGTATACCTGGGGGATTTCGGCGATAAATTGAGGATTGCATTCCAGGTCGCCTCGTCTGCACGCTCCGGTAATTTCGTCGGCGACCCGTCCGAAGAATGCGGAAGCCTTGGCAGGGGACGTGTACTGACCCGCAGCCGCCGCTGCCTCGCGCAGCGCCCACATGAAAACACTCGATCCGATATCGCCGCAACTCGTTGGCTGAAGCGGGCAGCTAATGCCGTCGTAGGCTTTACCGAGGTCTCCGTCGAGATAGATAGCCATGGACTTGAAGCTCGGGCTCACTTCATAGACCCGTTCGCGTGCGGCGCGCGTGATCGGCGTGAAGACACGGTTTCCCCCGGAAAGGACACTATTGATCGCGCCCAGGGCCCGCTGAAAATTCGCTTCCTTGAAATCAACGCCGACGAACTTTCCGTAAACCCACCAATTGATTGATTGGAAGGCGATCTGTGTGCCCGCGAAAACCACAACGAACACTAGGCACGCGCCGGCGAACTCACGAACTGTCCGTTCACGCGCTGCCCGAAGCCCGCCGGCGGTCAGCAGGATAGCGATCGCAGGCGCCAGCCAGATACCTTCCTCTCGCGTAAGCCAAAACCATCCGAAAACGGCGCCACTAAGTGCGCCGTAGAACGCACGCTCACGCCAGCCGGACGCGCACAGGCAGGTGCATGCCAGTGCTCCTAGGAAGACTAAAATCTGCCCATAATAGATAGACTCGCGAATGATGCGAAGCAAAAACGGACCAATGGCAATGGGGTGCCATAGCAGCAGAACAAAGAGCAGGCCCGACAGCACAAATGACTTCATGAACTTATGCGCGATCGCGACGAAGAACGCGATCGCCCCGCAATGAAACAGCGCATGCGACAACGAGACCGAGATGCCGAGCCAATTCGTGAGCGCGAGGAACGCCGGATATCCGGGTCCCTTCATTAACGTGAATTGGTCGTATGGCCCGAGCCACCGGCCTTCTGCCAGATAGCGGCCAATTGTCATGAATAAAGTATCGTCGTGCGGGAAACTGGCATTCACTGCCAAAGGCGTATGCACGTACATGAGGACATAAATAAACCCCATGCCGATAATGAAGAGGCGGAAATACGTTGCGGAAAGGAAGCGATAAGCGCTTGGGGACCTGGCGTTCGACTTTCCTGGCATATAGCTCTACTCCTTCGCCCGCAGAACGCGCCTTTTAGGGCGCACGCTGGGTAGTTTCAAGTTGATGTTCGCGCTTGCGGGATCACTACCTTATCGATACTTGGACGCAGGCCGGTATGTTGATGGTCGCGGCTGCAAGAGGTGGTGATGGGTGGTGCTAACGGTCTTCGCCGGCAATCTCTGCGAAATTACATTCCGGTCATCACGATTGCTGCATTCGTGCTGTCGGGTTGCGTATGGGTGCTACGAGACCAGAGGGTTTGGTCGTATGACCAGGCGTTTTATGGTCACTGGACTCTTCAACTGTGGCACGCGGCTCAGACTGGACCGGCGGAGTGGTTGGAGACGATGGCCAACGCCCTTGGACAGATGCCGCCAATGCTGGTGTGGCTCGGCCAGATTGTCTTACCGGTGCGATATGTTACCGGAGGCACCGAATCTGCGCTGCCGCTGCTGACAATCCTCCTCGCCGCCGCAACACTTGCCATAGTCTATCTCCTCGCGCGCCGTCTCGGCGCTGGCCTAATCGGAAGCCTAGCCGCGGTCATTGCATGCGCGGGGAGCCCGCTCTTTCTTGCATTCTCGCTTCTCTATCTGACCGAGATGACCCAAGCATTTTCCGTGGCGGTCGCGATCTTCGTGGCCTGGCGCGCCGAGCGGCGATCGCTAACGCGGACACTGGCATTGTGTTTGTCGGCAACAGCTCTTGGTTTTCTCGCCAAGTCATCAAGCATCGTATTCTTGGTGCCTATGTTGACCTATGTCGCCGTGGCGCTTTTCATTTCACGGGGCCGGCCGAAGTCGCGCACCAGCATCGCCGACATCTCATTGGTTGCCATGGCCGTCATGCTCTTAGCCGCGACCGCGACTTGGTACGCGTACAACTGGGAATCCATGGTTCAGCACCTCGTCGGGGCGACGACCGGAGAGAGCGCACTCAACTATGGCTCTCGGATCGAGCTTATCAAAAAGTTGAGCTACTGGATCAGCTGGCTGGATCTATCCCTGTCGCCGATTAACTATGTATCGATCTGCATCGGCGTCCTGATCGTTGTCGCCATCGGCGTCGCTCTTGTCAGAGTGCTCTTACATTCGCCGTCCCAGTGGGCGCCGGTTGCCGTCGAGAATGGTACCTTGTTTGGTCTAGCCTTAGCGGGAATGCTGGTTGTCGTTATTCTCGCCTACTCGCTCCAGATCAACGAAGATCCGCGGTTTCTAGCTCCTGCCATACCGGTGGTAGCCGCACTGATCGGGTGGAGCTTCTCCATGATCGGCAGCAGGCTGATCGCCGGACTTGCAGTCCTTGGGCTGGCGGCGAATGCGGTGGCTGTCCATGCCTATGCGCACAACATCAATCCGTTTGGTCTTAAGGTCCATCCTTGGCTATTGCCAGTGGATGCCGTGGGCGTCGATAAGGCGCTCCTGACGCATGCGGTCCGTAGCACCTGCCGGAAGGATACCGCAAATTACGCGACCGTCATCGCGGTGAACTACACTCCGCTCAACGCAAATTCCGCTAGCTTCTATTCGTTCAAGCAACGCGAAACATTAGCATATTTCTGCAACTACAGAAGCTTGAGCTACTCAGTGCCAGAGTTCCAGCGCGCGCTCGACGAAATAATCGCGATGGCGCCAGCCTACGTGGTGACGGTCGCGCCCGAAAAGCAGTCGCCCGTCGATTTCGCAAATATTCACTCTCGTGCGCTGGCCGAATATTTGGCTAAAGATCCGCTATTTGAGCTGTCGCCGGATTCCGGCGACTATCTGCAGATCTATCGCAACAAGCGGGTCTTGCCGTGACGGCGTTGCGCCTCATCGGTATCTCTAATTCCATCTTGTACAGCTGCGATGCAGCCTCGACCGCACGTCGTTGCTATGCCCTTAATATGCGCATCACGATGAACGACTTGCGGAGATTGTAGTTACTGATTCATCATTGTATCGATGCCGTCTTTCTCGGGCGTATTACAGGGTGGGCTTTTGCGCCGCTATTAGAAGCGGCTAATGACGTGGCCCGTGCATCTGACGGCGTCATGGCTGCGCTCGAAAGACATCCATCCCGGCACTGGAGAGCTGGAACTATATCGGCGGTCATCGCGCACCGGATTATCTCTTCGGCGGCGCGCACAAATGGATGGAAACAAATCCCCACGAGCACGACGATTTTCTCGCGAGTCTGCACAAAGATGCCGACACTTACCGTCACGTTCACGGCTCCTTTCTCGGACGCAAGGGCGACATCCTGATCTGGCATGCCGATCTGGCGCACGGCGCATCGCGCCGCTTAAGCATCCAGGAATTACGCGCAAAAGCCGTGTGACACATTTTACGGCGGGACGGAATGAGCCTTCTTGAGGCGCAATACGAAGCCGCTGGAAACCGGACGCTGCATCTTCGTGTCCCAGTTGGCGATGGGAAGAACTTCCGTGGCGCAAGCCTTCGTCGTAGTCCGTCGCGCAAACAGATCACAGGCAATCAGAAGTCGTCGGGATGGGTTTATGCCTCTCCGGCGACTCTCCGCGGCACCGCTGTTGCAGATGCCTTGCTAAGGACGGTGCGCGCGCATCCTCCACCTACACGATTACGATTTCCTTCGGCGGAGCACGAAGGCATCCTGCCAACCTCGCAACCCGCCCGGTTGGAATGTTATCGTCTCAAATAGATCAGACCACAGCGGCTCTGCCTTGTCGGGAGCGATGAAGGTGTTTCCGTAATCGTCACCGACCTTCGCGGCTTCGAGAACGGCGCTTTCGTATGGAACGAAAATCAGGCGCTCGGTGCGCAGCCGATCAATGATCGCCTGCGTCGAAGTCGCGTTGAGACAGAACATTTCTTGGTGAACCTTCGATGCCTTGATGATGTCGAGAGCCGTCGGACCGTGCGTGGTGATCACAAGAATTCCACCGGGAGTGATGACACGGGCCAAATCATCGAGCCAGGCCCGTGCCGCGTGTTCGGGAAGGTGGGAAAAAACCGATAGCGAATAGGCAAAATCGATTGAACCATCCAGCAGCGCGAGGGGCGGACGCGTGCTGTTGCACACCGATATGACGTTGGGGAGATGGTCGGAACACCAGGCAATATGGTCGGGGTTCACGTCGGCTCCGATCGTGCTGTATCGTTGCGATAGGCCGAGATATCGCGTCAGCCTGCCGCATCCACAGCCGAAATCGAGCACGCGGCGCGGATATGGGAGCGATGTGTCACCATGAATCTCATATAAGCCGATGAGATAAGTGACATCGACCGCGCCGGTCCAGAGGAATACTTCCTCTTCGGGCGCAGCGACAATCGATCGGAGAGCGAGAGGTGGAATGGCGGGAAGCAGACTTCGCAACCTGCCTTCACAACCCGCTCCGATTGAATGTAGCCACTCCGCCCTCTTCTCGGTTGGGACAATATATAAGGCTGTTCGCACGTCGGCGCGGCCGGTTGCGATCTCCTCAAGCGCTAACCTCATTTCATCTGATGTAATCGAATTCAGAAAATCCATGCCGAGCCCTCGCTAAGCGTCACTTCGCCTTGCATGATAGAGCCGATGCTGGAGGGCTACCAGCGCTCGTAAGAGAAAATTCAACCAAGCTCCCCTTCGATTCGTCAGAATTGAGTGGCCGCGCGAGCACCATTCGGAAGTGGCCATTCAGCGGGCGCTTCTGACGTGCCACAGTCAATTGTCGAACGAGCCGAGTCGAGCGCCTTGCGACTATCGTAGATACCATGCGCCGGATCAGTTACCGTCCCTGTGGAGTTCCTTTCGTTCTGGCCATCTTGCGGAATGTCCGCGCCGGGGCTGCGCTTCCCCTCCCGAAGACGGATTTCAATGGCATGCGGAAACAGTGGTCCAATTAGGCTGGTCGTGCCATTGCGCAGCCAGGGAATATCAATATTCTCTCATTTGCGGCGGTAAGTCGGTCTCCCACAAGCACTTAGACAGGAAAATGCCGAACCCGCTTAATCGCTGGCAACTATTTTTTTGACTATTCGAGCTTGGATTTTTTGCGCTGCGCTTCAATAAGACACTTATTGCCCCTACAATAACTAAAGTTTGCAGCGTCGGATATTTTGGGGCACTGGAGGATATGAGAAGTCGGCAACTTACGTCTGGTTTGGCGGCTGCTGTTATATGCGCTCAATTCTCAGTCGCCATATCGAAGCACCCAGGGCTACTTTCGTGATGTCGGCACGCGAGAAAGGCGACCATGTTCCGCTCCCCGGGGATGGGTGTGGGCTTGAGCTAGAATATCCTGCACGTCTCGTCGAGCCGTCCGCCTGGTTGGCGCACGTACCCTTCGCCATGTGGCTGGTCGGCGCGCTCAAGCCGCGCATGATAGTCGAACTCGGCGTCCACACCGGCAATTCCTACTGCGCCTTTCTGCAAGCGGCGCAAACGCTCGGCCTCGATACGCGGTGTTTTGGCATCGATCATTGGTATGGCGACGAACACGCCGGTCACTATGGAGATGAGATTTACCAAGAGTTCAGGGCCTACCACGATCGCCGATATGGGACCTTTTCCACCCTGCTTCGCAGCTCCTTTGAAGCGGCACTTCCATATTTCTCAGACGGCAGCGTCGACCTGCTCCATATCGACGGTTTTCACACTGCCGAAGCCGTTTCGGCGGACTTCAAGTCATGGTTCCCGAAAGTGAGTTCCCGCGGGGTCGCGCTGTTCCACGACAGTAACGTCCGGGAGCGCGGCTTCGGTATTTGGCAGTTTTGGGAGGAACTCTCATCCCGCTATCCGCATTTCGAGTTCCTCCACTCACACGGCCTTGGTGTTGCCTACCTAGGCACCGAGCCCTTGACCGGACCACTTAAGGCGCTGTTTGCAACAAAGACTGATGCCGAAAATGAGCGCGTCCGTGGCTACTTCGCCCGGCTTGGAACTTCGGTCGCCGAACGTCGCGCGGGGTTGACGCTCGCCGCCAACGTCGATGCAACCAAAGCGCGGGTCGCGGAGCTGGAGAGGGAACTTGCGGCTGTCCGGGCAGAGTTGGCCAGGACCAACACAGATACCGACGCGCTGAAGGCGGAATTAGAAGCAAAAATTCAGGCCGTGCAGTCGGATGCCGCGCGAGAACAAGCGCAGGCTGAGGCGGTCCGCGCGATGCTGGATGAGACTAAAAGGCAGGTTGCTGATTTGAATGCGCAACTTTCGAATGCTGGTGCGCTCACGGATGGCCTGGAGGCAAAACTTCACGCTGCCCAGGGCGAGGTGGCACGCGCAAATTCCAATGCAGCCGCGCTTAAGAAGAATCTGGAGGAGAAGCTTCACGCTGCTCAAGGTGAGGTGGCCCGCGCATATTCCAGTGCCGACGCATTGAAGAAGGACCTAGAGGAGAAGCTTCACGCCGCTCAAGGCGAGGCGGCACGCGCTCATTCCAGTGCCGACGCGGTCAAAAATGAGCTAGAGGCAAAACTTCGTGCCGCCACTTTGCAGTTACAGATACAGGCCTCCCTGGTACGTCAGCGCATTGGAGTAGCTGCTCGGCTGCAACAAGAACTGCTCGTGGCCAAAAGCGACAAACGCTCTTACGAACTGCGGCTTCAAGAAATTCTGCAGTCGACAACCTGGCGGTATACCGGACCTTTTCGCCGAGCAGTCATCTTGCTGAGACGTTTGCTCCCGCCGAATCCTCTATTTTAAATACCAAGTGAGTTAGCGGACAAGTATACCCATGCTCTTACTTAGCGAGCGATGGAATGTTACGCGGATTCGTTCGCGGATATCGTTCGAAACTGCTTCTATTCTCAATTATCGGACTAATACACCAAGCCTCCGGTTATTTTGATTATCAACTTACGCGTGTTGAACGCAACTCAATGGAGAAAATTTGCGATTTTATCCTGGCCAAGCTGACACAAACTCGTTACCTTCGGCGCGCTATACAGCCTCGTCGGGGGAGAATCGGAGGCTTCGAACAATCGCAAAATGCTCTCTCGCCAAAAACATTGCAACCCAAGATAAAGGAGACGGCCATGCGTAAGTTTTTGCTGCCGATAACACTGCTCGGTTTACTTTTCGTCGCGGTTCATGCAACTCCCGCGCAAGCGCAGGCAACGCGTACGTGGGTTTCGGGCGTCGGCGATGACGCCAATCCGTGCAGCCGCACCGCACCGTGCAAGACTTTCGCCGGCGCCATCTCGAAGACCGCCGCTGGCGGCGAGATCAATTGCCTCGATTCGGGGGGCTTCGGCGGACTCAGCATCAACAAATCGTTGACGGTCAGATGCGTCGCCCTCGAAGCCGGCGTTCTTGTCGCCGGGACCAACGGCATCACCGTCACGGCCGCGGCGACCGACACCGTCACGCTTGACGGTCTGGATATCGAGGGACTCTCGCCTCCGAATGCTTCACCGAACGGCGTGATAATCAACTCGGGGAAAGAGGTCTACATTCTCAACTCGAGGATCCACCAGTTCAGTCAAAATGGTGTGCTTTTGCAAAGCAGCACCTCCGGCGGTCGGGTCATCATCAACAATTCGATCATCCACAACACTGGGGTGGGCGGCGTGAATGTCACCGGTCCGAACAACGTGGCGACTATCACGAACTCGCAAATCAACGCCGCAGGGACCTTCGGAGTGCAGGCTAACGGCGCCGGCACGATCGTCGGCATCGCGTATAGCACGCTCAACGTCAGCCCGACGGCCGTAAGTGCGATAAACGGAGGCCAGGTGATCTCGGTCGGACCGAGCAACGTCGTCTCGGGCGCTGGTACGTTCAGTTCGACCACCCCATTGAGGTAGCTGCTTTGCGCAGAGCCGGTAGGTTTTGCGCAAACAAAAGTATCCACGAAGAACAACGGCAATAGCAGGGGCCCATTACGGGTACCCTGCTATTGTTGTGAGGAGCTGCAGACAGGTCAATGTTGTGTCCGTCGGGCGAACGCCAAGCTTTGTCCTCAATGGGCAACCGACTCGTCGCATATAAACAAGGATAGGGCATTGATTTCAAATCCGGCACAGTAGAGGGTCCTTCTTATGCCGACCGTGCTTGTCACGGGAGTGGGCGGCGGTGTCGGGCAAAGCATCGTCAAAAGCTTGCAGGGAAGCCCGTACACGGTAATCGGGGCAGACGCCGAGGCGTTCGCTACCGGGCTCTACGCCGTGGCGAAAGGCTATCGCGTTCCCTATGCCTCGGCTCCCGGATATGTCGAGAGATTGCTCGAAATCTGCGCCATCGAAAACTGCGCGCTGATTCTTCCCGGCCTCGACGTGGAATTGCCCATTCTCTCCCGCGAGGCGGAGAAATTCCGGCGCTTCGGCGTTACAGCCGTGGTCAGTTCGCCGGAAGCAATCGAGATCGCCGACGATAAGCTGGCGACCTACAGGTTCTTGTTGGAAAACGGCTTCCACGCCCCGCTCACAGTTCCGCTTGGCGAGAACCTGGAGCAACTGTTTTTTCCCTTAGTGATTAAACCTAGAAGGGGCGGTGCTCGTTCGAGGGGTGTCTTCGTCGTGGCGAACGAGCGCGAGCTGTCGCGCAGGCTCTCGGACATCGACCCAGACAACTATGTAGCCCAGGAATACATCACGGGCGACGAATACACTTGTGGGAGCGTCAATTTTGCCGGCCGTTGCTACGGCACGATCGTCATGCGCCGAATCTTGCGCGACGGCGATACATACAAGGCTTTCGTCGAGGAGACTCCACTCATCAAGCGTTATGTTGAGTCCGTCGCCGAAGCATTAAAACCCTTCGGCGCCTGCAATTTTCAGTTTCGGCTGAGGAATGGTGAGCCTTACATCTTCGAAATCAATGCGCGGCATTCGGGAACAACTCACAGCCGAACGCTTGCTGGATTTAATGAGCCGCGGATGGTGGCAGACTACCTTTTGCAGGGCCGGTTGCCGGAATACAAGATTAGTGAAATCGTCATTCTGCGCTATTGGAAGGAACTGATGGTCGAAGAGCATCGCATCGCCTCGCTGCTGCAGGCTGGCGTTGTGTCCAACGACAAGGTTAGACTTTAGGAGCAACACAGACTTGCGTGTCTTGGTAACCGGCGCCGCGGGGTTTTTGGGACGCTATCTGCTGGCAGAGCTTTCGGCTGTCGGTCACGAAGTCACTGCGCTGATACATAGAGCTCCGCTGCCCGAAACTTCCAAAATGAGAAGCGTGCGCGTGTTAGAGGGCGACATCAGAGACGCTGGAACCTGGCGCGATACCGTCTCGGAGGTCGATTGCGTGTGCCATTTCGCGGCTTATATTCCGCACGATTACGAAGATCACACCTACGCGGACGCCTGTCTGCAAACTAACAGCATAGCGACACTTGAAATGGCGCAGACGGCATCGAAAGCGCGCGACTGCCGTTTCATTTATGCCTCGGCAGGCAATGCTTATGCCTTCGGTGAAGGTGCTGCCGACGAGCTGAACTTGCTCTATCCGGCAGATCGCTCCACCTATTACCTCGCCAGCAAAATGCTCGGCGAGCTTTATGTGGAGCATCTGCGGCGAGTGGCAGGCTTGGAAGCGGTCTGTTTCCGCATCTCGACGCCCTACGGCTTTGGCATGGCGGAGAAGTCGGCAGTCGCACATTTCATGAAGCGAGCCAATGAGGGATCGCCACTCCAAGTCCTCGACGGGGGGGCTCCCACTTATGACTTTGTCTATGCCGGTGACGTGGCGCGGTTGGCCGCGGCAGCAGTATCGAGCGGATTATCAGGAGTATATAATGTCGGCTCGGGGCGCGCTCATTCGGTCATCGAGTTGGCGCAGGCTGTGGCCGAAACTTATCCGGAGCGAAAGATATCCATCGAAATCAAGCCTCCTTCTAATTCGACACGGACCGGTTTTGGCGCCCTCTCTGTCAAAAAGGCAGCCGAAACGTGGGGTTATCGCCCCCTGTCTCTACGCGAGGGCTTGGCTGAGTACAGAAAACGCATGGACAAAGAACCCTCATGATGGTCGCTGTTTTCAGCGACGTGCACGGTAACTTGCCGGCCCTCGAAAAGTTCGTCCGCAGTACGAGGCCAATAGCAGATTGCTATGTGTGTTTGGGCGACGTCGTCAATTACGGCCCGTGGAATGACGAATGCCTTGAACTCGTAAATTCATTGCCGGGCATCGTACTACTTGAAGGAAATCACGAGCGGCTGTTTCTGGGTGCAGCGTCCGTTCAAGAAGAGATTGCGCTCGTGCAGGAATTTTATCAGCATTCAATAAAGTATTTTACCCGCCGCGATTTAATTGCGGAATTGCCGACGTTGTTTCAGCTAGACCAGTTTATCTGTACACATACGATTGACGGCAAGAAAGTTTACGCCGATACCGAAATCGAAGTGACATCTGACTACATGATCGGTCATACGCACGAGCAATACAGAATCGAACGCTCAGGCAAGCTGATCGTCAACCCCGGCAGTATCGGACAAAATCGAAAGCAGATTGATGTCTTTAACTACGCCTTATATGAGACCTCCTCTCATAGAGTAACTCTCTGCGAAGAGTTTTGCCCAATCGATCGATTAATTGTGGAACTGAAGGCGCGGGGCTATCCGGAGGCCTGTATCAACTACTACCAAAAGAAGCGCCGACACTTTGCTTGAATCGGATGAGGTCGAAGGCATGCTTTGTTAGAGGCAACGTAAAACCTCCGGGCCAATCTTGGGTTCCTTGTCTTGCAAGGAAAGGAATGTTACCTGGAGCTTATTCGCGGCTCTAGGAGCTAAGCTTGTAGGAGTCGGAGCAGCCCCGCCAGAACGGACAAGTTTACCCATGCCAGTCATCAGTGATCTTTCCGCGGCAGCCTCTCCCGAAGAGATGTCGGGGTACAAGCAGTTAGTCGCTGCGCTGGCCAACTATCCTGTTCCGGAATCCGAGCGCCTTGCGCATCTCTCATTATTCCAACACCGCTCATCGCTTTATCGTATTCTTCTCCTCGACCACCTCTATAAAATAATTCTGCCGAATGTCGGCGTCATCATGGAGTTCGGCGTCAGATGGGGCCGAGACCTCGCGGTATTGATGACGTTGCGCACCATTTATGAGCCGTACAACTTCGGGCGGAAAATTGTTGGTTTTGATACTTTCGAAGGCTTTCCCTCAACGCACGAGAAGGATGGGACCGCGCCAATCGTCGCGAAAGGCGCGCTCAATGTTTCTGAAGGGTATCAGGATTATCTCGCCGATGTGCTCACTGCACACGAAAAGTTGGCGCCGCGAAGCAATTTGAAGAAGTTCGAGCTCGTTCGCGGAGATGTCAGTAAGACGCTCCCGGAATATCTGGAGCGACATCCAGAAACGATCGTGGCGCTGGCCTATTTCGATGTCGATCTCTATGAACCGACCGCCGAATGCCTGAGAGTGCTGGAAAACCATGTCGTCAAGGGAACAGTGATCGCTTTCGACGAGCTTGCGATGGCTACTTACCCCGGCGAGACACGAGCTTTTCTCGAGTGCGCCTGGCTCAGGAAATATCAGCCGAGACGCCTGCCAATGCTGGGGTACGAAAGCTATATCGTTATCGAGTAAACCTTCTTGACAGACGGCGATAAGGTTAGGCCGCCCAGACCGCGCCTCGTGACCGGCCCCCGTTCCTCCTCTGTGGTTCACGCAGCATGCCATATGCCGTGCGCGCGCAGTTTGATTATGCTTCGTTGACGCCGTAGGGGCAAACTTGTAGGAAGGGTATAATACTAAGTATTAAGATCACGAAGTCCGTCGAAGCGTCCTCGTCCCCATGCGCACAGCGGACCGCGTTTCCGAAACGCCATCAGCGATGCATCCGACCAGTTCAGGCGTCGTATGGGTCTTCGCGGGACTGAAGATCGCCGATGAGACCAAAAAAAGTCTGTATCTATACGGCCGTGTTTGCCGGCTACGACAGGATACTCGAACACATACCGCAGACGGTAGACTGCGACTTCGTGGTCTTCACCGACGACAAATCGAACGTGCCCACTGGTCAGTTTCGCGTCATCATCAAGGATAATCCCGGCGATCAGACATCACCCGCCCTTAAAAACGGCTGGCTCCGCGTGTTTCCCTTCGAGATTCCGGAGTTGAATGACTATGAGATCGTGATCTATATCGATGCTAACGTACGTATATGTGATCCCTTGTTCGTGGAGAAAATCTTGACGCGCTACGAGGAACAAGCGGGCGTTTTTGACTTAATACTCAGCGCGCATCCTTGGAACATATGCCTCTACCAAGAGGCCCGCGATTCCCAACAGCTTCCCAAGTACAAGAATACGGATCTGGAACGTCAGATCGAATCGTATCGGCGTGAGGGCTTTCCTGCCGATGCCGGTCTATATTGGAACGGCCTCATTGTATATAATCGAGAGTGCGATCACGCTCGGCTTCGCCAGTTTCAGGAGAGGTATTGGTATGAGCTGATCGCTTACAACAAGACGCCGGACGGACACCCCCAGGGGCAAGTTAGCCTGCCGTATTGTTTGTGGAAATCCGGTCTCAAAGTGATCGCGATACCGCAGCTCTATCAGTCGCAGTCGCTGGAAATCAGCCCGCACCTCAGATAGCAGTCTCAGCAGCCGCCAGGATAGTGTTGTTTTCTAGATCTGAATGCGGTTTTGAGAACCGCGCGCCTAGAGTACCTGCAGCGCCATCAGCGTCGTCTTGCTACCAACTAGTACCTTAACCCGAATCAACGGGCGTTCCACGCGCTATTGCCAAGCCCAGTCTATCGCCGCAAAGTCAGAGCATGTCCTCGATTCCTGTTATGCGGCCAAAATTGCCCTCCGCCAGCCGGTTGATTCCGTATTTAAAATCAATCGATGCATCACGGGTTTACAGTAATTTCGGCCCACTTGCGCTCTCGCTTGAGGACCGGCTTGCTGAACATTACCGGCTGAATGAAGGAACGGTCGTCACGGTCGCGAATGCGACCCTCGGACTCGCAATCGCGCTCGCCGCGCAACAGCCGCCGCCGGGAAGCTTGTGCGTCCTGCCAGCCTGGACATTCGTCGCCTCCGCGCACGCGGCGGTGATGGCCGGGCTGGTGCCCTATTTCGTCGACGTTGACCCTGAGACCTGGGCGCTCGATCCAGCCATGCTTTATGATGAGATCGCGGCAGCGCCTGCGCTCGTCGGCGCGGTCATGCCGGTTATGCCCTTCGGCTTGCCGCTCGATTTAACAGCATGGGAGACGTTTCGATCGCGGACCGGACTAGCGGTCGTGATCGACGCGGCGGCGGGCTTCGACTCTCTTGTTCCGAGCACAGTGCCGTCGGTCGTGAGTCTCCACGCCACCAAGGTCCTCGGCACCGGCGAAGGCGGCTTCGTTGTAAATACCGACCCCGCCATGACGTGCGCAATGCGCATGCGTGCGAACTTCGGTTTCGCGGGAAGCCGACATGCGCAGGCCACGGCCTTCAACGCCAAGCTTAGCGAATATCACGCGGCTGTCGGTCAAGCCGCCTTGGACGAATGGGACCAGATCCGCAAGGAGTGGAGCAATACGGCAAAAGTCTACCGTCGTGCGCTGGGAAGGTCCAACCAGATCAGGCTGCAGCACGGCTTCGGCGATACCTGGGTCAGTTCCACTTGCCTGCTCAACTTTGTTCAACCAGTTGCGGATCGCGTCGAACAATCGCTAGCAGATTGTGGTATCGAGACGCGCAGATGGTGGGGCACCGGAGCGCATGAGCATCCGGCTACCGCATCGTTCCCGCGCACTGCCGTGCCCGCGACCAAGGCCCTCGCCCAGTCAACCTTGGCGGTGCCATTTTATCGAGATATCAGCGCCGCCGAAATCGGGAGAGTTGCCGAGATCGTTCTTGCCGCTGCTGACGACGGCGACTGCGGTCCTCTGCTCGCCAATTGAGTATTTTCGATCTCTGAGTTTGTCGTGGCATAAAAATGAAAGCGCAACCCGTACACCGCTGAGCTTATGGTTGTGCCTCGATGATGTTCTGTACAGGCATCGAGCCCAGTTTTCGTCCACGATAGAGATTCTGATACCGGCGTACGCAGCTTTCGAGAGAAAACCGTTCTTCAACACGGCGTCGCGCGGCTTGACCAAGCCTAAAACGTAAATCCTTGTCGTTGGCCAATTTCACAAGGGCTTCCGCGAGCGCTTCCGGTGCCTTGGCGGCAACAAGAATTCCCGTCTCGTCAGGAACAATCGCATCCAAGTTTCCCCCGACAGCGGTAGCCACTACCGGAAGCCCCCGGCTCATCGCTTCAATCAGGCTATTCGAGAATCCCTCCTCGTGAGAGGGAAGCACCGCTATATCCGCCGCATCGAAAAGCTGCTCGACGTCGGTACGTTCTCCCAGCCACATGACGCAACGTTGCAAACCTAGAGACTCTGCTGTTCTCCGAAGCGAAGCTCCTATTCCGTCATCCCTCCCGACGACCAGCAGCCGCCAATTCGGCCCCATCTGCGAGTTTGCAACGCTCAGCGCCCGCAAAAGGTCTTCATGGCCCTTGTAGACCATGAGATTGGCCACGACGATCAGAACGAGACACTCGGACGGAAGTGCAAGATTATGCCGGGTTGCGGCCCGCGCTTCCGCATCAGCCAAGGGCGAAATTTGAATGCCGTTATAAAGCAGCCCGACCTTCGAAGGATCGCCGCATTCGCGGATGAGCTCGTTGACGACAGCGTTGGAGTTGCCGAGGAGGGCCGTGGTCCGACGGTGCATCCAAAATTCCAGCTTAGCCAGCAGGGGGTGCCGGAGCTGATATTTTGCCAGCGACCGGCGACTCATGACTCTGACCTTTGGTCCGGCCAGCATCGCGGCGAAAGAGCCGATGAGATACGGTTCCGGAAGGAAGAAATGAATAATATCGGGGCATTGCTGGCGCAGATGACGAACGAGGCGCCATGCGCGGCCGATTGTTGCCAATGGATTCTGCGCTGCCACGCGCGGACCCACAATCGTATTTGCCGCAAGCTCAGATTCCAGTTTGCCTCCACGCTCCAGCACAAACAGCGAAGCGTCTATGCCGCGAAGCCGCAGCTCCGGAAGGATACGTACGATGTGTCTTTCAGTGCCTCCGATATCCATGCGCCTTGTGACAATAAGGACCTTCGGCTTTCGTTTGTTAATCGTATGGAGCAGAATGGAAGAAAGCTTGGGCAAAACTCGGCTTATAGAATATTCCCTCTCGACAATTTGCCGTCCTTCGGCGCCCATCTGACGGCGGAGGGAAGGGCTCGCAATCAATTGCTGCAAAGCGGCTGTCCATTCCTCCATCGAGTTCACCAAAAATCCGCTCACGTTGTCATTCACCACATTAATATTTGCTCCGACCGAGGAGGCAACAACGGGCTTTCCGGCGGCCATGAACTGCAGAAGCTTGTAGGCACATTTGCCTTGTTCCCATGGATCGTTTTTAAGCGGCATGAGACCGATATCGACCGCACCAAGCTCTTCGGTTTCCGAGAGCTCGCTCCACACAACGCTCCTGACAGGGAGTTGGGAGAAGGCGGCCGGCGTGTTAGCTCCAATAATAGTCAGGCAAGCGTTGCGGCCGGATAATATGGTCCTGATCACCGGCTCGATATACTGCAAATAAAAAACCGTAACTGGAGTACCTATCCAGCCGACAACAACGGGATGATCGAGTTTCGTTTCTTCTTCGGAAGTTGGGCTGGGCAGTGAATATTGGCTCAGGTCAATTGTCGACGGGATGACCTCAACTTGACGGGCGCCGGCGAGACGCGCGCGTTCCGCAAGAAAGTCATTGCCCCCAATGACAACCGCCGCTCCCCGCATGATCTTGTCGATTTTCGTCCCGAGAAATAAGCGCACTAGCGGCAGCTTGTGTTGCTCGTAGCGAAGAAACCAGGCGTCATCCAAGTCCGCGATATACGGCACGCCCTTCAACAGCGCTGCTTCTATCCACGCCGGCAGCCAGGGGAATACCTCCTTCTCCAGCCAAATTAAGTCGTAGTGTTCCCGGTGCAAAAGCGCGCGCAATCTCCGGAAGTAGGATCGCACCACTGCTAGGAAATTGACTGGACGGCGTTCATAAAGCGCCCGCAAATAAGACGCATCCAAAAGCGGAACGACTTCGAATTCGAAGCCCTCCTTTTCGAGTTCAGGCAAAAATTGCAGAAAACGAATGCGGCTGCTCGCGCCCTGCCGGTCGTACCTGGTGAGTATCAGCACCTTATACATGAGGTGATCGTAATTTGGCGAAGTGACGATGAGTTGAAATAATATTTGGAAGGTCTGCCCAAAGCATCCCAAACCCGCATGCTACGTCCTTAACATCGGCAAACCGCAGAGAAGCCGACGCTGCGGCCAAACGTATGAGAGGCTCCAACAACAAGGTCGTCATGGCAACGGCCGTCGCTCCGGCGATTCCAAAATGCTTTAAACTATAAAGGATGCGGCTTCTAGCGGAGTAGAACAGGCGGCGGGCCTTGATATTGCGCGTCGTGCCGCAGCCGAGATGGAAAACTTGGGCAGTCGCGAGATAGACGTTTGTCCAGCCTTGTCTTCGCATCCGTACTGCGAAATCCAAGTCTTCGAAATAAACGAAAAAGCGCTCGTCAAACCCGCCGAGAGCATCGAATAGCGAGCGCCTGACGAAATAAAAAGCGCCCATGACCTGATCGACCGGCCGAGTCTCCCGGTGATCCCATTCCAGCAGGAAGTGCGGAGGGAAAATAGAAGGCATCAATCGATCCAGAGCTAAACTATGTCCGAGCAACGACCATACCGCCGGCTGCCGCGCGCAACTGCGTAGCACCAGGCCTTCGGCGTCCACGAGTTGAATGCCGACAACGCCAACGGATTGGTTGGCGGCGTGAGTCAGAAACCGGGCCGGCTGTTCAAGGCAGCCGGGCCGCAGCTCAACGTCGGGATTTAGGAACAGCAGGAATTCGGCTAAGGATCCTGCGGCCCCCTGATTGCAGGCCGCGGCGAAGCCTCTGTTCTCCTCATTTCGGATGATTTTGATCGGCAACGTATCGGAAAAACAGTCGAGTTCATCCAGCGAGTCATCCGTGGAAGCGTTGTCGACGATGACAACATTCTCGATTTTGAGCGTATCGCCGGATACCGCGGCGAAAGACGCCAGGCAGCGGCGCAAGAGCTGCCCAGCATTCCAATTGACAATAACAATTTGAATGGTCGGGCCCATGTTTCCGCTAAATTAGGACGCTCTCCCTCCAATGTAAAAGCAAAAGCGCCAGAAGTGGTCGGCGCGGGTTCCCGCATCATGACATCGTCACGATGTGGGAACCAGGCGCGGTCCGGCGGTCCATGTCGGCCACTCGCCTTGCAAAACGGCCTCGATTAGGCCAGTACATAATGCAAAGCCTAAAGGAAACGATTATCTGGATCGAACCCGCAACTTACGTAATTAAGCCTGATTAACGCAGGTTTATAGCCCTTCCAGCAGGACCCCAAACACGTGAGCGTGACCTCCACCAAAGTGACGTTTGCTCATCCATCATTGACGCATGAACTAAGACGCGCGGCTGGAGATCTCTATGAAGGACTCAAAGCCCACGAGCTTTGGCTTACGCTCGGCTGGCATGACATTCGGCAGCGTTATCGCCGCTCAGTGGTCGGACCGTTCTGGCTGACCATTAGCATGGCCATTATGATTGCCGGAATCGGCTACCTATATGCTGGATTGTTTGGACAACAGCTCAGCAGCTATCTCCCCTACATCGCCTCCGGCATTATTGTTTTCAGCTTCATTTCCCTCCTGCTAACGGAATCTACCCAGGTATTTATTTCATCCGCCGCCGCCATCCTGCAAATGAGAGCGCCGCTCAGTATTTATGTGTATCAGCTGATATGGAGAAATTTTCTAATTTTCGCCCACAACTTCGTAATCTATGTAGCTGTCTTTATAATATTTGGCCTTGAGCTAAAGGCGGATTTGCTTCTGGCCATCGTAGGCTTGTTGCTGATCGTGATAAACACAGCCGCGTTCGGCATCCTGCTGGGAGGATTAGGCGCCCGATTTCGCGATATACCGCCAATCGTTTCCAGTCTCATGCAGTTGGCGTTCTTTATGACGCCGATATTCTGGACACCTGACCATCTCAGCAGCCGCAGCCTTTTTCTCGATCTCAATCCGTTTTACTATTTCGTCGAAATCGTGCGTCAGCCGCTTCTCGGGCATTCATTACCCTCTTCCATGTGGACGATTGCCGTAGGAATTACGTTGGCTAACGTTATCGTCGGCATGTTGTTTCTGGCTCGCTATCGCGGCCGAATTCCATATTGGCTGTGAGGACAGATGGCCTTCATCAAGCTCGAGAATGTATCGGTTACGTTTCCGATTTACAGCGCCGGTAGCCGTTCATTGAAAAACCTCGTTCTGTCCGCCACAACGGGCGGACGCATCGGCAAGGATAAACACAATCACATAACCGTTCATGCTCTCGACAATGTTTCAATGGAAATCAGCCACGGTGACCGCGTCGGTCTGATTGGGCACAACGGGGCGGGAAAGACCACGCTTCTGCGTGTTTTGGGAGGAATCTATACGCCAAATCAGGGCGTCGTCACAATCGAAGGCAAAGTGACGCCGATGTTCGATGTAAGTCTTGGGATTGATCCAGAAGGCACCGGCTACGAGAACATTATCCTGCGCGGGCTTTATCTTGGCTTGTCCAGAGCGGAAGCACGTCGAAAGACTGCGGAGATCGCGGAGTTCACTGAACTCGGGGAATTTCTAGACCTCCCTGTCAGGACATATTCTCAGGGAATGCAGGCTCGCCTGGCCTTCGCGATGGCGACTTCGATAAAGCCGGATATCCTTTTATTGGACGAAGGTATTGGTGCCGGCGACGCCGCCTTTTTCCTGAAGGCGAATGAACGGCTGGACCGATTTGCGAAGGAAGCGGGAGCGGTGGTCCTCGCCTCTCACTCCGAGGAACTTATTCGGAAGCTGTGCAATAAATTGATTCTTATGGAACACGGCCGAATTTCTTGGGTCGGTGAATTGGATGCGGGCTTTGAGTTCTACAGCCGGTCAATTGCGAAGCAGTCTTGATCAAGTAGTGAATCCCACGCCGCGCGCCGTCGGCTAAGCCGAGGGGAAGAGGAAAGCCATGGAGTCGAACGAGCCAGTCACCATTCCCGCGCTGCAGGCGATGAAGCGCGAAGGCAAGAAGATCGCCGGCGTGGTCGCCTGGGATTTTCAGATCGCGCAGATTGCCGACCGCGCCGGGGTCGACATGATCGTGGTCGGCGATTCCGTGGGCGCCAATCTGCTGGGCCATGCCACGCCGCTGGAAGTCACCGTCGACGAAATCCTCGTTTTCTGCAAAGCCGTGCGCCGCGGCACCAAGCGCGCGCTGGTGAGTTGCGACATTCCCTTCGGCCCGTTGCAGGAGGGCCCCGAAAGCGCCTTGCGCGCCGCCGTGCGGCTAGTGAAGGAAGGCGGCGCCGACATGCTCAAGCTCGACGCCTCGGCTGAATTCCCCGAGGTGGTCAACGCGATCACTCGCGCCGGCATTCCCGTCTTCGCCCAGTTCGGGCTCACGCCGCAGACGGCGCTGAAATACGGCGTGCCCTATGGCGCGCAGAATTCCGAAAGCTCGCAAGCGACCGAGAAGATGACGGCGAAACTCGTCGACGAGGCCAAGCGCCTGGAGGACGCTGGCGCGGTGGCGCTCGACTTCACCAATTCCGGCCCTATCGCCGGACCCGCCGTGGTCAAGGCAGTGAAGATTCCGGTGATCGGCGGCTTCGGCGGCGGTCCCTGGCTCGACGGCCGCGTGCGGCTGGCGCAAACCGCGCTCGGCTCCTCGGCGAAATGGCTCGACTCCAAGGCCGACACCTATGTCAACACCGCGAAGCTCTCGCTCGACGCCTTCAAGAAGCTGATCGCCGACGTTCGCGCCGGGAAGCAGATCAAGGGGTAGCCGTGTCCCGGATGCGGTGCAGCGCACAGCGGTGCGCCGCTGATCCGGGACCGTTACGCATTCTGAGTTTGGAATGATCCCGGGTCTGCAGCGCACCGTTTCACGCTGCGCTGCGCCCGGGACACGTAAATCGGAGCTACAACCACATGCCCACCACCACCATCGACGGCATCGTGACCAACTACGAAGTCACCGGCTCCGGCCCGCCGCTCTTGATGTATTCGCCCGCCGGCTTCGACGCCACGTTGGACAAGTGGGCGACGCAGGGCGTCTACGCCCGCACCAAGATGATGGACCACCTGCCGAAGCATTACACCTGCATCCTGTTCGACCGGCGCGAATGCGGCCAGTCCGGCGGCCGCGTCGAGCACATCACCTGGGCGCATTACGTCGCGCAGGGCAAAGGCCTGCTCGACCACCTGAAGATCGAGCGCGCGCATATCATGGGCGGCTGCATGGGCTGCTGCCCGGTGGCGGCCTTCGGCGTCCTGCACCCCGAGCGCGCGCTGAGCCTCGTGCTCTATTGGCCGGTGGGCGGCGCCAAATACCGCATTTCCAGCCACCAGCGTTTCGCCGAGCATCTCGCCTTCGTGCAGCAGAACGGCTTGCAGGCGGTGGCCGATCTCGTCGCCAAGGACGGCTTGCCGTTCGGCCGCGATCCGCGCGGCGGCCCCTGGGCCTCCGTGCTCAAGCACGACCGCGCCTTCGCCGAGAGTTACGTCAGGCAGGACATGGAGCCCTACAAACTCGCGGTCGCCGGCATGGCCAAGAGCCTGTTCGACCGCGATACCGCGCCCGGCGCCGAGCCGGAGGATTTGTTGCGAGTCGATATTCCCGCGCTGGTCGTTCCCGGCCGCGACGCCACCCACGCCACCTCCGCCGCGCGCTATCTGGAGGAATGCCTGCCGAAGTCGGAATATTGGGACGTGCCGGTGGCGGAGCAAACGGAAGGCACGGCGGCGGGGAGGATTCTGGCGTTTTTGGCTAACGTGACGGGGTAGCAGAAGTGCACTCCTCGTCATGCCCGCGCTTGTCGCGGGCATCCACGTCTTTGGAGCAGCGAAGTACATCGTGGATCGCCGGGTCAGGTCCGGCGACGGCGAAAGGTCATCCACCTACATCCCGCTGAAAACGCGCAATAAAAGACAAGAAAAAATAAGTTATCCCCGCCTGCGAATCCGGCCTTATCTTGGTCATGCCTGGCTCGTCGAGGGGCGCCTTCTAGGGGCGCTAGTTGGCGGAGCCGGGTGCGGCGCCTGCGGGCGTGGGTTTAACGCAAACCCAGGCACTCGGGCGGCGCCGGACTCCGACCCTCGGGCACTAGGACCCGAGCGCGGGAGCACGCAGCTGGCAGGCTTTAGGCCGCCGTACCCCAGTGAGCGCGGACCGGCGCAGTACGGAAGACGCCGCAGTGGAGCGCCGAGAGGCGAGACGGGTCTCGCAGGTAAGATTACGCAGATTGCGTAAACTTGTCTGCGGCGCAAGGCCCGTGCCGCGCCTCACAGCGCGGACCTTTGTTAAAAGCGCCTTCTCGGCGCTCCGCTCCCCCTCGTTTGGAGGGAGCAAAAAGAGGAGACCGGCGCGCCCGCGCCGCCAACAACAGGGCCGGCGGAGCTATGCTGCTTCCCCTCTCCCACAAGGGGAGAGGGAAGAAAGCGAAGCGCCTCCATGCTAGCTTCCGCCACGAAACGCCCAGGAGAAACCCATGCCGCTGCGCGCCCGCCTCCACCTTGCAACGATGTTTGGACTTGCCGCCGCCGTCGCATCGCCGGCCGCGATAGCGGAGGATTTTTTCGCCGGTAAGACCATCATCATCAACGTCGGCTCGGCGGCAGGCGGCAGCTACGATCTCTACGCGCGCATGGTGGCGCGCCATATCGGCCGGCACATTCCCGGCAATCCGGCGCTCATCGTGCGCAACATGCCCGGCGCCAACTCGGGCGTGATGGCGAATTTCATCTACGAGATTGCGGCGAAGGACGGCACGCAGCTCGGGGCGCCGCTCAACACGGTGCCGCTGACGCAGTTGCTCGAACCGGATCGAGTGAAGTTCAATTCCGCCGAGTTCAACTGGATCGGCGCGGTGTCGAGTCCGGCCAACGTACTCGCCACTTGGCACACGTCGGGGATCAGGACGATCGAGGATGCGCAAAAGAAAGAAAGCCTGATCGGCGCCACCACGCCTGGCACCACCCAGGAAATGTATCCGCTGATGGCCAACAATCTGTTCGGCACCAAATTCAAGGTCATCACCGGCTATATCGGCGGCGCCGAGGTCAACATCGCCATGGAGCGTGGGGAGGTGCAGGGCCGCGGCGCCAATACCTACATTGCCTACCGCTTTCAGAATGCCGACTGGATTCGCGACAACAAGCTCAACTTCGTGTTCCAGATGACGGAAGCGCGCGATGCGGAAATGAAGGACGTGCCGACGCTGCTCGAATACGCCAAGACCGACGAGCAGCGAAAAATCATCTCGGTGATGGTCACCACGGAAACCATTGGCCGCTCGCTGATTGCGCCGGCTGGTGTGCCGGCCGATCGGGTGACGCTATTGCGCCAGGCGCTGATGGCGATGGTGAAGGATCCCGAATTCTTGGCCGACGTGGAAAAGGCGCAACTTGAGATCAGCCCGATCCCCGGCGAGAGGCTGCAACAATTGGTGAGAAACCTGGTGGCGACCCCGCCCGACATTGTGGAGAAATACAAAAAGGCCGTGGCGCAGCAGAAGTGAGCGGTGGTTATCGTCATGCCCGCGCTTGTCACGGGCATCCACGTCTTTCTTGTATGTTAGCAAGCAAGACGTGGATGGCCGGGTCAAGCCCGGCCATGACGAAGGATAATTTACGACAAGCCCAACGCCGCCAGCGCGGCTTTCGCCACCAACACATCCTCTTCGATTTGCGCGCCACCCGCGGCCACGGCCCCGATCACCTGGCCGTCAACGATAATCGGAAATCCGCCCGGCACGTTGGTGAAGTCGCCCATGCGCACCACCATGCTCAGCGCCTTTTCCTCGGGCGCATAGCCGGTCGGCTGTTTCTGTGAGGCGGAAGTAATTGCTTTGCGTTGCGTGGTGATGTTGGCGAAGTGCTTGGCGCCATCCATCATTAAAAACGCAATCATGCGGCAGCTGGCGTCGACCACGGCGAGGCTCACCTTGCAGCCGAGTTCGTCGGCCTTGGCGACGCCGGCGGCCAGCATTTTCATGCTGGCTTCATGAGTCAGACGATGGGTGGGAATGAAATCGGGCATGGCCAAGATCCTACGTCATTCCGGGGCCGAGCGTAGCGAGGAACCCGGAATCCATAACCACCATTCGCGAGTATGGATTCCGGGTTCGCCACTTCGTGGCGCCCCGGAATGACAATTAAAAACTTATGACGTGTTCACACCGTCGTCTGCGCGACGCCCGGCCGTGCAACGAGTGCTTCCTTGGCACCCTCCTTGAACGCCTGATCCGGCGGCAGCACCACGGAAACCGAGCGCACTTTGTGGTGCGCAGGATCGACGCCCGGCGGCGTGATGCCCTTTTCCACCAGCGCCTTCACCGCGCGCATCAGACCGTGACGCGCCATGATGATGCCGTTGTCGGTGGAGACGAGGTTCTCTTTGGTTCGGTCACAGATCGGCCCCATGCTTTCCTGCACCGAGCTGTCCTGGATGGCGAAACCGGGAATGCCGCTGTAGGAGATACCCGCCTTTTGCGCGGCGCGGTCCATCATGTAGTCGTTGTCCTTGTTGGCGAGCGGCCGGTAGGTGCCGGGAACGTATTTGCAGTGCACGCCGGCGCCGTCTTTCAACGCCACCATCTCGCCCGGGCTCAGCGCCCGCACCGGATGGAAATCGTAAGTCCAGGCCCAGCAATTCTCGTCGTCGATTGGAATCCAGAAATGGCCGTGGATCGGGTGATCGCCGCGTGGCGGGATCATGGTGAAGGTCGGCATCACCCAGGGGGTAATGCGCCAATAGTAATGGCCGTTCTCGGCATTGCGGCGCGCGCCGATATAAAGCCCGCCGGGCTGCTCGACGACTTCGAAATGCGGCCGCGTGTCGGACAGGTTATATTGATTACCCTTGGCGCCCTTGAATAGTGGATCGGAGCCGAGATCACCGCGATGCAGGAAGGATACGTGGCTGGAATCGATGCCGCCTTCCATCGCTTGCAGCCAGTTGCTTTCCTGGATGCGTTTGGAAACAAAGGTCTGATTGGCGGGAACGGTGGCGAATTCCCATTCCGGCAGCGGCGGCTGTTTCTCCGGCGGCCCCATATAGGTCCATAGCACCGGGCCGCGCTTCACCAGCGGATAGGATTTCAACTTGATCTTCTGGCAGAAGCCGCTTTCCGCCGGTTCCGAGGGAACGTCGATGCATTGGCCGGTGTGGTCATATTTCCAGCCGTGATAAGGGCAGCGCAGGCCGCCTTCCTCGTTGCGGCCGAACCACAGCGACACGCCGCGATGGGCGCAGAATTCGTCGATCAACCCATAGCTGCCGTCGGTGTCACGGAAGGCCAGCAGGCGCTCGGAAAGGATCTTCACCCGCACCGGCGGGCATTCATTCTCCGGCAGTTCCTCCGCCAGCAGGGCGGGAAGCCAATAGCTGCGGAAAAGCTGTCCCAGCGGTGCCCCGGGGCCGGTTTGCGTCAGCAAGTCGTTCTGTTCTTTTCTGAGCATCTTATCTTCCGTGGTTATCGCGAGCTTCGGTCAGATTAGGCACACGGGTTCGCTGCGGGCAAGCCGCCCCGCCGCTTCACTTCCGTCCCGCCAACCCGCGCGCCTTTTCCAAGTTGGCGAAGTTGCGCGGCGCGCCGCAGCAGAGATAGCGCCAGCCTTCGGCGATGACCTGCTCCGCGTTGAAAGCTTCCACATGCGGATGCGCGGCGATGACGTTGTGCTGTTTGCAGATGGAAAGCACCTCGGCTTTCGCCTCCATCATGATCTTGTGCTCGGTCTGGCGCGGGATGCCGAGTTCCTGACTCAGGTCGCCTTCGCCGATCATCACCACGCCGATACCGGGCACGTTCTTCAGCATATCCGGCAGATTCTTGATGCCAAGCGTGTCCTCGATCTGGATCACGACCAGAATTTCGCCCTGTGGCGCCAGCGGCCAGACGTCGGCGCGGCTGTAATATTCTTCCTGAGTGAGGCCCCAGTAGCGCGCGGCGATCATCGGACCGTCGCCACGGATGCCGGCCGGCTCATAGAGCGGCTTATCCTTCAGGCGCGGATAGCGGCAGGCCGCGACCGCGTTATAGGCTTCCTCCACCGTTGAGATATGCGGCCAGACAATGCCGTAGCAGCCGATGTCGAGCGCTTGCTTGGCGAGGAATTGGTTCTTCTCCACGCCGTTGGCGGGAATGCGCGCAGTCGGCGTGATCGCCGGAGCCACCGAGCCTGACTTCGCGATCTGGCCGCGATTGATCAGATATTGCAGCGTGTCGCGCAGCGCCTGGATGTCCCAGGGCCGGTGCTCGCCTTCGAAAATGATGCCGTCGTATTTCGACGCTTGCAGTTCGATCGCGGTTTCGATGTTGCAGGGCGCAAACAGCGAGAAAGCGCATTGGCCGGATTCGAAAGCGCGAATGAAGCCATTGAGGCGGGGAAGGGTGGACAATTCAATCTCCTTGAGACTTAAACGATCAAACTTGCGATCAAGCTTTCTTGCCGGCCTTGCCGCGCTTCTCCAAGAGCTTGTCGAGACGTGGATAGACCCGCCGCGCATTGCCCTCGAAGATCTTGTAGCGGTCGGCCTCACTCAGCGTCTTCACCTGATCCACATATTTCTTGGTGTCGTCGTAATAGTTTCCGGTGTTCGGATCGATGCCTTTTACCGCTCCCACCATTTCCGAGGCGAACAGGATGTTGTCGATAGGAATGACCTTGGTGAGCAATTCGATGCCGGGCAGATGATAGACGCAGGTGTCGAAGAAGACGTTCTTCAAGAGATATTCGGTGAGCACCGGCCTTTTCATATCCTGCGCGATGCCGCGATAGCGGCCCCAGTGATATGGCACCGCGCCGCCGCCATGCGGAATCACGAATCTCAGTGTCGGGAAATCCTTGAACAGATCGCCCTGAATCAACTGCATGAACACGGAAGTGTCGCCGTTGATGTAATGCGCGCCGGTATGGTGGAAGTTCGGATTGCAGGACGAGGAGACGTGGATCATCGCCGGCATATCGAGCTCGACAAGCTTTTCGTAAAGCGGATACCAGTATTTGTCGATCATCGGCGGATCCGTCCAGTAACCGCCCGCCGGATCGGGATTGAGATTGACGCCAACGAAGCCGAGTTCGACGAGGCGCTCAAGCTCGGGGATGCAGTTTTTCGGCGATACGCCGGGAAACTGCGGTAGCTGTCCGACAGCGACGAAATTATCCGGCAGCAGCGTGCAGATGCGATGGATCAAGTCGTTGGAGACCCGGCTCCATTCCTTGCTGATCGCTTCGGACCCGACGTGATGCGCCATGCCGCCCGCGCGCGGCGAGAAGATGGTGAGATCGCTGCCGCGGTCCTTCTGGAACTTCAGCTGCGGCTCGACGCTCTTGATGAGGGCTTCGTCGCTGACGCCGAGATCGCTCGTCGTCGGCTTGCGCGAGGCGTCGGCCAGGCCGGCGAGCTGCTTATCGCGGAAGGCAAACAGCGCCGGCGGTTCGGTGGTGTAATGGCCGTGAATGTCGATGATCATGAAGGATGGTCTCTGGTTCGCAACAAATGCTTCAACAACGCGGCGCGGAGCCGGCAAGCTGCCGCATTTTACGCGTCATGCCCGCGCCTGTCGCGGGCATCCACGTCTTCCTTTCTTTACCACGAAGCAGACGTGGATGGCCGGAACAAGTCCGGCCATGACGACGTGCTTGTTGCCTCATCCGACCAACTTATGCGTGCTGGATACGAACAACTCCTCCACGGTGACCGGCTTGGTGATGATGCCCTGTTTCAGCGCGTGCCCAATAAGCTCTTCGAGGACCTTGCGGTTCGGCCCGATGCCATAAGGCAGCGGATCGCTACCGGTGATTTCCATGACGCGTTTCGCGGTCTCGTTCGCCTCGGTCACCTTCTCGATCTTCCCGGCCTTGAGCTGTTCCACATAGAGCCGCTTGGATTCCGCGAAGGCGTTGAACACATCGGCGGCGAGATCTGGATATTTCTCGATCAACTCGTCCTTAATGACGACCAGATGATTAATAGGATAATGGCCGCGCTCGCGCAGCGCCTTTAATCCGGCCTCCTCGGCATTGGCGATGAGCGGCTTGATATCTGGATGGTCGACCTCGATGCCGATGGCCGCGGCCAGTTCGCCCGAGATCAGCATGTCCGTCATTTTCTTTTCCGGCTCGATGGGGACCACGTTGGACGGCGCCTTGTATTCCGCCACATGCTCGTCACCCGACAGCACCCAGGTGATCTTGCTCAGGTCCACGCCGTATTCATCTTGCAGGATGCTGCGCGCCCATACGCCTGTGGTGACCGTGTAGCCGCGGTTGATGCCGACTTTCTTGCCTTCGAGATCCTTCGGGGTCCGGATGCCCAACTTGGTATTGTAAATGATGGCGCCGTGGTGGAAGGCGCGGACCAGGGGAACCGGAATCGCCGTGATCTTCTTTCCATGCGCCTTGGCGCAAATGTAAGTAGTGATCGCCAGCTCGCAGACGTCGAACTCGCTGCTGCGCACCATCCGGCGGAAGGCATCGATCAGCGGATTGACCTCGATGAAATCGGGTTCGAAGGTCTTCGGCTTCACGGTGCCGTCTTTGAAAGCTTTGTTATTACCTTGGGTGCGGGTAACGGTTTTCAGTTTAGGTCCGGCCATGGGTCGCTTCGCTCCGATAGATGGACGCAGTGGTCTGCCGATTAGGCCGATATATGCCGGAAACAGCCCGGCGCGTCGAGGGAGCAGGAGGAGCTTTAAGGCGGAACGGTTCAGCAACAGTCGCAGGTGATCTCGTCGTTTTCCGCGAGGGAATTTTTCAGCCAGGTCGGCGGCAGATCGTCAGGCGCCACCTCCTGAACCGGTTTGAAAATCTTGAAGTGGTGGCGCTTTTCGGAGTTGGGCCAAAACGCCACCACGGTTTCCAGCGGCGGGCAGCCGGGCAGGGCGCAAGCTACCTCGGTAACGAAGATCGCCGCGTCTTGCGGAAGCTTGAAGCGCTCGCGCGTCCACGTCTTCACCTGGTCCAGAGCCTGGAGGTGTTCGGGGCTTTTTTTTGTAATAAATCCAAGCATCTTAAAAAAGTATCCATTTGCCCGGCAGGCCGCCGCGCATGGCTTTAGCCACTGCCGTTCTTATATATAGGGGAGCAAGCGGGGCATCACGCCTATAAAATCGTCCTTAGCCGGCCGGGACTTGACGCCTCTTGGGCCTGTCCTAGAGTGCCGCCGCGTGGCGTTTATTGGAGGTTTTTTCAGTGGCAGAAAAAGTGTTGGCGGCGGTGAGAGTGGGTCCGAGCAAGACCGAAATCCAAGAATTCCCCATGCCGGACATCCCGGAAGATGCCGCCTTGCTGAAGATGGAGGTCGCCGGCATCTGCGGCACCGACGTCAAGCTCTACGCGCATCCGCCGAACGACGAACCCACGATCATGGGCCACGAGAACATCGGCTACGTGGCCAAGGCGGGCCGCGAATTCACCCGGCGCAAAGGCTTCAAGGAAGGCGACCTGGTGTTCGTCGAGCATTATGTCATGTGCGGCAAATGCGAGTGGTGCCACAAGGGCCAATACCGTCACTGCGAGAACACCAACTGGCGCACCAATCCCGACGCCATCCGCTACGGCTACACCTCGGCCAAAAAGCCTCCGCATCTGTGGGGCGGCTTTGCGCAGTACATGTATCTGCCGTGGAACGCCGTCATGCACCACGTGCCGAAAAACGTGACGCCGGAACTGGCGGGCCTAGTCACGCCCATGGCGAACGGCGTGGAATGGTCGCTGTTCGACGGCGGCGTCAAATACAATTCCACCGTGCTGATCCAGGGCCCAGGCCAGCAGGGTCTGTCGCAGACCGTGATCTGCAAGCAGGCGGGCGCCTCGCTGATCATCGTCACCGGCACCTCCAAGGATGCCGCGCGGATGAAGGTCGCCAAGGAGCTTGGCGCCGACTATGTGATCGATGTGCAGAAGGAAGACCCGCTGGAGCGGATCATGCAGATCACCGGCGGCAAGGGCGTCGACGTGTCGCTCGATTGCACCGCGGGCGCCGGCACCATCCCGATCCTGCTCGGTATCGAGGCGCTCAAGCGCAAGGGCGGCACCATCGTGGTGCAGGGCGAGCTGAAGGATTTTCCGAATTTCCCGCTGGAAAAGTTCACGGTGAAGTTCATCACCATGCATAGCGCCCGGGGCCACAGCTATGAGGCTTGCGAACTGGCGCTGGCGCAGCTTGCCTCGCATCGCTTCCCGCTGGAGAAGGTCACGACGCACCGCTTCCCGCTCAAAGATGTCGATCTCGCGATCCGCTCCGTCGGCAACCAACCAGGCGGCGTGCCCGACGTGATCCATGCTTCTCTAATGCCTTGGCTGTAGGCCCATCCCGGCTTAACTCGCTCGCAGACACCGAGACGGACCCTTCACCGGAAAGTATTCGGATCGGCCATGGACAAGGGAAAGGCCAACAGCAAAGCCGATATCGGGCCGGAGCGGAAGCGACTCTCGTCGGTGGCGACCGCGCTCCAGTTGCTCAAATCCTTCTCTGAGGAGCAGGTCGAGATCGGCATCAGCGCCCTGGCGCGGCGCCTCGGCGTTGCCAAGAGCACCGCGCACCGTCTCGCCGCCACGCTCGTTTCCGAAGGGATGCTGGAACAGGATCCTGAGACGGAAAAATATCGGCTCGGAATCGCGCTGTTCAGACTGGGCGCGTTGGTGCGGCGGCGGATGGACGTCTCCAACCAGGCGCGGCCTTACCTTTATGAGCTGCGCGAAAAGACCAACGAGACGGTGCATCTAGCGATCCTGGACGGCACCGAGATCATGTATGTCTATAATCTTGAAAGCACGCAGGCGATCCGGATGCGGTCCGATATAGGCGTGCGCAAGCCGGCCTATTGCACGGCGGAAGGCCAGGCGATCCTCGCCTTCCGCCCGCCGGAAGTCATCGATCAGGTCATTCAGCGCGGCCTACTCCCGCTCACGCCGCAAACCATCACCGACCCGGCGAAGTTGCTTAAGGCGCTGAGCGTCGTCCGCCAGCGCGGCTGCGCCATCGAGGATGAGGAGAGCGAGATCGGTATGCGCAGCATTTCGGCGCCGATCCGCAACGATGCCGGCGAAGTGGTGGCTTCCGTGGGAGTGGCGGGGCCGGCGACGCGCTTGTCGAAGAAGGCGATCGCGGCCTTCGTCCCGCATGTCATTGAAACCGCCGACCTGGTTTCCCGCCGCCTCGGCTATCGGGCCGCGGATCAGGCGCGCAGCGCGGTGAGCATCGATTCGATATAGTCTTCGTCATCGGCGACCACGAGCATCGAAGCATAGGGGCGCAGGTGCAATAAGGTGTCGGAAAGAGCTTGATCCGATGCCGCCCCGCGATCGAGAATCAATGCCGTTGTCATCACGCGCTTGAGGCTGCAAGCCTCGCCGATCACGGAAGCCGCTTCGGCTTTGTTGCCCGCGGTCGCGACCATCACCACCAGGTCGGCGGTATTGATTTCATCGATCAGCTTGCTGGTGCGCCCGGCGAGATCATTGAGCCAGGCCTTCATCGACCAGTCGGCACCGCCCTGCGGAGGGCTTTCGAAGTGCAGCGACGTGAAAAAAGTAGCGCTGTTCCAACGCTCGGCGGCGAGGCGTTTGACCACTTGTTCGCTGCGTTCATCCAGCGCAATGACTTTGATGGCGCGAGGCTTGGAGTTCGGCGCATTGATGCGGAACTTCGACTCTGTCGCCGTGGTCACGCGCGCGCTTTCGCTCAGCATCTCTAACTCCTCGTCAATCGTGCCGCATCCCACCTTAGCATCGGTGGCTCAGTTAAGAGCAACTCCCTCCAGATCAGACCGAGGCATGGGCCAGACCGGGCCGAACCTTGAGTTCCTCTTTCGCGGCATCCTTGAATGGCTGGTCGACCGGCAAAATCACTGAAGCGGAGCGGACCAACTGGTGGGCTACATCTACGCCGGGTGGGGTCACGCCTTTTTCCGCCGCTGCCTTCGCGGCGCGGATCAAGCGGTGGCGCGCCATGATGATGCCGTTGTCGGTCGACACCAGGTTTTCCTTGGTGCGGTCGACAATCGGCCCCATGCTCTCCTGCAGCGATGCGTCCTGCATGGCGATGCCATGAACACCGCTATAGGTCTTGCCGGCCTTCTGCGCGTCCCGGTCCATCAGGTAATCATTGTCCTTGTTGGCGAGCGGCCGGAAGTTTTCATCAACCGGCGCGTGGACGCCTTCGCCGCGGCGGAGCGCGGCAAGCTCGTCTTGCGATAGCGGCCGGGTGGAATGGTAGTCGAAGCTCCAGGCCCAGCAATTTTCGTCGTCGATCGGAATCCAGAAATGCCCATGGACCGGGTGATCGCCGCGCGGCGGCACCATAGTGAAGGACGGCATCACCCACGGCGTGATACGCCAGTAATAGTGGCCTTCCTCGGCCTTGCGGCGCGCGCCGATGTAGAGGCCGCCGGGCATTTCGACGACTTCGAAGTGCGGTTTGGTATCCGCGAGATTGTATTTGTTACCTTTGGCGCCTTTGAACAGCGGGTCGGATTCCAGATCGCCGCTATGCAGGAATGAAACGTGGCTGGAATCGATGCCGCCTTCCATGGCCTGCAGCCAGTTAGATTCCTGAAGCCGCTTCGACGTGTAACTCTGGTTGGCCGGGACGGTGGCAAATTCCCACTCTGGCAGCGGCGGCTGCTTGTCTGGCGGCCCCATATAGGTCCACAGAATATGACCGCGTTGCACCAGGGGATAGGATTTCAGCTTGATCTTCTGGCAGAAGCCGCTTTCCGCCGGCTCCGATGGCACATCGATGCATTGGCCGGTCACGTCGTATTTCCAGCCGTGATAGGGACATCGCAGCCCGTTCTCCTCGTTGCGGCCGAACCAGAGCGACACGCCGCGATGAGCGCAGAATTCGTCCATCAGGCCATAGCGGCCCTGGGTGTCGCGGAAAGCCAGCAGCCGCTCCGACAGCAGTTTTACCCGGACCGGAGGGCACTCATTCTCGGGAAGTTCGCTGGCGAGAAGGACGGGGATCCAGTAGCTGCGGAACAACTGACCCCCCGGCGTGCCCGGGCCGGTCTTGGTGATGAGTTCGCTCTGTTCTTTCCTGAGCATGTGCCACTCCCCGGCGTTCTTCCCGCATTCCATTGCGGGCACAGCGACTAAACAGGGGTTGACCAGGGTATAAACCTATGGGAAACCCATGACGCGAGGCGTTCCTATATGCGGAACGTCATTCCATTCCTAATATAACCCGCCGGCCGCCGGCAGGCAAGCCATCATGACCACGCCCACACGGATAGAACTCTGCAAGACGGAGGAAGTTGCAGCCGGCGAAGCCAAGCGCGTCGATGCCGCGGGCCTTGAACTGGCTGTCTTCAATGTCGATGGGGAATTCTACGTCACCGACGACGCCTGCACCCACGGCCCCGGATTACTGCACGAGGGCTATATCGATGGCGACGTTGTGGAGTGCAATTTCCATAACGGTGCTTTCAATATTCGCACCGGTGCAGTCGCGGCGCCGCCCTGCATGATCCCGGTGAAGACCTACCGAACGATCGTCGAGGACGGCAAGGTATTCATCGAGCCGTAAACGCCTTTGTGATTCCCGGCGCGTAGCCGTAGTCGCTATGCAGTCGTGACAATCGGCCCTATCTTGAGGAATTCGACGCGTGTGATGAGCAACTCGGGTCTGTTGGCTCGACAGCGCGCGCAAGGGAGAACGTAGCAATGACAGGCCTCTACGAAAAATCGCCCGGCGAAGGCCACAATAAGCCGCCGGAGGACGAAGTCCTTCCCGGAGGCGAGAATTGGGAGCGCTGGTCGAAGAAGCGCATCTTCGTTCGCGAACTCGCCGGCACCTATAGCGATCTCTACAAGTCGCTGATGGAGGAGCCGCGCATCTATCCTTCCAACAAAGTCAAATGGAAGGGCGGGCCGGAGCTCTTCGGCAAGCACATCATCAGTCCGCAACACGCCAATGTCGCGCAATCAATTGAAACACACATTGAGGTCTATGCACCCGGCGCTTATGGACAAAAACACGGACATCTTAACAGCGCCGTGTTTTATGTGATCAAGGGGCGCGGCCACGACGTGCATGATGGGAAGCACATTCCCTGGAAAGCCGGCGATGTCATGATCGTCGAGAACGGTTGCGTGCATCAGCACTTCAATGATGACCAAAACAACGAAGCCTTGCTTCTCGTGTTCAAGGCAAAGCCGCTATTTCATTTTATGAATCTGGTTTTCCAGAAGATCGTGTCCTACCCGCCAACCACGCCGGCAAAGGGCAACGAAAACTTCCAGCCGCCAACCGATCTGTAGGGCAGGAGAGAAAGCATGGCAAAAGCTCTCGACGAGCGTGACTTCGCCCATGTTGGCGGCGGCACCTGCAGTTTTCGTGCCGAGGATGTCAACGCGTCTGTGGAATTTCGTCGCGATTACGAGCAGCGCGCGAATGTGGTGACGGCGGAAGAAATGCCGTTCGAACAATCCGCCGACGGCCTCATCAAGCATCTCATTCATCACAAGATGAATACGCCGGAGTGCTGCGTTGAAGCTTATATGCAATTCCTCAAGCCCGGCGAGCAGTCGGGCAAGCATCGGCACATGTGGGAAGAGGTCATCTTCGTCGTCGAAGGGTCAGGCTATGACCTGCACTGGGACTTCCGCTTCGACTGCCTTGAGCAATTCGAATGGAAGTGGGCCGATGAGCCGAAGCGTTTTGAATGGAAGCGCGGCGATTTCATCTATGTGCCGCCTTTTGTCACGCACCAGCACTTCAATGCCGATGCCAAATCGGACGCGCGCCTCATCGTCATCAGCAACCGCATCATCAAAGAGATGGGGTTCAACTGGTTCGATCAGCTGGAAAACGCCCCGGGCGCGCCGGCGACGAAGTGATTGTCATTCCGGGGGCGCCGCGAAGCGGCGAGCCCGGAATCCATATTCATAGATCGAAGTTGTGGATTCCGGGGCTCGCGCCTTCGGCGCGTCCCGGAATGACGCCTACTGTATCGCCTTGCCCTTCCGAACACTCTGGTCGAGCAGCTTCAGGTTATTGCCTACGTAGATGTTGGCCGGATCCTGCGCCTTCGCCGCCATGAGCTTTTCGCGCGCTCGGCGGTAGTCGCTGCGCAGTATGTAGGAATATCCCTGATTGTTGAGGATTTCCGCGGTCGGTCCGACAATCGCGATAGCTTGGGCATAGGCGCGGTCCGCCAGCTCGAAACGGCGCAAACGGTCATAGGCCGCTGCGAGGCCGAGCCAGGCTTCAGCGTCCTTGGGATGAGTTTCGACCGCGCGGCGGAAGTAGTGTTCGGCGAGGCCAAAATTTTCCTGGCGGAAATGTTGTTTCGCGAGACTTAAATCGTCGTTCGGATCGCTGCCAAGCAGTCCCGGGCTGGCCAAGTCGGGCTTTTCCCCCGGCAACGTCGTGGCCATTGCTTCCGCGCCCGGCGCGAGGTTCGCAGTCTGCCCGCCATTGTCGTTGGTATGAAACAGGTCGCCAAGCTTAGTTGATGTTTCGCAGCCTACCAGCCACACCAGGCATGTGGCGATGATCGTCAGGACTTGAGCTACTCTCATCAACCCGCTCCGGCCGGCGAAGCGATCGGTTCCACCTGACGGCGACGCACGCGCGCGACTTCCCCCAGACCTGCGGAAGCAACCGGACGACCGAACCTAGGTCATGATGGTTAAGAATTTCCTCGCCATAGCCGCCCAGCGGGTACGGCTACTTAGTAGTGTCCGGTATGGATACGCACGAAGACCGGCAGCAGGATCACCACGAACAAAACCGGGAAAATGCACAGCATCATCGGCAGGGAAAGCTTGGCCGGCAGGGCATAGGCCTTTTCCTCGGCGCGCGAGAGGCGCTTATGGCGCATGTCGTCGCTATACACACGCAACGCAGAGGTGATGCTCGAACCGAGTTCCGCCGACTGCTGGATAAGGGTGGCGAATGAACGTGCCTCTTCCAGCCCCAATCGATCCCCCAGATGCTCGAGGGCTTCGCTCAATGTGCGTCCCGCGCGAATTTCCAGATTGGCGATGTGGATATTGGCGCAGAGCGAGGGATAGGAATCGCTGAGTTCGCGGCCGACGCGGTCGAGCGCGGCCTCCATGCTCAAGCCGGAATCGGCGCAGACCACCAGCAGGTCCATGAAGTCGGGAAATCCGGACCGGTGCTCTTGTTTACGCGCCTTGATCCGCCGGTCGATGTAGATGCTCGGCCCGACGTAACCGGCGATGCCGCCCGCCACCACCAGAAGCCAAAGGACGGAACCTTGCGCGTCCAATATCATCGGCGCGATGACGAATGCGCCAAGGGCGAGGCCGATGGCCAAGGCCGTACGCAACAGAAAGAAAAAAGCGACCCCGCGCGTGTCATAAATTCCGGCCAGGATGAGCCTGCGCCGTAACACCTTCATGTTGCCGTCATCCGAGGACGAATAGTGTTTGGTTGTGTAATCGATAAGCGCGCGGGCCGCCTTGATGCTCGAATAGCGCAGCGACCGCGATCCCTGTGCATTACGCTGCCGCTCGGTTTCGTCGATGATCGATACCGCGCGGCGCTTAACCGCGGTGCGAACCCGCACGCCCGCCATTAGCGAGAAGGCAAGCGTTCCGCTGGCAAGGAACACCAGCAGCCCCAGCATCATCGCTGAGCTGTCGCCGAAGATGCCAACAAATAGATCGACAATAGTTCCCATCTGTCAAATCCTGAAGTTCACCATGCGGTACATGATGAAGTTTCCCAGCCCCATCCATGAGCCCGCGAGTGTCAGCGCCACTTTTGTTATGTCCTCGTGCCATATGCTCGAATAGAAGTCGGGCGAGACAAAGTTGATGATCAGGAACATGAGGATAGGCAATGACGAAAGAATCATCGCCGATGCACGTCCTTCCGAGGCCAGAGCGCGAATCTTGCGCCGCATCTTGAAACGCTCGCGGATGACACCGGATAGATTTTCAAGAATTTCGCCGAGATTTCCGCCAGTGGATGTTTGGATCGCGACGGCGGTTACGAACAGCGGCAGGTCGTCTTGACCAATACGGAAATAGAGATTGCGCATCGCGGTTTCGAGGTCGGCGCCATAGGTGACCTCGTCGGCGACAATGCCGAACTCGGTGCCAACCGGATCAGGCAGTTCTCGCGCCACCATGGTAATGGCCGTCGGTACCGGGTGGCCGGCTCGCAGGCTTCTCACGACGATGTCGAGGGCATCGGCGAATTGAGCACCAAATTTTTTTTGCCGGCGGCCGCGCAAGATGCGCAACACCATATAGGGAAGGAGAGTGCCGCAGAACAACGAGATGAGCACCGCCTCCAGGAAATTGCCGCGAATGAAGATGGTGATGGCGAAGGCCACGGCCGCGCCAATAGAAACGAAGAGGGCGAAGCGTCCCAAGCCGAATGTCAGGCCGGACTGCAACACCAGGCGGTTGAAGGCGATCATCGAAAGACGATAATCGCCGCCGCTCGTGAGGCCGCGCTCGCGTCGAAGCTGGACAAGGATACTTTCGCGGTCCGTCTTGCCGTGCATCAGACGCAGGCGCCGGTTGACATTCTTGCGGTACGAGGCGCCGGAGAAGCAGAGAAAATAGAATGCCTCAAAGCCGAAAATCGCCGAAGCACCGACCATGATGTAGATCAGATAGATAGGGTTGAGATCGAGCGACATGGCGCTAGAGCGGCTGCCCCGGGTCAAAATAGGCGCCCGGAATCTTGATGCCTTGGTTGATTAGCTCCGCGAGGAAGCGCGGGCGCACGCCCGTCGCCATGAAATGGCCCTGCACGGTTCCATCCGGCGCCGTCCCGGTACGGACGTACTTGAAGATCTCCTGCATCTGGATGATATCGCCTTCGAGGCCAGTAATCTCCGCGATGCTGGTGACCTTGCGCTTGCCGTCCGACTGGCGCGACAGCTGCACGATGACATGAATAGCGTTGGCAATCTGGCCGCGGATACTGGCGATGGTCATCGGCAGGCCAGCCATGCCGATCATTTGCTCCAGACGCGAGACCGCGTCGCGTGGCGTATTGGCGTGGATCGTCGCCATCGAGCCTTCATGGCCGGTGTTCATGGCTTGGAGCATGTCGAAAGCTTCTTCGCCGCGACACTCACCAAGAATGATGCGGTCAGGGCGCATACGCAGCGCGTTTTTCACCAGTTCGCGCTGACGGATCTCACCTTTGCCTTCGACGTTGGGAGGCCGCGTCTCCATGCGGCCCACATGCGGCTGCTGCAGCTGCAGCTCGGCGGCGTCCTCAATCGTCAGCAGACGTTCCTTTTCGGAAATAAAAGCCGACAAGGCATTGAGCATCGTCGTCTTTCCCGAGCCGGTACCGCCGGAAATAATAAGCGTCACCCGGGCCTTCACCGCCGCCGCCAGAACCTCGGCCATTTGCGGCCGTATCGCCCCGATTTCGATGAGCTTGTTGAGATTGAAGGGCTTTTTGGAGAACTTACGGATCGACACCAACGGCCCGTCGACGCCGATCGGGCGCACCGCGACGTTGACACGCGAGCCGTCAAGCAGGCGCGCGTCGCACATCGGATGCGATTCATCGACGCGCCGGCCGACGGCGGAAACGATCTTGTTGATGATGCGAAGAAGATGCGCCTCGTCCTTGAAGCGAACCGGGCAGGGTTCGAGTATGCCGCCGCGCTCGACGTAAACGCATTCATGGCCGTTGATCAGAATGTCACTAATTCCCGGGTCCTTGAGCAGAGGCTCGAGCGGACCGAGGCCGGTCATTTCGTCGAGAATTTCGGAAACGAATTCGTTGAGTTCTT
>JAXDOR010000204.1:0-2512 GCA_034668825.1 Alphaproteobacteria bacterium | reverse complement strand
CATCCGCACTGAGGCGCTGCCGCGGCTTCTCGATAAGAGTAAGAAACCGGTGGCCATGGGCATTGTCGCCGGCCAGCCGCGCGGCGGAATGCGCATGACGCTCTGGGGCAACCGCTATCTCGGCTGGAACACACAGTGGGTCACCGGATATCCGGGCAGTTCCGATCTGCTGCTGGCCATCGAGCGCGGCGAGATCGACATGACGTCATTCGCCCGCGAATATATCGCCGACAAGCTGACCGACCCCCGCCAATACAAGGTGCTCTATGGCGATGGCCTCAGCAAGAATGCACGCCCGTCGGGCCGCGCGGATTTCGACAATGCGCCCAAATTCGTCGATGCCATGGAAGGAAAGATCGAGGATCCGAAAATGCAGGCGGCATTCGACTATTGGCGCGCCGGCATCTTGTTCAAATGGGCCACGCTGCCGCCGGATACGCCGCAACCCGTCGTCGACGTTTATCGCGATGCTTTCAGGAAAGTGGCGGCCGATGCGGAATTCGCGAAGGCGGCGGACCAGGTGATGCAGGGGTATACGGTGATTCCACCGGAAGAGATGGTGAAGGACATCAACGATCTCGCCGCGACGCCGGATGATGCGTTGAAGACAACCGACGAACTGGTGCGCAACCTGAAATAATGCGCATCAAAGACGATCGGGCGGCGCGTAGTCCACCGCGCTGGCAGCCGCCTGACCCGGCGGGAGCTTCACCGTTTTCTGGAAGATCATGTGCATGAAGAGGAAGAGCGGCTTCGCCTTCATCGTCAGCACGATCAGCCCGTCGTCGCCGCTGTCATTGAAGTGCTGGTGCACGCAGGCGTTCTCCACGATCATGGCGTCGCCGGCTTCGTAGTCCATCCGCCGTCCATCATGGACGTCGTGGCCCTTGCCCTTGAGGACGTAGAGCACCGCGGAGTTCATGTGGCCGTGGTTCTGCCCGGAACCGCCCGGCGCGATGACGTTCAGGTGGCATTCGATCGCCTGTGCTACCCGGGAATGCTCGGGGTTGATCGGCGTCTTGCTGTAGAGAACCGGGCCGCCTTTCCATTTCATGTCGTTGGATCGATAGACGCGCGGCTGCGTGAACAGGTCCTTCACCAGGTCGCCGTAAGTGCCTTCTAGCGCCCGCACGAAGACACGCTTCTTCTGCCATCGCGCCCAGATCACTTCCTTGTTCTGATTGTGCCCTGGCTCGCCCGGCCGCACATAGAACTCGGTTTCGGAGGCATTGGCATCGTTCGACATCATCGGACCTTTAACGGCAATCCCAGGAAAGGGCGAGGCTTACATTGCGTGTTCCACCCTAGCGCAAAAAGCTGGCGGCGCACCCGCGGGCCATAGCCGGAACCTGGGCGCATGGCAAGCGACGCTATTCTCGCTTGTACATATTGATGCCCGTCAAGGCGCATTAGCCGCATCGCGGCAATCCTCAGACATATGCTCGCAGCAGGAGGACATCATGAGCACCGCAACCGCGAACCATGAAACGTTTGGATCTGCGCCACCTCCAGGATTTAACACAATGGGCCGAACACTGGTTCGCAACTGGTGGCTGATCGCCTTGCGCGGACTGCTCGGCGTGGCCTTCGGGGTGATTGCGCTTGTTTTCCCCGGCGCAACCATCCTGTCGCTCGTGCTGCTATTCTCCGCTTACATGCTGGTGGACGGCCTGTTCTCCCTTTTTGCCGCCGGTCGCGCCATGGTGCGGCACGAGCGCTGGGGCATGCTACTGTTGCAAGGTCTGGCCAGTATCGCCACCGCGGCCATTGCCTTCCTCTGGCCCAGCATTACGGTTATCGCTTTCGTCGTACTTATTGCGGCTTGGGCGATTGTTTCAGGCTGTTTGATGCTCGCTGCCGCGTCGCATCTCGCGCAAGATCACGGCCGCTGGTGGCTCGCTCTCGGAGGCGTGGCCTCGCTGATCTATGGCATCCTGATGATCGCTGCGCCGCTGATCGGAGCGATTGTTCTCACCTGGTGGCTTGGCGCCTATGCGCTCGTGTTCGGCGTCGCCTTGATCGTGCTGGCCTTCCGGCTACGCGCACGCAAAGACGAGTATCCGCCAATCGGCGCGGCCTCCGCGGCGGCATGAAACGCGTCGTGCCGACAGGGAAAAATCTCCACCCTTCGCGGTCAAAATCCGCGACCGAACGCCGGCGTTGTTCACGTCGGCGCTCAGTCGCAGGAGAACTCGCAACTGAGCCATTTGACGATCTGGTGGAGGAAACTTCCCGGGAAAGCTTTCCCGCCAGCGATCCGCCTGGATGGATCCTCAAGCGGATCGGCGCGCCCAAATAATCGGCGGTGACCGATACCAGCCAGGCGGCCACTTCATCTTGGTGAGTGGCAAGGGACGGAAGATGCAAAGGATCGCATTGTGTTGTGGACGGCGGGGCGATAATCGCCATCCGCGATCGCCGCGGCGTTGATGATCCTGACCTCTCGGGTCCCGGCGAGCGCGATGAGGCCGCGATGCCTGAGATCGGTCAGCGACCGGCTCACCGTCTCAAC
>JAXDOR010000203.1:0-7502 GCA_034668825.1 Alphaproteobacteria bacterium | reverse complement strand
TCCATGAGCGCCACAGCGTCCGCTTCAGGTGGCAGAATATCGCCCGTCTCTATACGAACGGGCGGAAAAGCGAGCACAGCAGGCGCGTAGGACCCCGCGTCCGTCGTCTCTTCCGACTTGACGGCCCAGCCGTCGCGCAAGGCCAAGGCCGTTGCCGGGCGCGTGCCGGGCGCAACGGCATCGGCGGCAAGAATGCGCCCAACCGCCTTGTCGACATCGGTCTCGCGCGGCTCCACCGGCCGCACCAGCGCATCGACCGCCGCCAGCGCATCGGCAAGCGGCGTCAGCCGGGTGATCCGTTGGCTCTGTTGATACTCCGCAACCATCCCCGGTATGTGAGGGAAGCGCGGGAGCGCGGTCAAGCAAGGCAAAGGTCGTAAGCGCCGGGCGGGCTTGACGAAAAGCCTGCCGGACTGTCCAGTCCGCCTCGCAGAGGAAGGACGATGGCGGAAAAGACGATCAATCTGCGCGGGCTTAAATGTCCCCTTCCGGCTTTGCGGACGAAAAAAGCCCTGTCCGGGCTGCCGGCGGACGACATCCTTGTCGTCGAATGTACCGATCCGCTCGCCGCGATCGATATCCCCAATCTGCTGCGCCAGACCGGCGACGCGCTGGAGCATAGCGCGCGCGAGGCCGGCGTGCTGACCTTCCGTATTCGCAAGCGCTGATAGGAACCAATAGTGACATTGATCTTGTCCAACAAAGACGTCGAGCAGTTGCTGACGATGCGAGAATGCATCGACGTGCTGGAAGTGGCTTATGTGGAATTGGCCGAAGGGCGCGGCGTGTCGCGCACGCGGTCGGATTGCCTGACGCCGACCTCGCGCGCGGATGCACATTACAGTCTGAAGTCGATGGACGGCGTGATTCCAAAACTTGGCATCAGCGCGATCCGCCTCAGCTCCGACATCGTCACCATGCCGAAAATCGGGAACAATGCCCGTCGCGTCAAAATACCCGCGGCTCCTAACGATCGCTATGTCGGCCTGGTTCTGCTGTTCTCGACCGAGAATGGAGAGCCGCTGGCGATCCTGCCGGACGGGGTCATGCAGCGCATCCGTGTCGGCGCCGCCAATGGTCTCGGCATCAAATATCTGGCGCGCAAGGACGCGCAAAGCGTCGGCATTCTTGGCTCGGGCTGGCAGGCCGGTACGCAGCTCATGGCCGCCTGCGCGGTGCGGGACATAAAAATCATCCGCTGTTTCAGTCCGCACCGCGACCGCCGCGAAGCCTTCGCCAAGGAGATGAGCAGCGTGTTGAATGTCGAAGTCATTGCGGTCGATCAGCCGGAGACTGCCATGTCCGGCGCCGACATCGCGATCTGCGCGAGCAATAGCCTCGACGCCATCTTCTTCGAGCCATGGGTCAGGCCGGGTATGTACTTAAGCTCAATCAAGAATCCGGAAATCGAAATGAAGGCGGTCAAGCGCGCCGACCGCGTCGTGATCCACACCCGCGATACCAAGCCTTTGATGGCGGTGAGCAAGGAACTGCCCGAATCCGCGACCGCGTTTGAGGGCAAGCCCGAGCCGTCGGGCGAGAAGCTCGACATCACGAAATTTCCGACGCTGCCGGAAGTGATCGCGGGTCAAGCAAAGGGACGTCAGGCCGACGACGAAGTGACCTGCTTCCTCAACAATATGGGTCTCGGCTATCAGTTCGCCGCCGCCGGCTCCGTGGTTTACCGTAAAGCTAAGGAGCTTGGCGTCGGACACGAATTGCCGACGGACTGGTTCACCGAGGACGTGCATCCGTAACGGGTGAACTCCCTCCCCCCGCCTGCGGGGAGAGGTGAAAAGGTTCAACGCTCTATCCCCGCAGAAATAATCCCGCCAGCCGGTGGAATTCATCCGCCGCGTCCCACTGCACCAGATGCTTGCAGTTGGGAACGATGTGCAGGTCGAGGCTCGGGAATTGTTGCTTCGCTAATTCCGCCCGTTTTGCCGCCTGGCCGCGATCTTCGCGGCCGTAGATCAACAATAGCGACTGACAGACTTCCGTGAGGCGCTGCCATAGCGGTTTCTTTGTCGGGTCTTTGCTGTTCTTATTCTTCGCGGCGGACGTGCGGTTGCGCGCCAGGAAAGCGCGGTGGTTTTTGCCGGTGCTCATGCGATGCCGCAGCGCCACCTCCGCATCGGTCGCAAGCGCCTGATTGAACAACGTATTTTCGAGGCCCACCCGCGCCTCTGCTAGCGTCGGCTCGCTGTCACCGCCTTCCTCCCCTTCGACCGGAATTTTCTTGCTTGGTTGATCGGCGAGCGGCGGCAGCAAGCTTCCGGTCCCAAGCACCATCACCCGGCTCACCCGATCAGGATAGGAGAGCGCCAGGTCGACGGCCATGGCGCCGGCCTGCGAATGTCCAATCATAGACGCCTTGGCGAGGCCAAGCGCATCCATGAATTGGAGAATGAAGGCCGTACGGAAGCCAAGCCCCCATTCCGGAGGATCGTCGGACAAGCCAAACCCCGGCTGGTCATACGCGATCACGCGGAGTCCGTGGCGCGCGAGCGGTTCCAGATTTCGCCGCCAGACATCGGCGGAGGAGCCAAGCGACGCGCCGTGTAACAGGATGACCGGCGGTCCGCCCCCAGTCTCAAAATACCGCGTCTTTAATCCGGCGACCGTGACGAACCTGTCTTCAACGTCCGATGTCACCGCCGCATCCATCCGCGCGCTCCCGCCCTTACTCAGCTTTTTCCGTCGTGCCGCTAACCCTCATGGCTTCATTCGCGGCCTGGATCACATCGGCAGGTAAAGCAAAAGCTTCCCGCACAATCTTGGCAATTCTTTCGCCGCCGACTTCCTTGACCTCGATGTCGCGTTTCTTGGCTTCGGCGATGAAAGCGGGATCCTGCATGGTGGCGTGAAAGGCGACGCGCAGCACCGCGACACGGTCGGCCGGAACACCGGGCGGAGCCAGGATTGGCCGATCCATCTCTTGCGGCGTGAAGATCAACTGCAGGACGTGTTTCGTTTTATCGTCCTTGGCGTATTCCCCTACAGCCGCCGCCTTGGGAAATCTCGGATCACGTTCCAGCGCGAACTGCACCGGCACGGTGATCTTGTTTTGCGAAAACCACTCCGGCCGTGTCGAGTTGATCGCCGAGTAGAGTCCACCGCAGCGGCCCTTCACCTCACCGCGTTCCATGGCCAGGAAAACCTCGTTGCCGCCGCGGTAGCCGGAGACAATCTTGATCTTGGTGCCGAACAGCTTGTTGAGCATGAGCGGCAGCGTTTCCATCTCGGAACCGGCGCCGGCGCTGCCGACGATAAAATCCTTGTCGAACAAATCCTGCCAAGTTGCGATGTTGTTGGTGTGCCACGCCACACAAATACCAACCGCAGAATCTAGGCTGCCGATCCAGTTCATCTCCCGGGAATCGAATTTCGCGCCGGCGACACCGTAAAGTGGCGCCATCGGCACGCTGGCATGAACGAAGCCGATCGTGGTGCCGTCCTTCGGCGCCACCGAATAAAGATAATTCATGGCCTTGATGCCGCCCGCGCCCGGCATGTATTGAACGACCATTTTCGGATTACCCGGAATATGCTTCGTGAAATGGTTGGCAAACACATTGGCATAGGTGGTATGGCCGCCGCCCTCGCCCGTACTCATGATCAAGTTGATCTGCTTGCCCTTGAAGAAATCCGCCGTCTCGTCGGCATGCACGAGTGCGCCACTCAGGACCAAGCCGAGAGCCGCGGTTGTTGCAAGCACTGACTGCCGTGGTGACATGGCGATCTCCTCCCGAACTCGGTCTTTATTTTTCCGCTGCGGCGCTTGTCATTGACTCATTAGCTTCCTTGATGACTGCTGGAGGAAGCGCAAAGGCATCTTGAATGATCTTCGCGACCCTTTCACCGCTCACATCTTCGATTTCCAATTGATGCTTGTTGGCTTCGGCGATGAAGGCTGGATCTTGCATGGTGGTGTGAAACGCCGCACGCAACGCGGCGACCCGGTCGGCGGGCACGCCCGGCGGCGCCAGCACCGGGCGGTCCATCACCTGCGGCGCAAAGATTAGTTGCAGGATTTGCCTGGTCCGCTCATCCTTGGCGAATTCACCAACAGCGGGTACGTCGGGAAACCTCGGATCGCGCTCCAGGGCAAACTGAACCGGAATCGTCACCTTCTTTTCCGCAAACCAGTCAGGCCGGGTCGAATTGATCGCCGACACCAGCCCGCCGCAGCGGCCATTCACCTCGCCGCGCTCCATCGCCAGCAGGATTTCGTTGCCGCCACGGTACCCCGAGATGATCTTGATCTTGGCGCCGAACATCTTGTTGAGCATGGCCGGCAGAGTTTCCATCTGCGAACCGGCGCCGGAAGTGCCGACGATATAAGGTTTATCGAAAAGATCCTGCCAGGTGTTGATCTGCGCGGTATGCCAGGCGACGCAGATGCCAAGCGCGCTGTTGATGCTGCCGATCCAGTTCATCTGCCGTGGGTCGAATGTGGCGCCGGCGATGCCGTAGAGCGGCGCGAAAGGAACGCTCGAATGCACCAGCCCGATGGCGCTGCCGTCTTTCGGCGCCACCGTCATCAGATAGTTCATCGCCTTGATGCCGCCGCCGCCCGGCATGTGCTGGATGATGATCTTCGGCTTTCCAGGAATATGCTCGGCGAAATGCGCCGCGAAAGCGTTGGCGTAGGTGGAATAACCGCCGCCCGCATCGGTGCTTAAAACCCAGGAAAGCTGCTTGCCCTTATAGAAATCGGCAACAGGCTCGGCGAAAGCCGCATTGCATGCAAAACCGAGGCCTAGGATTGCAGCCCCGATGCTGGCAGCACGCGGGCAACGCATAAGCACGTTCCTTTCCGATCAATCGGCAAAGACGTCGATGAGAACGCCGTCGGAATCCGCCATCCAATGCTGGCCGAAGGGACAACTGCGCCGGCACAGCTTTTCCAGTGCCGCGCCCTCCGGCCCGGTGCCGACCGGCGCCGGCCGCAGATGCGGATTGTCGTTGCCGATGCGCTCCACGTCGGCTTTCAGGGCTTCGACGCTTTCGACCTTGAAACCGATGTGATCCATGCCCGCCGTGATGATGCCGGTGCCGTCGTAATCGGTGATGTCCCAGGGCATGATGATCAGCGTTATGTGGCCGTCAGTGACGTAATAGTTTGGATCGTCCTTGCTCTTGTGGGTATTGGCGGGCGCGAGTTCAAATACGTCGGTGTAGAATTCCGCCATCTCGGCTGGCCGGAGCGTCCGCATCGCCACATGGTTGATGTGGCGCGGATTGGTCTCACCGGTGTTCTCGACATAGACCTCCGTGCGGTTCTTCATGTCCTTCTGCGAGATATCGAACACATTGCCATCCGGATCGTGGGTGGTGATCCCGGCAAATGGGCGGGTGGAGGGGCGCTGCAGCCACTTCACCGTGGGATAATGTTTGCGCATCCGGTCGAAAACCGTCTCCACGTCCGCGATCTGGATGCCGAAATGGTCGAGACCGGCGACACGTCCGGCGCGGCGGGGATTGATATTGAGACCGACATAGCCGTCGCCGACCGTCACCGCGCGGGCGGGGCGGGACTTCGACGATGTCTTCATCCCGAAGATCGCCTCATAGAATTTCGCCAGCTGCGCATAGTTTTCGCTGACAATGGCGACGTGATTGATCTTCGAGAACATGAAAACCTCCGTTAAGGCAGCGCCGGCCTAAGTTAGCATCGGATAGCCACTCCGATAAGGCCTTGCCTGACCGTACAGAAAATTGCGGTGCTTGGGCAGGTTCTGCGACGCGCATAACGGCGGAGGGTTCCAAGCCGCGCCAGGCTGTCATCCGGTTCGAAAGCCTCGGAGAATAGTAGCCGGGCGGCGCCGTCCCTCGGCGCCATCGTCAGTGAGCAGAGGGCAGGATATTTATTGCCGGTATGGTGCGGCTATCACTGCGGACTACTTGGCGGAATCTGTTTGCAGCGCGAATATCAAGTGCTCTGTGCCGTCTCAGCTTCCTTTGGGACGACCGGGTCCAAAGAAATCGGCGCCAGTTCGGTCTCATAGCTGATGGTGTGCTGCACTTCGGGAGTTCCCACCCCGAGAGCCATCGGGCAACGCGCCCCGGGAATGACGCCGACGTCGAACAGCTCCTTGATGAAGCCTTGGAGGCGTATCCATTGGACGATGTCGCCAGTCCGTAAATCGACGATCTGGATGCCGCACCACGGCACGCCGCCGCGCGCTTTTATATTCTTTTCGAGCTCGAGATCCTTGAACGTTCCATCGCGCGGGAGAGAGACCGTGGCGATGCCGTGACCGTTCCAGATGGAGAGGCCACGCAAGAACCCCGGACAAAAAGCAACATCTTCCCTTTTGCCGGTCGTCTCATCGACGCGCGCAATATAGCCTCGGCCGGAATCGAGAACCCAGAGATTGCCGTCCACAACGCGCGGCGAATGCGGCATCGATAATTCGTCGGTCACGATCCGGTCGGTTTCGATCTCGATGAGGACGCCGCCGACATGACGATTCTCGCGCCATCCGTTGACCAGATCGCTTTGGCTTACGGAGGTTACGTATTTTGGCTTGCCGTCCACCATCGCGAAGCCGTTCAGATGGCAGCGATCTTCCGGCGCGAGTTTGCTGATGAACTTCGGCTTCCAGATCGGCTTGAAACTATGCGTGACGCTGAAGGTGGCGAGGCAGGAATAGCTCGTGTTGACGAAAATGAGCCGCCCGTGCTTGTCGACATTGATCTCGTGAACGTCGAGGTCGCCGGTGATCTGAGCGTTGCGTGGAACAAATAGCCGGTCGAAGCTCTGGTTGGCGACTTCCGTGCGCTTCAGAATATTTTCCAGCCGCCAGATGGATTCGATCGACGCCACATAGACGCGATCGGGCTGACTGAGCAGCCCCATGGCGCGGATAAAATTGCGCTGGTGGACCGATATTCTTCGGTCCGGCAGCACGCCGATCAGGAAAAGCTGCCCGGTCTGATACGACGTGAAGGCAAGACTGACATTGTTGATGATCAGCCAGTCGGCCAAGCCACGCGAGCATTCGATGTTGGTGGTGTTGGCTTGTATTTCGGCGGCCGGCTCGGCGGGACGCGCCGCCGGCTCCTGAGCAGGCTTGTCGGTCGCGAGAGCGATCTCCGGCGCGGCTCCCGCCTCGGCTTGAACGACGACGTCGGCACCTTTCGCGGACCCAGCTTCACCGCCTGCTTTATCTGAACTCGTAGCGATATCCTCGTCCACGGTCGCAACAACCTCTCGCGTGGTTGGGTTAACGAAAGAGGCGAGATCGTATTTATCGACCTCGCCTCTGTTTTATCTCGGCGTTGGCACTATCCGTCAGCAGGCTGGTTTTCGTTTGCCTGCTAGGCCAGTGCCCCGAATACGCGCGCTTTTAGCGCATACCCGGTCTTAGTGTCTACCACTGATAGCGGAAGCCACCCTTCGCCGATCCACCCCGATAGCTGTTGCCGAAGCGGGCATCGCCCTTGAGGAAGCCCGACCAGTGCGTGCCGAGCTCGAACATGTTCAGGGCTAGGCC
>JAXDOR010000202.1:0-3083 GCA_034668825.1 Alphaproteobacteria bacterium | reverse complement strand
GATCTTGCCTCCGGCACCTCGTCGGCATCCTCGAAGTTGATCCATGGCGGGCTGCGCTATCTCGAACATGGCGAGTTTCGGCTGGTGCGGGAGGCGCTTGCCGAGCGCGAGGTGATGCTGCGCATGGCGCCGCACCTGATCCAGCCCATGCGCTTTGTGCTTCCTGCCTATCCAGGCCCGCGCTCGGCGCTGCTGATGCGGTTCGGGCTTTTCATTTACGATCATCTTGGCGGTCGCAAGATATTGCCGCCGACCAAGATGCTCGACCTGACGCATCATGCCGTCGGCCAGCCACTGAGCCGGCGTTACCGCTTCGGCTTTGAATATTCCGACTGCGGCGTCGACGATTCGCGCCTGGTCGTGCTCAACGCTGTCGATGCGGCTGAACGCGGCGCGGTGATCCGCACCCGGACGCGTTGCGTGCGCGCCGAACGCGAGGACATCTGGCGGCTCATCCTCAACGATCGCGGCCACCGCGACGTGGTGACCGCGCGCGTCCTCGTCAATGCCGCCGGACCTTGGGCGGGACTGGTCGCGGAGACTGTGATCCGGATGCCGGCGCCGAGCCGCATGCGGCTGGTCAAGGGCAGTCATATCGTTGTGCCACGTCTGTTTGATCACGACAGGGCCTACATCCTGCAATCCGCCGACCGTCGCGTCGTGTTCGTGCTCCCGTTCGAACGCGACTTCACCTTGATCGGCACCACAAACGAGAATTTCGCAGGAGATCCGGCTGCCGCCGCGCCCAGCCCCGACGAGATCAACTATCTTTGCGACACCGTGAACCTTTATTTCCGCGATCAGATCAGGGCCGTGGATGTGAAATGGGCCTTTGCCGGCGTGCGCTCGCTTTACGACGACGGCACGCGCAAGCCCGAGGACGCGACCCGGGATTATCATTTCACTCTCGACGAGGGCGCCCACGAAGCGCCGGTGGTCACGATCTATGGCGGCAAGATCACGACCTACCGGCGGCTGGCCGAGGCAGTGCTGGCGCGGCTTGCGCATGTCTTTCCTCAAAAGCCGCCATGGACCGCCACGTCGCCGCTGCCGGGTGGCGATTTCCCCCACGACAGCATCGGCGCTTTGGTCGCCGAGGCGCTGCAGATGTGGCCCTTCCTAAGCGACCGCCATGCCCAGCGCTTCGTGCACGCCTATGGCACACGCATTCATCAGGTCATCGGCGCAGCCATGAAGCTCGACGACCTCGGCGCGCGCTTCGGCGCCGACCTGACCGAGGCCGAAATCCGCTATCTCGTCCGTCATGAATGGGCGCGGACCGACGAAGACGTGCTGTGGCGGCGCAGCAAGCTTGGGATGCATCTCCTGCCCGCGGAGCGGGAAGCGGTCGCTCGTTTCGTGGCTGACGCGGTGGCGAAAACGTCTTCCAATCACACGCAATCCAGTCCGCCATAGCACTGCATCAACCAAATCATTATACAATTTTACCGATGTTTTTTACGCCAATGTAATCCCCAAATGCTCTTATAAAGAGAGTCAATTCATCGAGATTTGTTTAGCCGAACTCCTAGGCCGCCCCATGCAATCAATTGCGCAGAACATCCAAACGTTATTTCACGCGACCAAAGTACTCGTGGTCGACGACGAGCATTACACGCGCAAGGTGTTGCGCACGCTGCTGACCGCTATCGGCATTAAAAATGTTTACGAGGCGGATGACGGCGCCACCGGGCTTGAGTCCATCCGCAACATCGTCCCCGACGTTGTCCTCGTCGACTGGGAGATGCCTGGTCTTGACGGCCCGAGTTTCGTCAGGGCGGTACGCTCGCCCGCGGATTTTCCGGTCCCCCACGTGCCGATTATCATGCTGACCGCTCACGGCGAGCGTTGGCGCGTGCTGCAGGCGATGCGTCTCGGCGTCCATGAATATCTGCTCAAGCCGGTATCGAGCAAAACCTTGCTCGATCGCATGGTCGCGATCCTCACTCATCCGCGCCCGATCGTGAAGGTTGGCGACTATTACGGTCCTGAACCGCGCAAGACCGGCGTCTATAGGCCGGAAATCGATCGCACCCGCGATGAGATTTTTCTCGTGAATTGACCTGTAACAGGCCGCTCATTACGGCGGCTTGATTCAACGCCCGCTACTTCTCGCATACAAATTGTTGAGCGACAGCCCCGCTGCCGGTAGCATCCGCGCGCCGGAGGCCGATAGCCGATCACATCCCGGTAGTCGAGGAGTGGTGATGGCGAGCGCCGACGCAATGTTGCCCGAGCGGGCGGAAACGGGCGCAATGCCGGCAAGCGAAACCGCAGCGCGGCCCCTCGTGCGTTTCGAAGCGGTGACCAAGCGCTTCGCGGAATTCACCGCGGTCGATCGCCTATCGCTGGACATCTACGAGGGCGAGTTCTTCGCGCTGCTCGGCCCCTCGGGCTGCGGCAAGACCACGCTCTTGCGCCTGCTCGCCGGATTCGAGACGCCTGACGAAGGACGCATCCTGCTCGACGGCAAGGATTTGGTTGACGTGCCACCCTATCGGCGTCCGGTCAACATGATGTTCCAGAGCTACGCGCTGTTCCCGCATCTGACCGTTGAAAGCAATGTCGCCTTCGGTTTGCGCCAGGACGGCTTGCCGAAAAACGAAATTGCCGCGCGGGTGGCGGAGATGCTGGCGCTGGTCAAGCTTGAGACTTTTGGAAAGCGCAAGCCGCATCAGCTTTCCGGCGGTCAGCGCCAGCGCGTCGCGCTTGCGCGCTCGCTGGTCAAACGTCCGCGGGTATTATTGCTAGATGAGCCGATGGCGGCGCTGGACCGCAGGCTGCGCGAGGACACCCGCTTCGAGCTGATGGAATTGCAATCAAAGCTTGGGCTGACTTTCGTCATCGTCACCCACGATCAGGAAGAGGCCATGACGGTCGCCGACCGCATCGGCGTGATGGATCGCGGCCGGCTAGCGCAGGTGGCCACGCCGCCTGAAATCTACGAACAGCCGCATTCCCGCTGGGTCGCTGATTTCGTCGGCGACGTGAATTTGATCGAGGGCCGCGTCGCATCGGTCGGCGTGGACGGGGTGGTCATCGACCGACTCGCTGGCCCAATGTTTCACGTGAAACATGTGGGC
>JAXDOR010000201.1:0-4325 GCA_034668825.1 Alphaproteobacteria bacterium | reverse complement strand
AAGAGCTGCTTTGGGGCAGGTTCGGTCGGCTTCACGGTTTCGCCGAGCGAGGATTTGTCGGTCGGCACATCGCGCCAGCCGTGCAGCATCAACCCTTCGTCGGTGATCTGGTCGGCGATGATGCTCTTGATCACATTGCGCCACGCGGTCTCGCGCGGCATGAACAGCGCGCCGACGGCGTACTCGCCGGGTTTTGGCAGCCGGAAGCCGATCTCGGCGCACTTGCGTTCGAAGAAGCGGTGCGGGATCTGCACCAGGATGCCGGCGCCGTCGCCGGCGCGCGGATCGGCGCCGACCGCGCCGCGGTGTTCCAGGTTGCAGAGAATGTCGAGCGCGTCGGAGACCATCTGATGCGACTTCCTGCCCTTGATATTGGCAATGAAGCCGACGCCGCAGGCATCCTTCTCCTGCGACAGGTCGTACAGGCCTTCGGCCGGCGGGCGCCAAGTATGCTCGCGCAAAGGCTCCCCGGATGCTTGTTCGAACGGTTTCGCAAGCGGATTCGCCGGCAGCGTATCCGTCACGATATCTTCGCGTTCGAACTCGAGCCCGCTCATTCTTCAAGTCCTCTCAGCCCCGCAAGGGTCTCGTCTCCGTCGGTCGGCGCACCTTGGGCGTTCGCGGTACCCCCGATTCAAACCCTGGGGCCACCGCTCGTCCTCCGCGAGCCGCAATTTCAGAATTCAGGTTTTGGCGTTCACACGTCCCGGGCGAACGGCCTTGCCTGTCACCTTCTTGGCGCCGAAGCGCCAACTTACGCTGCAATCCCCATGCCGGGATTGCCGTCACAATTGAGACAGTGATGCTGTCCTAACCCTGACATTGCCAAATTTTATTGTAGCACACAAGCGTGCTGGAGTCCCCGATTGCATGGCAGGGAGGGCCGTGCTGCCCGCCCCGGATTTGGGGCAAGCCCGCCGCGATCCGGCCCAAGGGCTGCCGGATTCAGGCATGAGGTTGTCGCTCGAGACGGAGCGAAAATAGTCACCTGACGACGCTTTGGAGGCGGGGCATACCAGGGGAGCGTTGCACGATGAAGCTGTTGATGGGATGGGCCGTCTTGGCCGGCCTGGTTTTGACGGCCGGGCTTGCGAATGCGCAAGCGCCGGCGCCGCACGAGGTTGGACGGCCGCCAGCCAGCAGGGTTTCGGATGTCGGCGGACCCTATGCGGTGATGCCGCCGGAAGCGCCGCCGCCGGGTTACAGGCCGAAGCTGCTGCCGCCGCGGGAGGTCTACACCATCCTCCGCGAGAGCGGATTTTCGCCGCTGGGAATCCCGCAGCAGCGCGGCCTCGTCTACACGATTTCGGTGATCGACCGCGGCGGCGATGACGGGCGGCTGGTGATAGACGCCCGCAGCGGGCGGATCATCCGCTTCACGCCGGCATACCGGATGGGCGACAATTTCAATGAAGATTTCAACCTCGCTTATGGCCCGGTGGGGCCGCTGCCGCCTCCGACGAACAGCAGCTACCGGCGCGCGCCACGCCCGCCGCTCCCGATACCGCATGTCGCCCGCCGCCCCGCAACGCCACTGCCGAAAGCGCCGCCGCACGCGGCCCGTCCCGAAGCAGCGCCGGCGCAGCAATCGGCTGCAACCGCGAAACCAGCCGAGCCGCAGGCGTCGGCGCCATCAGCCACGGTCGGCGTGGCAAAACCTTCGCTACAGATCATGCCGACGCAGGAAATGCCAAAGGCGCAGGGGCTGGATTGAGCTTTCCACCCTCATCCTGACGAGCCGCGCATCTTTGCGCGGCGTCTCGAAGGATGGCCGCGACACTCCATCCTTCGAGACGCGGTCCTTCGGACCGCTCCTCAGGATGAGGGTTGAATCTGGTGCAACGAAGGGCTACAGGCCCCCGGGAGGATCTTGCGGGACGCTATGCGTCGGTACGCGCGTGTCGATTCCGAAGAACCCCGGATCGCCGATACCGTACGCTCGCGCTCACCTTCATGGGGGCGGCGGTTGCCGCAAGGCCGAAAAAGTATGTGGTCTTCTTGACGTCCGGCGGCCCATCCGCGCAAACCGGGCCCGCGAACGTAAACTCGATCATATCGCCATGTCGCTCGGCTGATTTCAGGCCGATCGTCCCGAGGCCGCCGGTGGTGACGACATAGACATCGGCAAGTTCGTTGTTCGCATAGGGCAATTGCTTGTGCGGACCGAAATTGAGGTTGAATCCGAGGATGCATCCCGGGGCCGACGCCTGCGTCATGCTGAGGCGATACATGTAACCGGTGGTGCCCGCGCCCGGCGCGCCGGCTACGCCCGCGAAGGTGCGCGACTGCATCCATGCGGTGCCCGGGTCCGCCAGAAACGGCGGCGAAATATTGCTGGAGGTATCGGTGACCGGAATATTGCAGTCGGTTTGAAAGACGCAGTTCACCTTCGGCGCGTTGACCTCGACGATCTTGAGCAGCTGGGCGTGGGCGGTGCACGGAATTGCAAGCGCTGCGATTGCAGCGGAAAGAATCGACTTCCCAAACATCGGCTCCTCTTCGGATGCTGCTGTAGCAGGCGGATAAGTTTGAACGTTCCCGGAGCTCGACGCAAGGTCGTCTCATAGACACATCGCCGCGCTTGCCGCATCGCGCGCCAGTCGCCGCTTTCTTCCTCAAGAGGGGCGGAAAAGAAAGCTCGAGCCACGGTCGTGATTTTTTACGCTATTTGGTGCCGAACGCTTCAAAATCTACTAGGACGATTGTGAAGTACCGGCGCAAACTCCATAATTAACGCGGCATTGTCATCAGCTGGGTTAAGGCAATGAAAATCTTCATTAGTTGGTCCGGTGAAAAAGCGCACCGCGTTGCAATAGCACTCAAGGGGTTTCTGCAAGACGTTAATCAGAACTTGATCCCGTGGTTCTCCGACGCCGACATTTCGGCCGGCGGACGTTGGGAATTGGAGCTAGCTACCCAACTCGAAACGACGGATTATGGGATTGTATGCGTTACGCAAGAATCGCTTCAGAATCCATGGCCAATGTTTGAGGCTGGCGCGCTGAGCAAGTCGGTGAAGGGCAGCAGAGTTTGTCCTTACCTGATAGATTTAACTCGTAGCCAATTGGACGGACCCCTTTCACAATTTCAGTCAAAGGAGGCAAACAGCAAGCAAACTTGGGAAATGCTTCAATCAATCAATCTCAATGTACCAAGCGGCGCATTGCCCGAAGCGCGTTTGAAAAAGTATTTTGATGTTTTTTGGCCGACTCTCGAAGGAGAGATTCGCGCGGCGAACCGAGACCTGCAACCTTTACCGCAGTTGTTGCAGCGTCGACTGTTAGACTTGCTTCCGATGATCTATTATAGAGCGGAGGAACTAGAGATGCTTGCGTTACGGTCAGATTTGCCGACTTGGGAAATCAACCGTAATCAAGCACCCATCCATGTGTGGCGTGAACTCATTCAAGTCGCAGCTCGCCATAGGAAGCTCGAAGAATTCATGCAGGCGCTAGTCGACGAATATCCAAAAAACCCGCACGTGCTAGAACTTGGTGCAGAGATCAATAATTGGTCGCGCTCATTGAAGTCCGATACCTAGCCAGGTGGACGATCAAGAGTCGAAAGTCATCAGTTAAAAGCGCCCCGGGGCACCGGGGCGCTTCGTTTGTGTCAGAAGCAATTTGCCGAAAGTCGCGCTTACGCGGCGACCTTCTCGGCCGAGCCGTCGACCACCTGCGGCGCCGCAGCGGCGTTGACGGCGATCGGGATGTTGCGGGGCTTCTTGGCCTCGGGGATCTCGCGGACGAGATCGACGTGGAGCAGGCCGTTCTCGAGCGAGGCATTCTTCACCTGGACGAAATCGGCGAGCTGGAAGACGCGCTCAAAGGCGCGCGCGGCGATGCCTTGATAGACAAGCTCGCCGGTCTTTTCTTCCTTCTCTTGCTTTTCGCCGCGGATCGTCAGCGTGTTTTCCTTCGCTTCGATCGAAAGATCGTTTTCGCCGAAACCGGCGACGGCGACGGTGACACGGTAATCGTTTTCGCCGGTGCGCTCGATGTTATAGGGCGGGTAGCCCGGAGTGGCGTCAAAGCCCGCGCCCTGATCGAGCAGCGAAAACAGCCGGTCGAAACCAACGGTGGAACGATAGAGGGGGGTAAGATCGAATGTACGCATGGCATATCCTCCTTTGAGCGACATGCGGTGGTCCGCCGGATTGGCCGGACACCGTTGAACGTGCAGCCCGGATGGGCCTGCACCGCCCCGATATGGGAAGCGATTTTTTGCTCGCAAGGGGATTGCGGCGGCCCCAAGGGCTTCCGTTAAATCATTGTAATATTTTGTGAATTGTCCGATCCTGCCGGATGCCCTGCCTCCTGCAATTG
>JAXDOR010000200.1:0-5291 GCA_034668825.1 Alphaproteobacteria bacterium | reverse complement strand
CTGCCGAACCCGCCGGAACTTCGCCTCGATCACGGTGATGTTGCCGTTCTCGACAAAATCGGCACGTCGCTGGCGATGTCGACCGAACGCGACACCCTGATCAGCATCGTTTATCCCGACCAGGTTTCCTGGTTCACGGTGGCAGCGCGTTTCCGGCCCTGGCTGATTGCGGCTCTATGGCTGTGCGGGACCGTGCTGTTCCTGTTGGTCCTGCAGCGGATCTACCGCCGTCGATCCGGCGCGGCATCTTAAACGCCATGCCGCAACTCTCTCCATCCGATCGGGCGCTCGGCGACCTTCTGGCCGGGCGCCGCATCCTCACGCTTCCTCAACTCGACGAGGCGGTGCGGCTGGCTGAGACCTGGAACGTCCGACTCGGCGACGCGATCTTGGCGCGTAACTGGATCAGGCCGGACGTTTATTATCAGGCCCTGGCTAATTACTACGATCTGCCTTTCGTCGATCTTGGCAACGAACCGCCGGATGCGTCGCTGGTGGTTGCCGCCGATGCGGACAGCTATACGCAAAGACTGCTGATGCCGTGGCGAAGGCGCGACGGACGCATCGTGATCGCCACGGCCGAACCCGGACCGGAAACGATCTTGTTCGCGCGCCAACGCTGGGGAACCGCGATCGAATTCGCGGTCACGTCGAAGTTCGACATTGTCTGGGCCGTGCAGACCGCCTTTGCGGACGTGCTGTCCCATCGCGCCGTTTACGAACTCGCGGAACGGGATCCGGAAATGTCCGCGAGTCAGGTCTTCGCCCCGGCTCAGATCATCGTTGCTTATGCGCTGCTTACAATCTTCCTGGCGGGTCTCGCGCTCGCTCCGATCGCCACACTCATCGTCCTCAATGTGGCAATGGGCATATTCTATCTCGGAAATTTCCTGTTCAAGGGACTGCTTGTCGCCATCGGCGGCAGCCGCTCTCCCGAACCCGACCTCGCCATTGCAATGCTCGCCCGGCAACTGCGCGATGAAGATTTGCCGGTTTTCACCATTCTGGTCCCGATGTTCCGCGAGCCGGAAACGTTGCCGATCCTGGCTCATGCCTTGCGGCAACTCGACTACCCGCTGGGCAAGCTCGACATCAAGATCGTGCTGGAAGCCGGCGATCAGGCGACCCTCGACGTGGCGAAGACGCTGGGTCTCGAGGGCGTTTTCGAGATCATTCAGGTGCCTGCGTCTGTGCCGCAAACCAAGCCTAAAGCCTGTAACTTCGCGCTGCGTTTTGCCCGCGGCGAATATCTGGTGATCTACGACGCCGAAGACCGGCCCGAGCCGGATCAATTGCGTAAGGTCGTGGCGACGTTCCAGCAATCGCCGCCCGAGGTCGCGTGCTTGCAGTGCCGGCTCAACTATTACAACGCCAGCGAGAATTGGCTGGCGCGGATGTTCACGCTCGATTACTCGCTATGGTTCGACCAGATGCTGCCTGGTCTTGAGCGGCTCAATATCCCGATCCCGCTCGGCGGCACGTCGAACCACTTCAAGATCAAGGTACTGCGCGAGCTGCATGCCTGGGATCCGTTCAACGTCACCGAGGATGCCGACCTCGGACTTCGCCTGACGCAGAAAGGCTACCGGGTTCGCGTTGTCGACTCGACCACGTTTGAGGAAGCTAGCTGCCACTCCGGTAACTGGATTCGTCAACGCTCGCGGTGGATGAAAGGCTATATGCAGACCTTTTTGGTCCACACTCGGAGGCCGGAGCATTTGTGGCGCACAATCGGGCCGCTAGGCTTCTTGGGATTTGTTTTCTTCATCGGCGGCACGGTGCTCTCGGGTCTTTTCAACCCAATTTTCTGGATGCTTTATCTGGTTTGGGTGATTGCCTTGACCACCGGCGCCGATGTGGTGTTCCCGCAGGTGCTGCTCTTTCTCAGCCTTTTCAATCTCCTCGCCGGCAACGGCGCCTTTATGTATCTCAGCATGCTGGCGCCCATCCGGCGCGGCTGGCTTACGCTCATTCCCTATAGCCTTACCGTGCTTGGCTACTGGGTGCTGATTTCGATCGCGGCTTATCGCGGCCTTTGGCAGCTTTTGCGCAACCCATTCTATTGGGAGAAAACGCAGCATGGCGTTTCCAAATACACCGCCGTGGAACTCGCCCGCGCACGGAGCATGACGCCGTGACGCGCGTTTACGCAGCCATGCCCATCGCGCTATTTGCCTTCGTTGCCGCATTGGCATTCGCGGCGGGGGCGGTGCGGGTCGGCCTAATCCCCGACGACGCTGTCGCGTTGTGGGCGGCGGCGATCACCGCCGGCGACGGCGAACTGTCAATCGGATCCATCGTCGCGGCCTATCCAAGCATTCCTTTTCTGGCGACGACGCTTCTGCACTTCATTATGCCCAACGGCACGCCGACGCCGGCTTTGCTGGCGGCGGGGATTTTCGCGGTTTTGGCTGGAGTTTGGTTCCACGCGCTTCGCGTCTCCGGCCTTTCAGTCCTCACCGCGGGCTTGGCGACGTTGTTGATCGCTTTTCATCCCCTGCTGCTGCGCGCGGTGATCTCCGGTGCGGCAGAAATGTTCCTGGTGACCTTTCTCTATCTCTTTGGGAACGCCCTTTACGACCTGCGAGCCCGCAGCGGCATCCCTGAAGTGATGACCGTGGGACTGGCGCTACTGGGCGTCGCGTTCTCCCATCCGATGGGAGCAGCAATCGCCGCAGCGGCGGTGCCCCTTCTCGTTTTCGCCATTAGCCCAACATTGGTCGCGGGATCGGCGATCAACATTGTGCTGACGCTGGCGTTTCCCACGCTTTTCGGGGCCGCGGCATTTGCCTATGTGGCTTGGATATTTCCCGGCGACGGTTGGAGATTCTTCGCCGAGACGCCAGCGAGCATGGCCGAATGGACAGCGAGTCATGCACGGTTGATTCCGGGAGGGCTTGCCGGGGCGCCGGCGCTGGATGCCGGATTAACGGTCGCAGTCGTACTGGCGATGGCGGCTCCTATCGCCGTCGTTGCCATCGGCTGGGTGTATCGGCGCCGCGCGTTGATCGCGCCGGCCGCGGTTTTCGCCATGGCCGCGATAGTCGCGGCGATATTCGCGATTGTCACGGGACTATTCGGCAGCCCGGGGATCGCGACCATCGCGGCGCCCGTTCTCGCGGTGATCGTTATGACGCGCGTGCCGATCGATCGGCATCGGCGCGGATTGGCCCTTATGCTGCTTGTGCTGGGGTGGCTCGGCGGCGCGATCGGTCTGGCGATTGTCGACCCCATAGCCACGACACGGGCCAGCGCGGCGATCGAGGGGCAGTTCGGCGACCAGGAGCGGATCGACGCGCTCGGCCTAGGCGGCGCCACAGTCGGACGGGACGATGTGTTGGTTGATACCTTCAATGCCCCGGCTGTTGTGCTGGGCCGCGGCCATGCGCGCGGGCTTTTACTCCCCTCAGGCGAGCCGTTCGCGCTCGCCTTGCTGTTCTCGCGCATCGACGCCCCCTTCGTCGCGGTTCCGAATCCGCAAAGCAATCTTGGCGCGGGCGACCGGCTAAACAGAACCTTCCCATTCCTATTCCGCCAAGGCCTCCCGGGTTATCGAGTCATATACCAAAATAATACTTGGCGTTTATTTGCCGATGAAAGAATTCAAGCTGTTAAACAGCAGTAACCTCGGGACCGTATAATAAAACATAGAATAAACTACGCAAAAATACTGAGGATCGTCAAATGCGGATACTTGTTGTCGATGATTCGGAGGATTCCCGTGACATCACCGAAGCGGCGCTTCTTTCTGCCGGATACAAAGATGTGCGGACGGCGAGTTCGGCCTGGGAGGCTTTCAAGATATTGGACCTTGGGCGAACCGGCGAAGCGCATGGCCAAGGGCAGGTCGGCGCCGATATCGTGCTTCTCGATATCGTCATGCCGGAAATCGACGGCATCGAAGCCTGCGCCCGCATTCGCAACGATGCCAATTACACCGACATTCCCATCATCATGATAACGTCGCTTGAGGACATGGACAGTTTGGCGAATGCTTTCGTCGCCGGCGCCACCGACTATGTCCACAAGCCGGTCAATCGGGTGGAGCTTATCGCGCGGGTTCGCGCTGCGTTGAAGCTCAAGGCCGAGCTTGAACGGCGGCACACGCGCGAGCGTGAGCTGCTGGCATTTATGTCAAGCTGGGGCGACCGCTATGCCAAGCTTTGGGTCGACGACACCACCGGCCTTTTGGTCGGAGAGGCGGCCGAGACCTATTTGGCCACGGCAACCGCGCAGCCACACAACAAGTTGGTTTCAAGTCTCGCGCTTGAGGTCGACCGACTCAACGCCTTTCGTTCCCGGCACGGCGAGGAGGAAACCCGCAGCCTTTTGGCCCAGGTCGCCCGGGCCGTGCGTAGCCTGCCCGCTCCCATCGGCCTTCTTGCCGCAGCCTATCGCGATGGCCTGATCGTATTGGTCGCTCCGGATTTCGATGCCGCGGCGGCAAAGCAGCTCGCGGAAAGCCTGTGCGCCGCCGTGTCGAAGCTTAGATTGATCAACTCGGAATCCATCGTGGCGGATTATGTCACGGCCAGCGTCTCGGCAGTGACCGGCCAGGTTCACAGCGGAATCGATCGCGTGCAATTGATGACCCGCGCGATCTCCGCCGTTCGCAGCGCCGCGGCGGCGGGAGGCAACCGTGTCACGGCCGAATCTCTGTAACAGGATAATCCGATCATTTTAGCGTCCATCCCAGAAAGGTCTGAACGCTCGCGGTCTACCAGTATCACGTTGTGTATCGAGTGGAGTAGCGCGTGCTTAACAAATCCGTTAGGGCTGGCTTTCAACTAGGTCTTTGTCTTGCGCTGACACCATCGGGAGCTATGGCCGCCGCCTGGACGATGGAGGCCGGCAAGGGACAAGTGGTGCTTACCGCAACCTTGAGCGCGGCCAATGCCGCCTTCAACAGCTCCGGCTCGCTACAATCGATACCGCGCTACGGAAAATTTGAGCTGCAAGGGTTGATCGAATACGGCCTGACCGATCGTTTGACGCTGATAGCCTCGCCCGGGTTTCAGCACGTCGATATTGCCTCGCCCGCCGCGCAACGCACCGGCCTCGGTTTTTCCGAGTTCGGCGGGCGCTACCTGTTGCTACAGGGGAACGCCTGGGTGTTTTCCGGCCAGACCACGTTGCGCGTGCCCGGCACCTTCGAAAAGGCAAATCCAGCGGCGGTCGGTTATACCGATCCCCAGCTCGATATCCGCGCTTTGTTCGGCTACGGCTTCTCGGTCGGCGGCTGGCCATCCTTCATCGACCTGCAACGGGCGGAACGAATCCGAGTTGGCGGA
>JAXDOR010000199.1:0-4608 GCA_034668825.1 Alphaproteobacteria bacterium | reverse complement strand
CGCCTCTCTAGTGCCGTGACGATCCGGGTCGGTGCCCAGTTCAATCCGCTGACCTGCAACTCTACCTCAGCGATTCTCGGCTCAGCGGGACCCGTCACCTTTTACCGCGACTTTACCGGGGCGGCTTTGCCCAGCACTTGGTATGCCGTCGCCTTGGCCAATGCCATGCATGGCAGCGATCTCGACGCCAGCGATGACATCAGCGCCCAATTCAGCAGCACGATCGGTACCCCCGGCTGCCTGACGTCGTCAGGCTGGTACTACGGTCTGGACGGGAACCCTCCGAGCAACCTGATCGACTTCTATACCGTCCTCCTGCACGAGCTGGGCCATGGGCTGGGCTTTCTGACTATCGTTGATCTGACGACGGGTGCAAAGGCTCTGGGTTTCAACGACGCCTACATGCGCTTCCTGGAAAACCACGGCGCCTCCCCGCCGGATTATCCCAGCATGACCAATGCCCAACGCGTCACGGCAAGCACAGCCACGGGGAACTTGCATTGGACTGGCACCAACGTCAGGGCGGCCAGCGGCGTGCTAACGGCAGGTAACGTGGGCGACCATGTCCGGATGTACGCCCCCAATCCCGCAGTGTCGGGCTCCTCGGTCTCGCACTGGGACACGGCGCTCACGCCCAACCAGCTCATGGAACCGAACTATACCGGGCCTCTTCATACCCCTGTCCTGGAGCTTCCACTCTTTCAGGACATTGGATGGACGTTATTATCACCGCCGCCGCCGGCGGCCGCGCTTCAGGTTACTCCGATAGCCGATGTTGCTGCGTCGGGGCCGGCCGGCGGGCCATTCACACCCAATTCGTTCCAGTACCAATTGATTTCGTCGACCGGTAGCGTCAATTTTTCCATCTCGGGGATACCGAGTTGGCTGACCGCTTCCTTCACCTCTGGTACGGCGACGACGACACCTATCACCGTTACCTTTTCGGTCAGCGGGAGTGCCAATGCGCTGGGCGTCGGCACCTACGGTCCCACCACCATCAGCTTCACCAACACTACCAACGGCCAAGGCAGCACGACACGAAATGCAACGCTGAACGTGACGACCCCTGCGCTTGTCGTTTCGCCCGCATCCGACATTGCTGTGTCAGGCCCTCAGGGCGGGCCGTTTGGGCCATCTTCGTTTCAGTACCAGCTCAGCGCCACAGCCGGCTCACTAAACTATTCGATTACCGGAATCCCAAGCTGGCTGTCAGCATCGTCGACATCCGGAACGGTCGCCACCGGGGGGACGACCGTAACCTTCACGGTCAACACGAGCACAAATAATCTCGCCTCCGCTCTTTATACTGGCATCATCAACTTTACCAACACTACTACTGGCAGCGGCAATACGAGCCGCAAGGCCACTCTTACGGTCAATCCGCGGGCCTGTGAAGCATCCGCCAAACTTCCTGAATTCAACTTCGACGGCAAGAGCGACGTCGTCTTTCAAAATGACTCCGGGGCGGTTGGGGTCTGGCAATTGAACGGCGGTGCCATCGCCTCCGCGGCTACGGTTGGTAATGCTCCCGCGGGCTGGCGTCTGGTTGGCACCGGCAACCTCAACGGTGACGGTGCGAGCGATCTTCTGTGGCGGCATAGCTCGGGCACGGTCGGCGTTTGGTTCATGAATGGCAGTTCGCTCGTTAGCGCCGCCAACATCGCGACGGTCGGCAACGACTGGCACGTGGTGGGTGTCGGAGACCTGGATGGAGATGGCAAGGCCGACATCCTATGGCGGCATGATTCCGGAGTGGTCGGATATTGGCTGATGAACGGCACTACTATCCTTTCCGCCGGCAACATCGGAACGGTCGATAATCAGTGGCGTCTGGTCGGCATCGGCGACCTTAACGGCGACGGCAAGATCGATTTCGTCTGGCTGCATGATTCCGGAACGGTGGGGGTTTGGCTGATGAACGGCCCATCGATTACGACGGCAACGAATGTCGGTACTGCCCCCCCCGGTTGGCATATTGTGGGAATCGGGAACCTCGACGGCGATGGCGCGAGCGACCTCTTATGGCGCCATGATTCAGGAGCTGTCGGGGTTTGGTTCATGAACGGCGCCTCGATCGCGAGCGCAGCGACAATTGCCACGATCGGGAACGATTGGCATGTGGTCGCTGCCGGAGACATCAATGGCGACGGCAAGGCCGACATTCTGTGGCGGCACGATTCCGGTACGGTCGGATATTGGCTGATGAACGGCACGGCCGTCTTGTCCGCCGGCAACCTCTCAGCGCCAGGCAATGACTGGCACATAGTCGGGGGCGAGCACGACCACCCGGTTGCGCCTCTTGGGCCAGGGCCTTGTTGATGGGGACGTAGATTTAGGAGGCGCGGGGTAATGTCCGTCTGTCCCTATCCCAGTTCCACGCCTGAATCCCGGGCCCGCCCCATGCGGTGCAGCTTGAGCATGGCGTAGACCGCGGCATTGGCGGGTGTCGGCACGCCAAGCGCGCGGCCAAGCTCAACGACTTTGCCGGCGAGCCAATCGAGTTCGATGCGGTTGCCGCGTTCGAGGTCATGCAGCAGCGATGCCTTGAAACCGGGCGGCGTGGTGTCGGCGAACTGTAGCCGTTCCTCGGCGAGATCCGCCGGCAGAGCGATACCCTGAGCACGCCCGACCGTCACCACTTCCTGCATCAGGTTGAAGAAAAAGGCGCGGGTGTCGGGGTCAGCAAGAATAGGACCAAGCGGCTGCCGCATGGCGCCTGTCGCGCCGGAAAGGCCGACCAGGAATGTAAATTTCTTCCAGCGATCGACATTGATGTCGTGGGAAAGCGCCGCGTCAATGCCGGCTGCTTTTGCCGCCTCAACGAACGCGGCGAGTTGCGCATCGGCGCCGCCATCGACGCGTCCGCATTTCATCTGCGCGAAGGGGCTGGTGTGTTTGATGACGCCCGGTGCGGATATAACCGTCGCCATATGCGTGGTGCCGCCGGCCACGTGATCCGCGTCGAGGATCGGCGCCAGGCGTTCGACGCTGTCGACGCCGTTCTGCAAGGTGATGAGGCGGGTCTCTCGCCCGACAAGCGGACGCGCGGCCTCAGCGGCAATTTCAGTGTCCCATAGCTTCACCGCGAACAGCACGATGTCGACCGGGCCGACTTCTTGCGGATCGGCGGTCACCGTGGCGTTTTTGATATGCAGATTGCCGAGCGTGCTTTCGATCACGAGGCCGTTGCTGCGGATCGCAGCAAGATGCGCGCCACGCGCGATAAATGAGACTTCGTGCCCGGCCGCGGCCAGCCTGCCGCCGAAATAACCGCCGACGGCTCCCGCCGCCATGATCGCGATCCGCATGATGCCTCGCCCCCTTCGCTCGCATCCGCGAACGGCTGTGCATTAGGCGGCTTATATACCAAAGGCCGGAGCGATGGTGCGCCCCGGCCCAGCATTTCAGTCGCGCTGAAAGTTTAATAAATGCCGCTGACCCTGGTATTGGCCAGCGCTGCCGACGGCGCGATGCGCTCGCGGCCAGCTATGGTCGGCACATCACGGACTCGGGCAGGGAGCACGACCACCTTGGCGCCGACGTTGACGCGACTGTAGAGGTCGATCACATCCTCGTTCAGCATTCGGATGCAGCCGCTGGAAACATTATGCCCGATGGTGGAGGGCGCGTTGGTGCCATGGATGCGATAGACAGTACCGCCAATATACATGGCGCGGGCGCCGAGCGGGTTGCCGGGGCCTCCGGCCATGAAGCGCGGCAGATAGGGCTGACGGGCGATCATTTCCGCCGGTGGAATCCAATCCGGCCATTCCGCCTTGCGTTCGACGCTCTTGACGCCGGACCAAGTAAAGCCCTCGCGGCCGACGCCGATGCCGTAGCGCATCGCCTTGCCGCCGCCGAGCACGTAGTAGAGATAAGTGTTCGGCGTATCGACGACGATGGTGCCCGCTGGCTCGCGCGTCGGATAATTGACGATCTGCCGGCGGAGATTTTCCGGTATTGCCACGGAGTCTTCAGGTTCGGCGACGACGGATTCTTCCGGCAATGGTTGCTGCGGCATAACCTGCTGGAAGATGGCAGCGGGATAAGCCAACGACGGCGCATTATAAGCGAGCGGCTGCGCCAGCGCCGGCATGGAGAAGACCGCTCCCGCGGTCGCTAGAATTGCTCCGACGGAACGGAAACGAGTGATGGAGTTGTGCATGACACCCTCTTGGCTTCCGTATTCATTCCACGGACCAATTGCGGGCGAGGTTCAAAGTTCCGGAACAATCTTTTCTGGATTGTCAACTGTTAACGGAACGATTCAGATGTAAGTGCGTTGGGATGAAGTCGCCTTGCGCAGCATTGCTCTGCGCGACGCGTCCTTCTCTATGCATCCGTTTCTATGCGCTGTTACGCAGTGCGCGCTCTCCCTCACCTTGCCAAAAGGATGGAGAAGCCCATAGATGTCGGCATGAATGAAGGTTTCCGCGCTGTCTGCGTGATTGGATGGCCAGCCGGCCATTCGCGCTCGCCGCTAATTCATAATTATTGGATCAAGCGTCACGGCTTCACCGCGGAGTATCGGCGCGAGGCGGTCCCCCCCGACGCTTTTCCGGAGTTCATCGCGACACTACAAGACCGAGGCTATGTCGGAGCCAACGT
>JAXDOR010000198.1:0-3165 GCA_034668825.1 Alphaproteobacteria bacterium | reverse complement strand
CCCACACCGCCTCTCGCACCACGATCGGTTTCGGTATCAATCCAAGGCGGTGGAAGCGGTCGGCGACAGCCTGTTGTGTTTTGATGAGATCGTCGGTCACGCGCCCGATGGCGAAGGATGAACGCTCGGCGGCAACAGTCTGGATGTCGAGGTCAACGCCGGTGACCTCAGCCAGTGATTTGGCAACCTCGTCGCGGTGCGTTTCCCCCCAGCTTGCCGTTTCAGCGAGCGCCTCTATAGCGTCGCGCAGCACCTGAGGAGAGCGTCGCGCAAACTCGCGATTGGCCAGGAAGAACGAATTCGTCTGAACGACGTCTTGGGCTCGCACCAGCACGCGCGCACCCTGTCGCTTCTCAGCGGCGGCGAAATAGGGGTCCCAAATCGCCCAGGCATCGATGCTGCCGCGAGCAAAGGCGGCCGAGGCGTCCGGCGGACTCAAATAGACGGGCGTGATGTCGCTATAAGTGAGTCCGGCATTTTCCAATGCAGTGACCACAATGTTGTGCGCGCTGGACCCTTTCATGAAACCAACCCGCTTGCCCTTGAGGTCCGCAACCGATCGGACCGTCGAGTTGGAGGGCACGATAATCGCTTGGCCGTTGGTGATTGGCTGTCCGGCAACATAGAGGATCGCCGCCGCGGCGGATTGCGCGAAAATCGGAGGCGTGTCGCCGGTGGTGCCAAAGTCGATGCTGCCTGCGTTCATCGCGTCCAGCAGCGGCGGCCCTGAGGGGAACTCGAGCCATTTCACCACGACGCCGTACTGAGCGAGACGCTTCTCCAGCACGGCTTGCTGGCGCGCAATCACCAGCACACCATTCTTCTGATAACCGACGCGAAACTCTATCGGGCTTTCGGCGCGAGCGCCGAATGATCCAAACAGCGCAGCTAAAGCGACGAAGAGGAATGCAACAACGAAACGCCACGGCTTCATTTGAATCTTCCTCTTCCTTGCCGCCGTGAGATATGAGCGTGAGACGGCAACAGCAGGCGCGAGATTTTTGTTCCTGAACGAAGCGCGCAGGCAAATAAGAAAAACTTCTAAGGATATTCACGGAGCTGAATTGGAAACGTCTGCTCGAACCAAAATAAGCTCGAACCAAAATAAGGATGAGATAGCTTTTTGAAATGCACGTCACATGCCCTGTTTGACGTGCGGGCATTCTGAGCGTTGAAGATTAGACCGGTGAGATGGAGACCGGCGGCGGACAAGGCGTGCCCCCTCATGCATCGTTCGCTCCGCACCCCGGCGGCTGGATGACGAAGTCGTCGTGAACATCGAGGTGCGGAGAATTCGCCATCGCCTCGCAGGCGGCATGCAGTTCGGCGATGTGAGTCGCACCCAGCGGGAGGGAATGTTCGTTTGGCTGATAGGTCGTCCCGACTGGGTAGAGTTCACCCGGCGTCTTCTTCATTTCGATGTGATTGCCTAGCACGAGTGAAATGGCATGGTGTCTTGCGAAATCAGCAAGCCGTGCCGCGCTCCGCCGGTAAGCAATCCAGTCCCGCACCGTCAATAATCCCGGATAAAGCAGATCACCGGTCAGGAGCGCTTTCGTACAAGCGTCGTACACGGCGATATGTGTGCTCTCGTGCCCTGGGATCGGAAACACCGTCAGGATACGCCCGCCTAGATCGAGGTAGGCTTCACCCTCCGGCCAGTTCGGCAGCCCGAAAAAACTCTTCACCGCCGCCAGCGTCGGCTCGACAACAATCGTCCCGGGTCTCCCGGCGAATTGCCGGTCCCAAAAGACATGGTCGCCGTCGCTGTGGGTATGAGCTACGATAAGGTCGAGCGTCTGGATGCCGCGACTTTGCAGCCACCGCGTGACGATCTTCTCTACCTCGTCGCGCAGGGGAAGCACCTTGCTACTGCTGCCAGCGTCCGGCGGGCCGCCTGTATCGAAAAGGATAGCCCGGCCACTGCCGAACAGCAGGTAAATGAAATTGCCTTCGTAGCTGAAGCATTTGTTCAGCCGCATAATGAAAGTGTCGCCATCCAGCTCATGCACTTGTATCAGCGGGCCGATGTTTCTGGGGCAGTCGGAAGCTCCATGAATCCATTGCACGGAATCGAGTGGTCTGGCCATGATCTATCCGACGTCACCTGTCGCCTGAATGGCGACGACACCTGAGGATTAGGTTAGCCCGCGTTCACCAGCGATCCCGTTTGGAACACGCCATCCTTGCAGGGCCACCCGGTGATCGTATCCGTGGTACGCAGATAGGCGAATAGATCGCTCATGCACAGCAGCGCAGCTTCGTAATGGGCTGCGGAAACCCCGGCCACCGCATCGACCGCAACAATCGCTCGATAATCAAGATTACGAGCGGTATAAACCGTGTTCATGACGCACACATGCGCAGTAACGCCGCAACAGATTAGCGTCTTGATGCCGCGCGAGCGCAGCAACAAATCGAGGTCGGTTCCCATGAAGCAATCGTACCGACGTTTATTGTAGACGCGCCAATCTTGTGGCCGAACATCGAGGCCGTCGGTGAGTTCGCAGCCTTTCGTCCCTTCCAGACAATGCAGCGTGTCGAACTCAAGCTCGATCCCAAAATCGCTGTGGTCGGCACGGTGCATTTCAAGAGTGACGATGACCGGCAGGTCATGATCACGCGCCCAGGAGATTAGCCGATTGATCGCAGGGATGATTAAACGACCTCCCGGCGTCTCCTGCGCTGCGTCTTGGTCGATGAAATCTCGTTCCATGTCGATGATTAGAAGCGCCGTTTTGCTTGCGGTTACCAAGCCGTCGCGCAACGGAATGAACTTAGGTTTCATCGGCCTATTTTCCGGCGAAAGATGGATCGTATAGGGTGGTCACGTCGACCACTGTTTCGTTTACCTTCACGTCCTTGAAAAAAGCCGCGAGCTCCTTGGCTGAGGTTAGCGCCGGGCCTTTCATCTGATTGACGTTCGCGGTGGCTCCGTAAAGCGCCACTTTCGGAAGCATGTCGAGCACTTCGTCGGGCGTGAGTTCGAGTGCCTTCGACGCAAGCGCAGCGGCGTCTTGGGGATGAGCGATGGTGAATTCGTTGGCTTTGTTGAGAGCGCGCAGGAACGACCGTGTCGCAGCGGCCTTTGTCTTCGCCGTGGTATCGCTGATGGCAACGACGTCAAGAATAAGGTTCGGTGCTTCCTTTGAGCTGAAGATGACA
>JAXDOR010000197.1:0-24565 GCA_034668825.1 Alphaproteobacteria bacterium | reverse complement strand
CAGGATTATTTCGCCGGCGAGGGCGAGTTCATCGGCATCCGGCCGGGGCGGCATCAGTGGGAAACCAATTTCGTCGCCGATCTGTCGGCTTTTGAGCTGAGAACCTGGGCGGCGCGCGGCGCGGGCGGCTCGATGCTACGCTTCATGCTGGCCGACAACACTATCGGCGCGCATTCCTCGGAGATGCCGGTCGGCACCTATAAGAAAGGGCACCGGCATTTCGACGGCGTCTGCGTCTTTGCCGTAACCGGCAAAGGCTATTCGCTGCTCTGGCATGAAGACGACGCCGATTTCGTCAAGGTGGATTGGGAGCATGGCGTCGTCTATTGCCCGCCGGATTCCATGTTCCATCAGCATTTCAACATCGCCAATCATCCTTCGCGTTATCTGGCGCTGCAGATCGGCACCGTGCGCTATCCGCTGTTGAAGATGAAGCGCGAGATATGGGACGTCGGTGTCGACAAGGACGTCAAGCAGGGCGGCGCGCAGGTGGAATATGAGGACCAGGACCCGCGTATTCACCGGATGTGGCTTGCGGAAATCGCCAAGAACGGCGTGACCTCCGGCATGGGCAAATTCATCGACGAGTCCGGCTTCCTGAAAAAAGCGGCGCCATGACCGAGCTGAACCAACCGGCGCCGCCGGGAAAATTCCTGGTCGATCCTTACGAGGAATGGGCAAAAGGTGAGGGCATCCCGGTCGTCGCCGGGTCTGCCGTCGATCTGCTCGCGGTGGAGCCGAAGCCGTGGGCGCGCTTCGGCGTCAACGGTGCGTTTTGTCATCTCGATGGCCGCTGTGACTTCATGACCGTGTTTTTGGTCGAGCTGCCGCCCGGCGCGGCGTCGGCGCCGCAAAAGCATCTCTATGAAGAGGTCTGCTATGTGCTGGCGGGCAGCGGGACGACGGAGATCGAAGTTCCCGGCGGGCAAAAGCGGGTCATTGAATGGCGCGACAAAAGTATTTTCGCGCTGCCGATGAATGCCCGCTACCGGCATCGCAACACCTCGGCAGCGCCGGCGCGCTTCGCCGCGGTCAATGACCTGCGCTACTTGTTCAATCTTTACCGCAACGAAAATTTTATCTTCGACACGCCCAACACGTTTCCTGAGCGCGATGGCGAAACGTTTCTGCAGGCCGACACGATCGCGATTGAAGATAGGACTAGGGGCGTGAGTTCGTTGTCGCCCGCATTGGCGAACGGCTCCATTGGCATCGATGTCGTCGAACTCCCGCCCGGCACGCACGGTGAGGCTTCGCGGCAGATGCAGGGTTCGCATCTGTTCGGCGTATCGGGCGACGGCTTCACGCTTACCTGGCAGGAAGGCGCGGAAGACTTCACGCGCACCGATTGGCGCCACGGCGTTGTCCATGCGCCGCCGGGCCTGGCCTTCCACCAGCATTTCAACGCCGGCGGTACGCCCGCCCGCTATCTCGATCTGCAGCTGGGCAGCAGCCGCTATCCGATATTCCGCAGCCGCCGCGCCGCCGATGGCGACACCGGACGCCTTGAGTTCACGCCTATTCCATGATTGAAGGCGCGGACCCTTCGCCGCGCGCCCCGCCGCACTCAGCACGGAATCTCCATGCACGAACTCGAGCTTGACCACGAACACGCGAGCGAGGAACAGAAAGAGGCGCTGGCGCGGTTCATCTGGAGCCAGGACAATATCGAGCTGCGCACCATCGGCATCGATATCGGCAGTTCCACGTCGCATCTTTTATTCGCCAAGGTCACGCTGCAGCGGCAGACGCTCGGGCTATCCAGCCGCTTCCTCGTCGTCGGCCGGGAGATCGTGTGGCGTTCGCCGATCCTGCTGACGCCGTTCCTCCCCGACGGCACCATCGACGCGCACGCGCTCGGCCACTTCATCCATCATGCCTACGAGGACGCAGGCTTCAGCCGTGGCGATATCGATAGCGGCGCGGTGATCCTCACCGGCGAGGCGATCAAGAAAACCAACGCCCGCGCCATCGACGAACTGTTCGCGCATGAAGCGGGAAAATTTGTCTGCGCCACCGCGGGTCACAAACTGGAATCCACGCTGGCGGCGCACGGCTCCGGCGCGGTGGCGCTGTCGAAGCAGCGGAACGCCTGCGTGCTGCATGTCGATATCGGCGGCGGCACCACCAAGCTGGCCCTCATCGACAAGGGAAAAATCCTCGGCGTCGCCGCTATTGCCGTCGGCGGCCGCCTGCTCGCAACCGACGCGGGCGGGGTCTGGAACCGCGTCGACGATTCCGCGAAGCTCGTCGCCAAGGAATTGCGTGTCGCCCCGGACTCCCGCACGCTGGCCGATCCCAAAGTGAGGAACGCTATCGCGACGCGCCTGGCGAAAGTGGCGGTCGATCAAATCCTCGGCGAGCCGCCGGATAATCTCGGCAAGGCGCTGCAACTGACCGAACCGCTCACGCGCGACGTGGCGCCGGCGCTGCTGACTTTCTCCGGCGGCGTAGCGGAATACATCTTCAGCCACGAGGAAAAGGACCACGGCGACATCGCCAAACCGCTGGCGAGGGAAATTGCCGTTCAACTCGGCAAGCGTAGTTCCATCACGGTGGTCGATCCCGGTCAACGCATCCGCGCCACCGTGATCGGCGCGTCGCAGTTCACCGTGCAGGTCAGCGGCAAGACCATCTATCTGCCGGAAGCGGACATCCTGCCGGTGCACAATGTGCCCGTCGTCCATGTCGAGATCGATTTTTCCGGCGATGTGGATTCATCGGCGATCACCAAGGAGATCGGCGCCAAGCTCAAGCAAGCCGATCTCGAACCTGCGTCGCGCATGGCGATCGCCTTTAGTTGGTCGGGCGATCCGGAATATTCGCGCATCCGCGCCACGGCGGTGGGCATCATGGCGGCGGTCACGGCGAACCGGAAGCCGGCCGACACGCTCTTTCTCATGATCGACGGCGATGTCGGCCGCACTTTCGGGCATCTCTTGGAAAACGAGCTGAAGCTGCCCGGGCATGTGGTCTCGATCGACGGCGTGCAGCTGCATGACTTCGATTATGTGGATGTCGGGGCGATGATCACGCCTCCGGGTGTGGTGCCGATGGTGATCAAGTCATTGCTGTTTTCGTAAGTAATTTTGTGCCCCGGATGCGGTGCAGCGCGGAGCAAGGCGAAGCGGTGCGCCGCTGATCCGAGGCCGTTACGAATGCAATGCGTGGGAAGGTCCCGGTTCTGCAGCGCACCACTTCGTGCTGCGCTGCGCCCGGGACACACGCATCAAAGATCCAACACCAGCCGGTCTGATTTAGATCCGGCGCAGCAGATCATCACCGTATTATTCGCCGCCTTTTGTTCCTCGCTCAAAAAGGCGTCGCGGTGCTCGGGAATGCCGGACAGCAGCGGCGTCTCGCACAATCCGCAGATGCCCAACTCGCAGGAATGATCCACATAGATTCCGGCATCGAGCAAAACCTCGAGGATGGTCTTGCCCGGTGCGATGACGAATTCCTGCTTCGATTTGGCGAGCTCGACGACAAAACCGCCGGCCTTTGCCGGCTCTTGCTTCGGCGCGAAATATTCGACGTGGATTTGCGCCCGCGGCCAGTCCGCGGTTGCAGCCTCAAAGGCTTTCAGCATCGGCATCGGCCCGCAGCAATAGAGGTGCGAGTTCTTCGGTGCCTCGGCGACGATCTTGGCGATGTCGAGAAACTTGCCGTCGGCTTCGTCATCGAAATGCAGGTAAACCGGCTCGTGCTTCGCCAGCGCATCGAGAAAAGCCATGTCGGCGCGTGACCTGCTGGAATAGTGCAGCTTCCAGGAGCGTTGCTGCGTCACCAACTCCTGCACCATGCAGAAGATCGGCGTGATGCCGATGCCGCCGGCAATGAGAATGACATGCTCGGCGTCGACCAGCGGGAAATTGTTGCGGGGGCCTTTAATCCGCAACGTCTGGCCGATCTTCAACTCGCCATGCATGTAGCTTGAGCCGCCGCGGCCCGAGGGATCGCGTTTGACGGCGATGGTGTAGCTTTCCGGATCGGCCGTCGAAGTCAGCAGCGAATACTGCCGCACCAGCCCGTTCGGCAGCTTGATGTCGATGTGAGCGCCCGGCGCGGCGGAGGGCAGGGGCTTGCCGTCGACGCGGCGAAATTCATAGATGTTGGTATCCCGCGCCGCCGGGCGGATATCCGCTACGCGCACCTCAATGGCTTCGCCGGGCGCTTTCGGCGCTTGAGTCGTGCCTTCGACGGTGGGTGCGGTATCTGTAGCCACGAACGCTTACCCTGCGCTTGGGAGGACGTTACTCCACCCTCATCCTGAGGAGCCCGCCGTAGCCCGAAGGGCGAAGGCGTGGCGTCTCGAAGGATGGGGCGGCCCCATAGTTCAAGACGCGCCTTTCGGCGCTCCTCACTATGAGGCCGGTTGAGGATCGGCGCAAACGCGGCTGCCGTGCCGACGATTACTCGTGAATCTTCACGTATTCGAAATCGCCGGGCTTGTTGTCGACGCCGACCTTCGGAGCCGAAATCCAGCCGGCATATTTGCCGGGCCCATATTCCGGCTTCATCAGGCCTTCGATATAGGCGCGGTCGTCGCTGTCGGGCAGCCACTCGCCTTTGCGCTTTTCCCACTCGGCGTCGTTCAGCAGCTTGCCGTCGAAATCCGCCTTGATGCCGGCGAATTCGCCGATATGGCGGTGGAAGGCGACATTCGGCAGCTTGATCTGGAATGGGATGCCGTACTTGTCGATCACCCGGTTCCAGCGGCCGACGCCTGCGTTGCAGTCGGCGACATAGTCGTCGCGCAGCCGCATATTCAGCGCGGAGAGCGCCGGCGTGTCCTGATTGACGATGGCGCCGTCTACCAGGCGCAGCACCGGATAAGTGCCGTTCTCCAGTTGGTGATCGTCGTCGATCTTGTCCTCGCGGAAGCGGCCTTTAAGCCCGGCGTGGAAGGCATTCGCGGCATTGGTCGAAATCTCATTGCCGAACAGATCCAGCGACAGCGAGAAATGCAGATTTGCCTTCTTCTGCATGGTCGGCAGGTCGATGACGCCGAGCTTGCGGATCGCTTCCTTGGCGTAAGGATCGGTGATGCCCGCCTCCTTCATCGCCGCGCAGGTGCGCTCGATGACGCGGGCGATGCCGGTCTCGCCCACGAACATGTGGTGGGCTTCCTCGGTAAGCATGAAGCGCGTGGTGCGCGACAGCGGATCGAAGCCGGATTGCGCCAGCGCTTCGAGCTGCATCTTGCCGTCGCGGTCGGTGAAGAAGGTGAACATGAAGAAGGACAGCCAGTCCGGCGTCTTCTCGTTGAAGGCGCCGAGCATGCGCGGCGTGTCGGCGTCGCCGGAGCGGCGCTGCAACAGCGCCTCGGCTTCGTCGCGGCCGTCGCTGCCGAAGTATTTTTGCAGCAGATAGACCATGGCCCACAAATGCCGGCCTTCCTCGACGTTGACCTGGAACAGGTTGCGCAGGTCGTAGAGCGAGGGCGCGGTCTTGCCGAGATAGCGCTGCTGTTCCACCGAGGCCGGCTCGGTGTCGCCCTGGATGACGATCAGGCGGCGCAGCATGGAGCGGTATTCGCCCGGCACTTCCTGCCAGACATCCTCGCCCTTGTGCATGCCGAAGGGAATCTTGCGGTTTTCCACCTGCGGCGCCAGCAGCACGCCCCATTTGTATTCCGGCATCTTCACGTAATCGAATTTCGCCCAGCCCTTGGGATCGACGCTGATCGCGGTGCGCAGGTAAACATCGGAGGTCTGGAATCCGTTCGGGCCCATGTCGAACCACCAATCGATGAAGCCGGGGTGCCATTTTTCCAGCGCCTTCTGCACCCGCACGTCGCTGCCGAGCCCGACGTTGTTGGGGATCAGGCCGTTGTAATCGACGTTCATGATATTCATGGTCAGACCCTTTCCTTCTCAAACGTCGGCTGCACGCCGCTGCCATAGAGCTTCAGTGCGCCCTTTTCGCCGATGGCGTTGGCGCGCTGGAAGATCCAATTCTGCCAGGCGGTGAGCCGGCCGAAAATTTTGGTTTCCGTGGTTTCCGGACCGGCGAAGCGCAGGTTCTGCTCCATGCCGGTCAGGGCGTCGGGGGAGAAGCTGGTGCGGGCTTCGAGCATGACGCGCAACTCGTCTTCCCAGTCGAAGTCCTCGAAGGCCAGCGTGACGAGGCCGGTCTCCATGGCTTCCTGACCTTCGACGGGGACTCCGATCTTGGTTTTGGCGCGGGTGAGGCTCTCTGGCTCGCCGAGGAAACGCGATTGCAGCCGGGTGAGGCCGTTGCCCATGGGATAGAAGCCGAAATTCGCCAGCCCGAGAATGATGGAAGCCGGCGGCCTATTGTCGCCTTCGCGGGCGCCGATCAGCATCACCGAGCGGTCGGCGGCGAAAACCAGTTCCGCCAGCGTGCCGGCGAAGCAGGTGCCCGGCTCCACCAGCGTCACCAGCGTCTTCGCCATCATGTCGACGCGCTTGAACACGCGCTTGAGATAATGGCGGATCTCGCGCATCAGCCAATCGCCCTTGGCCTTCTCCAGGAATTCGTCATAGGCGAGCACCGCCTTAGCGTCGCCTTCGGCGCGGAACAGCAGCACGCCGATAGTGGCCTCGTTGAAGCGCAAGTTGACCATGGCGTCGTCCAACTCGCGCGCAATCGCCAGCGGCCAGAAGCTGTCGCCCAGCGCCTGCGCCGCTTCGACTGAGGCCGGCACCGGATCGGCAGGGGCGCGCAGCGTGATGGTGGCAAGCTGCCGCGCCCGATCGATCTCCACATCCACATGCTTGTAGGACAGCCGGTCGTCGGCGACTTTGCGTTCAAGTGGATTGAGCTTGATGCCCTTGGCGTTCTTTGGCCGGTCGGATTTCGCCGCGAGTTCCTGCGCCCGCGCGCTGACAGCTTCCTTCCATTTCGAATTCGGAACCACTTCATCCACAAGACGCCATTCCACCGCCTTGTTGCCGCGCACGCCTTCCTCGACGGAGAGGAAAATATCCGCCAGATCGCGGCGCACCTTGCGCTTGTCGGTCACCCGCGTAATGCCGCCGGTCCCCGGCAGCACCGCAAGCAGCGGCAATTCCGGCAGCGACACCGCGGATTTGCGGTCGTCGACCAGCATGATGTGGTCGGTGGCGAGCGCCAGTTCATAACCGCCGCCGGCGGCGGTGCCGTTGATGGCGCAGACGTAGAATTGCTTGGAATTTTCCGACGCGTCCTCGATCGAAAGCCGCGTCTCGTTGGTGTATTTGCAGAAATTGACCTTGTGCCCGTGCGTGGCCTTGCCGAGCATGCGGATATTGGCGCCGGCGCAGAACACGTTGTCCTTGCCGGACTTGATGACCACGGCGCCGACTTCCGGATGCTCGAAGCGCAGCCGCTGCACCGCGTCGCAAAGCTCGATGTCGACGGCGAGGTCGTAGGAATTCAGCTTCAATTCGTATTGGTCGCTCAGGCCGCCGCTCGGGTCGACGTCCATCACCAGAAAGGCGATGTTGCCTTCGATCTCGATGCGCCAGTGCCGGTAGCGGCCCGGATCGGTCTGGAACTCAATACGCTTGGTCTTTGCCTCGGAAACCGCCATCGAAAATCCCCTGATTATGCACTATTATGCACGAAAACGGCTAGCTTGGCTACCCTCAACAGGGATTTTGCATTAAAATGCATGTAAGCCTGTCATTCAACCGGTTCAAGCCGCCGGCGCCGCGCCTTCGTGGATTATCAGCAGCCGTTGGGCAAACTCGGCAATTGCCTCCAGAGTTGCGTCCGGCTGATCAAAATGCGGGGCGTGGCGGCAGCGATCCAGATAAAGCACCTCGACGGGGCAAAAGGTCTCGTTCTGAGCCGTCTCGATCTGCGCCGCGGTTCCATATTGATCGTCCCGGCCCTGGATGACAAGCATCGGCACGCGCACGGTCGGCAGAAATTCCGTGATGTCCCAGTTGCGGAAGTCCGGATCGAGCCACGCCCGGTTCCAGCCCCAGAAGGCGACGTCGACATTATCGCCGTGGTAGCGCGCGAGCCGCTCGCGCAGGTCGGTCTTCTCGTAGGCTTCCTTGGCGTCGGCGATGCTGCGGACGCAAATATCCTCGCAGAAGAAATGCGGCGCCAGCAGCACCAAGCCGCGGACGCGGAAATCCTGCCGCCCGCCGGCATAGATTGCCGCGATCGAGGCGCCGTCGCTGTGGCCGACGAGGATGCATTTTTGAATCTTCGCCTGGTCCAGCACCGCCGGCAGCACTTCGAAGGCCTCGTCATGCATGTAGGTCAGCGGGCGCGGCAGCGGCACCGGATCGGACTTGCCGTAGCCCGGCCGCGAATAGACCAGCACGCCACAGCCGGTGCGTTGCGCGAGCTTTTCGGGAAAGTCCCGCCATAGGGCGACGCAGCCGAGCCCTTCATGCAGCAACACCAGCGTCGGCGCCCGATCCGGAGAAGGGCCGTGCCATGCGGTCTCGATTTTTTTGCCGGCGACGATGAAGTCACGCTGCATACACGCATCCACAGCCAGGCGAGGGCGATATCAGAATGTCTTAGTTTGATGCAATTATGTAGGAGCGGCCATTCGGTGGCGACATACGCTGTGAACGCCGCTCACCTCGCCGTCGCCGCGGCGCTCCGATCTTCGGCGCTCATTGGTCCCAACAATTTCAGCACGCCGCGCAGGCTCTGCTCCGGCGTCTGGCCGCCGGTTTCGAGCGTGAGGTCCGCCTTGGCGTAAAGCGGCTCGCGGCTGGCGAGGATGGCGACCAGGTCGTCCATCGCCCGCGTGTTGCCGGTGATCGGACGCAAATCTCCCTGCTCCACCACCCGGTTCATATGGTCGTCCGGCTTGGCCCGCACCCACACGGTGAGGCAGGACGTGAGCAGCAGTTCGAAAGTGCTGGCCTCGGTGACCAGGCCGCCGCCGGTGGCAAGCACGAAGCGCGGATTTTCCTCCAGCGTGGTTTCCAGCGCCGCGCGCTCCATGCGGCGAAATGTCGCCTGCCCGAACATCTCGAACAATTCGGAGAGCGCCATTCCGCTTTGCCGTTCGATCTCGCGATCGAGCTCGATGAAAGGCACGCTCAATTCCGCGGCCAATAGCTGCCCGAGCGTCGACTTGCCGCCGCCGCGCAATCCGATCAGCGCGATCCGGCCGCTGCGGACCTCGGAGGTCGGGCCGCCGAAGCGCGACAGCAACAGCTCGCGGGCCTCGGCGACCTGGTTCGGGGAGAGCCGGTCGAGCAACTGCCGCATCAGCACATTCTCGATGGAACGGTCGGGGCGGTCGTCGATCAGCTGCGCCACCGGCACGTTGAGCGCCTGCGCGATGCGGCGCAGCAATATGATGGAGCAGTTGCCGGTGCCGCCTTCGAGCTGGGCGAGATAGCGTTCGGACACGTCGGAATGTTTGGCCAGCGCCTTGCGCGACATGCCGCGGCCGCTGCGGATCTTGCGCACGCGCTCGCCGAGCCGCAGCAGGAAGGCCTTGAGGTCGCCCGTTGCCGGCGGGGACGCTGACACGGCTGCGGGTTTTAACGGTCGCTCGGCCATTCTCGCCTCGCAAGGGTTGCAATATAATGCATCATCCGGTATTTCATCGACGGGATACGGGCCAATGACGTATTGCTATCGATGTTGCTTACCGGCTTCAAGCCGCCGCTTGGAAGCCGGCGTTCGTACGATGCTTTGCCGCGTTCGTGCGGCGGTTCCGGCATTCGTGCCGTGTTTTCGGCGTTCATGCGGTGATTCATGAGTTCAGCCCCGGAAAACCTGGACAGTTATCTGGCCGGCCGCTGGCTGCGTGGAAGTGGCGTCGAAACTGAACTTGTTGATCCCGTGACGGGAGACGTGCTCGCCACGGTTTCGGCGAAAGGTCTCGATTTCAAAGCAGCGCTGGATTTTGCCCGCACGCGCGGCCAAGCGGCGTTGCGCGCGCTGAGTTTCGCCGAACGGGGGAAGCTTCTTTCCGCGGTTGCCGATGTACTTATTGCCAACCGCCCGCGTTATGAGGCGATCGCGGTCGCAAATTCGGGAAATACTAAAATAGACGCGGCCATCGATATCGACGGCGGCATCGGCACACTGAAATATTATGCACGTCTGGGATCGGGGCTGGGCGATGCCCGCCAGTTGCTGGACGAGAAGCCGATCCGGCTGGCGAAGGCGGAGAATTACCAAGCGATCCATTTGCTGGTGCCTCGCCGCGGTGTCGCCGTTCACATCAATGCTTTCAATTTCCCGAGCTGGGGCTTGTGGGAGAAAGCCGCCGTTTCTCTTCTCTCCGGGATTCCGTTCCTGGCGAAGCCCGCCTCGGCCACCGCGCTGCTCGCCCATGCCATGGTGCGCGATGTCGTGACCGCCAATGTCTTGCCGGAGGGCGCGATCAGCTTGTTGTGCGGCGGCGCCGGGGATTTGCTCTCGCAGCTTACCGGCGACGACGTCATCGCCTTTACCGGATCGGCCGATACGGCGGCGCGGATTCGCGGCGACGCCAATGTGATTGCGCGCGGTGTCCCGATCAACATCGAGGCCGACAGTATCAATGCCGCGCTGCTTACGCCCGACGCGCAGCCGGGAAGCCCTGCCTTCGATGCGTTCGTGCGCGAGGTCATCCGCGAAATGACGGTGAAGGCGGGCCAGAAATGCACCGCCATTCGCCGCGTTTTTGTGCCTGCCGGGCAGGCGGACGCCGTGTCCGAAACGCTGAAGTCAAAACTTGCCGCTATCGTTGTCGGCGATCCGCGGCGCGAGGATGTCCGCATGGGTCCGGTGGTTTCACGCGGGCAGCAGGCCGCTGCCTTCGAGGGCATTCGCCGTCTGGCCGGGGAGACGTCGGTTGTTTACGGCGGTGCCGAAACGCCCAAGCTTGACGGCATCGACCCTGCTAAATCGGCCTTCATTTCGCCGACGCTGCTGCGAGCGAAGGAGGGTTCGACGGCGCAGGCAGTGCACGAAGTGGAAATTTTTGGTCCCGCCGCGACAATCGTGCCCTATCGCAACGAAGAGGAAGCTTCTAGCCTGATAGCCCGCGGCGGCGGCTCGCTGGTTGCTTCGATCTTCGGCGAGGACAAAGCCGCGCTGGCGCGCCTTGTTGGGGCTATTGCTCCAAGCCATGGCCGGGTCCTGGCTGTCGATCCCGCCATAGCGACCACGCATACGGGGCACGGTATCGTTATGCCCCAATGCAATCACGGCGGTCCCGGCCGCGCCGGCAATGGAGCAGAACTAGGCGGCCTGTACGGTCTGCGCTTTTATCATCAGCGCGTCGCCGTTCAGGGATCGAGCGATTTGCTTGCTTCTCTACAATCGGGGACAGCAAGTCTGAACGGTTAGCACTATTCGGATGATGGATATCACTGGCGAGGAAACAAGATGAGCGAAGCACAACAGCCGCGATACGGCATCGATCCCTACCTCGATTGGGTCAAGAACGAAGGTCTCCCGGTAACCGAGGACTACGGCATCGATCTGTTCTCGGTGAAAACCGGCGATTGGCCGCGTTACGGTGTGAAGGGCGCGGCCGTGCATCTCATGGGCCGCGGCGACTTCTCCAACATGTTCCTGTTCGAACTGCCGCCGGGCAAATCCACAATCCCGCAGCGGCATATTTATGAGGATGTCTTCTACGTACTCGAAGGCACCGGCAGCACGCAGATCGAATTCGCCGATGGACAGAAGCGCAGTTTCGAATGGGGTCCGAAGGCGCTATTCTCCGTGCCGCTCAATGCCAAGCATCGGCATTTCAATGCCAGCGGCACCGAGCGCGCGCTGATCGTCAGCACCACCAACATGCCGATGATCATGAACGTCTTCCACAACGAGCGCTTCGTTTTCGACACCGACTTCGAATTCATCGAGCGCACCGGCAAGAATGAATATTTCGCCGGTGAAGGCGATCTGATCACCGTGCGGCCCGGCAATCACATGTGGGAGACGAATTTCGTTCCCGATCTCGGCAGCATCGAGCTGAAGACGTGGGGCGACCGCGGGGCCGGCGGCACCAACATCATGTTCGTGCTCGCCGACGGCACCATGCACGCGCATATCTCGGAAATGCCGGTCGGCACCTACAAGAAGGGCCACCGCCATGGCCCGAGCTTCCATGTCATGTGCGTCACCGGTCACGGCTATTCGATCCTCTGGTACGACGGCGACAAGGATTTCCGGCGCATCGACTGGAAACACGGCACGGTATTTCCGCCGGCGGATCAGCAGTTCCACCAGCACTTCAACACCAGCAGTCATCCGGCGCGCTATCTCGCCACCGCCGTCGGTGGCCTGCGCTATCCGACCATGCTGTCGCAGCGCAAATCGCTGATCGCGGCCAAGCCGGGCGACAAGCCGGGCGTATCGTTGAGCCTCAAGGAAGGCGGCGGTCAGATCGAATACGAGGATCAGGATCCGCGGATTCACCAAATGTGGCTTGAGGAAATGAAAAAGAACGGCGTGACGCCAAAGATGGACAAGCTGATTCCGACCAAAGACCAGTCGACTGGCCGGCAAACATCGGCGGCATAAGAAAGAAATCTGAGGGAGCGCAAATGCAGACAAATCGTGTGACGATTTGCCGGGAGGGGGCCAGAGCGGCGTGGAGACTCGCTGCCGCTCTGGTAGCAATCGCTTGCCTCATGCTTTCCGCGGCTACGCCGGCCGGGTCCCAGACTCCCGCGGATTTCTACAAGGGCAGGAACGTCTATATCGTCATCGGCTATGGCGTCGGCGGCGGCTATGACGCCTACGCGCGTCTGCTTGCCGCGCATCTTGGCAAGCACATCCCCGGTAATCCGTCGATTGTGGCGCAAAATATGGTGGGTGCCGGTAGTCTGAAAGCCGTGCTTTATCTCGACGGCGTTGCGCCGAAAGATGGCACCGTCCTCGCTACCTTCGGCCGCAACCTCCCTATCGATCCGCTGATGGATACGACCGGCGCGGCCAAGTTCGACGGCAGGAAATTAAGCTGGATCGGCAGCATCGCCTCGGACGTCAGCCTTTGCATTTCCTGGCACACATCTCAGATCAAGAAATGGGATGACATGCTGACCAAGCAGTTTACCGCGGGCGGTAACCAAGCAGGGTCAGATCCGGACGTCTTTGCCAGTATTATCAAGGGCATTTTCGACGCCAAGATAAAGCTCGTCACCGGCTTTACCGGCACCAACGATATGTCTCTGGCCATGGAACGTGGCGAGGTCGATGGTTTCTGCGGCCTGTCTTACAGCACCCTGAAGGCGCAGCACCCCGATTGGATCAGGGACAAGAAGGTCAATCTTCTGGTGCAAGCTTCCATCACCAAAGAGCCGAACTTGCCGGATGTTCCGCTCATTACAGACTTGGTGAAAACTCCGGAACAGGTGCAGGTTTTGAAGCTGCTGGTCGCCAGCCAGATCATGGCGCGACCCTTTGCGGCTCCCCCAGGCACGCCGCCGGATCGCGTCGCGGCGCTGAGGAAGGCCTTCGACGAAACCATGAAGGATCCGGCCTTTCTCGCCGATGCCAAACGTTTGAATATGGATGTCGATCCGATTTCTCCGGTAACCATCGAGAAGCTGCTGGCGGAACTTTACGCCACGCCGAAAGAAACGGTGGACAGGGCAATCCAGATCATGGCGACGCAACAGGTGGCACCGCCGCCCGTTGCGCCGGCGGCAGCCGCCAAACCATGATCAAATATACAGAATGCCCCGCCCGCTTTATGTTTGAAGAGAAGAAAGATCGTTACGCGAGCCGACAAAAAGTGCTCGCAAATGGGAGGAAGACATGAACACGCGATTGTTGCACTGGATGGCTCCGCTTGCGGCCGCGGCGACACTGACGCTCACGACTTCAGCCGCGTTTTCCGAGGATACGGTGAAGCTGGCGATCGGCCAGCGTGGCAACTGGGATACCTCGGTATCCGAACTCGGGCAGCGCGGCGGTATCTTCAAAAAACACGGCCTCGTGCTTGAACTGCTCTATACCCAAGGCGGCGGCGAAACCCAGCAGGCGGTGATTTCCGGCAGCGTCGACATCGGCGTTGCGGCGGGAACTCTGGGCGTCATCGGCGCCTACGCCAAGAATGCTCCGGTCCGGATCATCGGCGCCGAATCCACCGGCGCCAAGGACTTGTTTTGGTATGTGAAAGCCGATTCACCGATCAAGACATTGAAGGATACCAACGACAAGACCATCGCCTATTCGACCAACGGCTCGTCGACTCACGGCACCGTGCTCGCCTTCATCAAGCAATACGGTCTTACGGCGAAGCCGACCGGCACCGGTGGTCCTCCCGGAACATTGACGCAGGTTATGTCGGGCCAAGTTGATGTCGGCTGGGCCGCGCCGCCTTTCGGTCTCGATGCGCTCGACAAGGGTCAAATACGCATCATCGCGAGCGGCAACGACGCCGATGTGTTCCGCGGGCAGACCGTGCGCGTGCTGATCACCAATACCGACACTCTGGCAAAGCGTAAGGACGTTATCGACCGCTACATGCAGGCCTATCGGGAGACGATCGACTGGATGTATTCGGATCCGGCGGCGCTGAACATTATACCGAGTTCATGAACATCTCTGATGCACTCGCCAAGCGCAGCCGCGACGATTTCTTCCCGAAAACCGCGCTGACGCCGGACAAAATCGTCGGTCTGGATTCGATGATGCCAGATGCGATCCAGATGAAATACATCACAGCGCCGCTGACGAAGGAGCAGATCGACGAACTCATTCAAATACCACCGCCGAAGAAGTAGGCCGCTTATCTTGGCCGATGTTCTGTGGCCGGGGTGATTTTCGAAATTGTCTACAACAGCGGGCGGTGTGCCCGCCCGAATACAGGAGTTGAGACGTAATGCAAAAGGCAGTCCGTAAGGAGTCGTTGTCTCCCATGACCAAGGAGACGCGTGATCTCCGCAGCACGCTCGAATGGCTCAAGTCAGAGGGCGATCTGATCGAAACCGACAAGGAGGTCGATCCCGACCTCGAAGTCACCGGCCTACAGAAGCATCTCGATGGCGGCTGCCCGGTCATCTTCAACAACGTCAAGGGTAAGCCCAATCATCGGGTGATCACCAATCTGTTCGGTGACATGAATGTCATCAACAAGATGTTCGGCTGGAAAGACGACATCGAGCGCACCAAGAAGATCGCCGCGGCGATCCGCAAGCCGCTGAAGCCGGAGATCATCGACCAGAAAGACGCTCCGGTGCAGGAGCACGTCATCCTCAAGCCGGACGACGTGAACAAGCATCTGGTGCCGATCCGGCACACGACCTACGAACCGGAACTGACGGTTGGTTCCGGCATCCGCTGCATCAGCTTCGATCAGTTCGATGGCGGCACCGACCTCGGCTACAACCGCATGAACTTCCGCTGGGGAAATGTCGGCACGTTCCAGATTTCTCCCGGCTCGCACATGTGGCAGGTCGCCAACAAATACTACAAGGACGACAAGCCGATCCCGATGACCATGTGCTTCGGCGTGCCGCCGGCCTGCACGTTGCTCGCGGGCGCGGGCTTCGACTATGCGGTGTTGCCGATGGGCTGCGATGAAATCGCCATCGCCGGTGCGGTACAGGGTGCGCCGATCCGCATGGTGAAGTGCCGGACCATCGAGGCCTATACGCTCGCCGACGCGGAACTCGTGCTGGAAGGCTATGTGCATCCGCGCGACCGCCGCTACGAGACCAAAGAGTCGGAAGACGCCAACATCCAGGGCCGTTTCCACTTCCATCCGGAATGGGCCGGCTACATGGGCAAGGCGTACAAGGCGCCGACCTTCCATGTCACCGCCGTCACCATGCGCAAGCCGGAGACGAAGCCGATCATCTTCGCGCTGGGCGTCCACACGCTCGATGACCACAACATCGACACCACGGTGCGCGAGGCGGCGATCTTCGAACTGTGCGACCGGCTGCAGCCCGGCATCGTCCAGGACGTGGTCATTCCCTATTCGATGACCGACTGGGGCGGCTGCATCATCCAGGTGAAGAAGCGCCACCAGATCGACGAAGGCTGGCAGCGCAACTTCCTCGGCGCGGCGCTGTCCTGCTCCCAGGGCATGCGGCTTGCCATCGCGGTGAGCGAGGACGTCGATCCCTATTCCATGGACGACGTGATGTGGTGCCTGACCACGCGGGTGAATCCGCGCACCGACATCCTCAATCCGATCCCCGGCGGGCGCGGCCAGACCTTCATGCCGGCCGAGCGCATGACCGCCGGAGACAAGCAGTGGACGGCGTCGAACACGCAGTTCGAGGGCGGCATGGGCATCGATGCCACCGTGCCGTTCGGCTACGAGAGCGACTTCCTGCGGCCGGTCTATCCAATCGACAAGGTCAAGCCCGAGGACTTCTTCACCAAGAAGGACATCGAGAACGCCAAGTCGCGGATGGTCGGCTGGGTGCACTCGCTGGCACGGACGGGTAGGTGAGTATCTCGTTTCCCGGGCGCGGCGCAGCACACAGCGAGGCGAAGTGCTGCGCTGCAGACCCGGGATCGTAACAGACTCTGCGTCTGGTAAGGTCCCGGACCAGCGGTGCACCGCTTCGTGCTGCGCACGCGCGCTGCACCGCATCCGGGACACGCGTTGATGCGACCTTCGATGGACCCATGCTCCTCTCCGGCACCCTAGTCATCGACGCGACGGACCGGCTCGGCTGGCTCGCCGGACGGGTCCTCGCCGATCTCGGCGCCGACGTAATCAAGATCGACGGGCCGGGTACCGACCGTACCCGGCCCGATTGGCGCGCATTCAACGTCAATAAGCAGGTCCTCGATACCGATCCGAAAAATCCTGCCGCCAGCAAAGCGGACCTCGAGGCACTGCTGGCGAAGGCGGATATTTGCCTCCTCACACCATCGCCGGATTCCGATCCGGCGCTCGATCCGGATGACCTGCGCGAACGCTATCCGCGCCTGATCGTCGTGGCGATCACGCCATTCGGACGCACGGGACCGCGCAGCGGCTGGCGCGCGACCGACTTGGAAATCATGGCGGCGGGCGGCGCCATGTCGATGGCGGGGGAGCCCGACGGCGTGCCGGTGCGGGTAAGCGAGCCGCAATCCCATTCATGGGCCGGCGCGCATGCTGCGTCGGGTGCGCTGGCGGCGCTGTTTCAGCGCGAGCGAACGGGGCAGGGCGATCTGGTCGAGGTCTCGGCGCAGTCATCGGTGCTGATCGCGCTGTCGCACGCGCCCGCCTTCTACGATCTCAACGGCGTGGTGGCCACGCGCGCGGGCGCCTTCATGACCGGCCGCTCGATCAAGGGCGCGCGCTATCGCGTATTCTGGCCATGCAAGGATGGGTGGCTGAATTTCATCTTCTACGGCGGCGTCGCGGGGCGACGCACCAACGAACAGCTCGTTGCCTGGATGCGCGAGCGCGGCGCCGAGCTTGGCCCACTCGCCTCAATCGACTGGGCGCGTTTCGATCCGACCAAAGCGGACCAGGCAGAGGTCGATGCGCTGGAAGCGCCCGCGAAGAATTTCATTGCGGGCGTCACCAAGCGCGAATATCTGATCGAAGCGCATAAGCGCGAGATGCTTGGCTATCCGGTTTCCACGGTTGCCGACATCGTCACCGACCCGCAGATCGAAGAACGCGGCTATTTTCAAAAAGTCCCCGGCTCCGACGAAACTTATTGCGGCAGCTTCGCCATCATCGACGGAGAACGTCCGGCGCTGCGTCACGCCGCCGGCACGCCTCTGGTGCAAGAGCAGCCGGTTCCTCGACGCGCCGGGAGCAAGCCATGAGCGGCGTTCCCCAGGCGCTGGATGGCCTCAACGTGGTGGAGTTCGGCGGCTATGCCGCGGGCCCGCATATTGGAAAAGTGCTGGGCAATTTCGGCGCCAAGGTCGTGCATGTGGAATCATCCGACCGGCCCGACGGCTTTCGCCTGCAATATCCTCCCTTCGCAGGCAACAAGCCCGGCCTCAACCGTGGCGGCTGCTTCAGTTTCTTCAACGATTCAAAATACGGCGTCACCATCGACGTCAAAAAACCCGAAGGTTTGGATCTGGCGCGGCGGCTCATCAATTGGTCCGATCTCGTGGTCGAGAATATGCGGCCGGGAGTCATGGAGCGCCTCGGCCTTGGCTATGCGAAGCTTTCCGAGGTCAATCCACGGCTGGTGATGCTCTCCACTTGCAACATGGGCCAGACCGGACCGCGTGCGGATACGCCGGGATTCGGCTCGCAGCTTTCCGCGCTCGCGGGTTTTTGCGGCATGACCGGACATCCCGACGGACCGCCGCAACTGCTCTACGGCCCCTACATCGATTATATCGCTTCCACGCTCGGCGCTTCGGCGGTGTTGGCCGCGCTCGTCAACAGCAAAAAAACCGGCAAGGGAAGCTGGATCGACCTGTCGCAATATGAAAGCGGCCTGCTGTTCATGGGCGGCGCGCTGCAGGAATATTTCGCGACGGGTCACGTACCGGACCGGCGCGGCAATGACGATGACGAAGCCGCTCCGCACGGCGCGTTTCCTTGCCAAGGCGATGAGTGGGTGGCGTTGTCGTGCTGGTCGGACGCGGATTTCGTCGCGCTCGCGGGCGTGCTGGGGAATCCCAAACTCGCGACCCAGGCTGCGTTTGCCACGGTGGATGCACGCCGCACGCACAAGGAGCCGCTAGAGGAACTGATTTCCAGTTGGACACGCGAGCGCACGGCGGAAGCTGCGGCAGCGAGCTTGCAAGAGGCCGGCGTCGCCGCCTATCCGGTGGTGACCATGGCTGGACTGTTTTCCGATCCGCAACTCACCGCGCGGCGTCAATGGCGGGTGCGCCGCCACCCGGAAATGGGCGATCAGGCGTATAGTTTCCCGGGCTTCGACCTGCAGGAGGCGCCAGGGGACATCGTCGGCCCGGCGCCATGCCTTGGGGCCGACAATGATTTCGTGTTCCGTGATCTGGTTGGTCTCACCGAAGCGGAATACGAAAGTTACCAGGAGCGCGGCGTGTTCGGCTGACCGGCGGCCAAGCCGGCAACATTGGAGCTTAAGGACGATGACGTCTTTGACGCGCGCAACAAATCGGTGGCTGTTTTTGATTTTTGCCGCCGCGACTGCCGCCATGCCCGTACCTTCGGCCGCGGACGATAAGAACTTCTACGAAGGCAATACGATCAACATCATCGTCGGCTTCGGTCCCGGCGGCGGCTATGACCTGTATGCCCGGCTGCTGGCACAGCATCTCGGCAAGCATATTCCAGGACATCCTACCGTTATCGTGCAGAACATGGCCGGTGCAGGCGGGGTCCGCGCGGCCAACTATGTCTACACCGCAGCGCCGAAGAACGGCACGGTGATCGCGGCCGTCAATCAGTTCGCGCCGATGTTTCAGCTTCTGGGAGGCAGCGTCGGAGAGTACGATGCCGCCAAGGTTTCCTGGCTCGGCAGCATGGCGTCATCCAACAACGTCGTCTATGTGTGGCACGCGTCCGGCATCAAGACGTTGGACGATGCCAAGAAGCAGGAGGTTCCGCTCGCCGGCAGCGGCGTCATTTCCGATGCGAATATCTATCCGGCGATCTTCAATGCGATGGTCGGAACCAAGTTCAAGGTCATCAACGGATACGACGGCAGTAACGACAGCAATCTCGCCATCGAACGCGGCGAAGTCGATGGGCGGGGAGGCGGGGCCTATTCCACCTTGGTCAGCACGCGGCCGCAATGGCTGAGCGAGCGCAAGGTCAACATCATCGCCCAGATCGGCTTGGAGAAAGACCCCGATCTTAAAGACGTTCCGCTGCTTAACGACCTCGCCAAGACGGAGGAAGAGGGGCAAATCGCCGCGCTCGTGACGCTGCCGGTGGCGATCGGCTATAACAACTGGGTCGCTCCGGAAGTGCCGGCCGACCGGGTGGAAATCCTGCGCAAGGCTTATGCGGAAACGCTGGCCGACCCGGAGCTTTTGGCCGACGCCAAAAAGCTCCAACTCGACATCCGGCCGAAGACCGGCGCGCAGCTTGCGAGCTTGGTGAAAAAGGCCGCAGAAATTCCAAAGCCCACCTTGGAGAAGACAGCCAAAATCCTGGGTTGGTAGACCGCCGGGGACGAAAGTCGCAGCATGACGGATGAGAAGAAGGGCATACAGGCGTGAGCAACATGACTTACAATCTGCCGCCTGATGCCGGCTGCGGTTCCACCGTGATCCCGGCGGAAAGGAGAACGCCATGTTTCTGAAAAACTTTTGGTACGTTGGCGCTTCCGATCATGAGGTCCAAGCACGTCCTCTCGGGCGGACCATTCTCGGCGAACCGGTCGTTTTCTTCCGCTCCAAGGACGGCACGCTTGCCGCGTTCGAAGATCGCTGCCCGCATCGCAGCCTGCCGCTATCCATGGGCAAAGTGATCGGTGATGTATTGCAGTGCCACTATCACGGGCTTCAGTTCGGCCGGAGCGGAAAGTGCGTGAAGGTGCCTGGACAGGACCTCATTCCCTCATCTGCTCAGGTCAAAACCTACCCTGTCGTTGAGCGTTACCATTGGATTTGGATATGGATGGGCGATCCGGCGCTCGCCAATCCCGATGACATTCCGGATTTCCATTGGCTGGACGATCCTACCTGGGGAGCCAAGACCTCCTATCTTCATGCCGAAGCGAACTGGCAACTCGTGGTCGATAATCTGCTCGACCTGACGCATCTCGCCTTCGTGCATGAAACCACCATCGGCAACTCCGCCTTAGTGGAAAACGCCGCGGTCAAAGTGCAGCGCGCCGCGAATAATGTTCTGGTGACGCGCTGGATGATCGATACGCCGCCGCCGCCCACTTTCGTCAAGGTCGGCGGCTTCACGGGAAATGTCGATCGCTGGCAGATCATCGATTTCGTGCCTCCGGCGTTTCTGCGCCTGGACGTGGGCGGCGCCCCGACCGGGACCGGCGCGCCCGAAGGCCGGCGCGCCGATGGCATCAGCATGCGCAATCTCAACGCCATCACGCCGGAGACCGAAACCACGAGCCATTACTTCTGGGGCCAGTGCCACGACTTCGACGTGAATAATCCGGCGATGACAGAGAAGATTTTCGATCAGATCAACACGGCGTTTCTGGAGGATGTCGCTGTCTTCCAGAACCAGCAGCGCATGCTCAATCTGCGTCCGAATGCTTCACGCGTCGACATCACCGCCGACGCGGGGGCAATTCAGGCGCGCCGCATTCTCGATCGTCTTTACGCGGAGGAGCAGACAGCAACCGCGCATGTGGCGGCTGCGGAGTAGGCCGGTGCATCCGCGCCGCAAGAATGACGAAGGCCGGAAATTTGCCGGCAACAACTGATAACGGGGGGAAGAAAATGACGCATCGTTTGACTCTTAAGGGAATGGCCGCGGTTGCCGCGTGGATTTTGTCGCAGTCCTTTGCTTACGCCGAAGACCAGCTGAAAGTGGCGGTCGGTCAGCGTGGCGCCTGGGAAACCTCGATCACGGAGCTTGGGCAAAAGGCTGGGTTCTACAAGAAACACGGCCTCAACTTGGATGTCCTTTACACGCAAGGCGGCGGCGAGACCCAGCAAGCCGTGATTTCCGGCAGCACCGACCTCGGTACGGCGGTGGGCACGTTCGGAGCGCTCGCGGCCTATGCCAAGGGAGCGCCGATCCGCGGCATCGGCGCCACGCAGTCGGGCGCCAATGATCTGCTCTGGTATGTCAGGGCGGATTCTCCGATCAAGAGCATGAAAGACACCGCCGGCAAGACGGTGGCCTATTCGACCAACGGCTCCTCCACGCATCAAGCCGTTCTGGCATTTCGCAAGCATTATGACGTCGATTTTCAAGCCGTTGCCACCGGAAGCCCGGCCGCCACTTTCACTCAGCTCATGAGCGGGCAAGTCGACGTGGGCTGGGCGGTTGTTCCTTTCGCCGTCCAGGCCGCCGACGAGGGCAAAGTGCGCATTATCGCCAAAGCCGGCGATCTTCCCACTTTCCAGAACCAGACGGCCCGGCTGATCGTCACCAATGCTGACGCGCTGAAAAACCGCCGGGACGCTTTGGCTCGCTACGTGCAGGGATATCGCGAGACTTTGAACTGGATGTATACCGATCCGGCCGCGCTGAAGGCTTATGCTGAGTTTGCGCAAGTTCCGGAATCGGTGGCAAAGCGCGTTCGCGACGATCTGATACCCAGGAACGATCTCGATCCCGACCGGCTCGTCGGCCTCGATGCGGTCATGGCGGACGCGGTCACATTCAAATATCTAACGGCGCCGTTGTCGAAGGAGCAACTGAGCGAAGCTTTGATAATTCCGTTTAAGTAGCGGGTACCGTCTGCGGCGCGGCGGGTATTAAAGAGAAGAACCGTGAAATTCAGACTCGAACTGGTTTGGAAAGATACTGATGAGGCCGCTTCATCTATTTTCCTTACCCCTGACGGCCGCGTCATCCTACAGGGCCAGCGCATCTCGCCAGAAGAACGAGAGAAATTGTCATTACCGCTAGAGGCGGAGATGATCAGCGTTGATCGGAGACTGATCCGCGCCATCAAGGACATGCTCTAGGACTGCGCGTCGTGGAGGGAAACATTCGGCGTCGAAAGCGTTTATTTAGGGGGACGCATAATGCGCAACAACCGGGTATCCAACGATGCAAGTTCCTCTCGAAATCGCCTTCCACAATATGGAGAGTTCCGCCTGGGCCGAAGATGAAATCCGCAAACGCGTCGCGGCGCTGGAGACGCTTTACGATCGGATCACCTCTTGTCGCGTGCGCGTAAACCAGCGCAATACCAATAGCCAAGACACGATCCCGCCTGTGGTTCACATCGAAATTGGGATTCCTGGCCGCAAGGATATCGTTGTCAGCCACGAGCCGGATCACCTCCAACAGAAATTCCAGCGCCCCGATCTGCATAATGCGATCCATGAGGCCTTCCGCATCGCCGAGCGTCAGCTTCTGGACTTCAAGGAGCAGCTTAAGGGCCGCACCAAGGAGCCACATCACGACGGAGCGCAACAGTTTCTGGGACAGGTGACGGAGCTCGTTCCCGAACAGGATTTCGGCTTCCTGCTCACCAAGGAAGGCGGCCTGCTTTATTTTCACCGCAACAGCGTTCTCACCGGTTTCGATGGGTTAAAGCTTCGGGACGAAGTGCTTTACGTGGAGGCCACCGGCGACACCGGGCCCACTGCCTCCAAGGTACGCGCGAAGGAAAATTCCTAGCCGTCGCACATCCGCCAAGCGAGCAAGATTCTCGCCTTCAACCTTCCTGCCGTTCCGCGGGCCGCTGTACACCCCCGCGCTGTCTTGATACGAGAAAGCCTCGGTTTAGCGGCTCGCGGGCATGCGAGTGGCGGCGGCACGCATCAATAAAAGGCGCAAGTGGAATGAACAAACCTCAAGCTCCGGAGACCCTGGCCGCAACCAATTCGACCGCCATTGAGCGCCCGCTTCCTGCTCCACCCGGAGGAAAATTATTTGGCAGCGACATCATCGCACAGACGTTGCGCGACCTGGATATTGATTATGTCGCGCTGAATCCCGGTGCCAGCTATCGCGGCTTGCATGACAGCCTGGTCAATCATCTGGGCAATGAGCGCCCGCAGATGCTGCTCTGCCTGCATGAGGAAAATGCCGTCGCCGTGGCGCATGGCTATGCCAAGGTGACCGGCAAGGCCATGCTGGCGGCGGTGCATTCCAACGTCGGCCTCATGCATTCGGTCATGGCGATTTTCAACGCCTGGTGCGACCGCATGCCCATCGTCGTCCTTGGTGCGACGGGTCCGGTCGACGCGGCGAAACGCCGGCCTTGGATTGAGTGGATTCATACCTCCCGCGATCAGGGCGCGCTGGTTCGCGGCTATACCAAATGGGATGACCAGCCGTCGTCGCCGGCGGCGGCGCGCGAGGCGCTGCTGCGCGGGGCCTGGATCGCAAACACCGCGCCGATGGGACCGGTCTACATCAATTTCGACGCCGGCATGCAGGAAGCGCCGCTGGAAAAGCCGGTGGCACCGATCGATGCCAAGCGTTACATGCCGCCGCTTGCGAACGGCGCGCCTGCCGATGCGGTTCGCGCAGCCGCTGACATTTTGCGCAGCGCCAAGCGCCCGGTCATTTTGGTGGGACGCACATCGCGCAGCATGGAGGCGTGGAACGCCCGCATCGCGCTGGCGGAAGGCTTGAATGCGCGGGTGATGACCGATTTGAAAACCGGTTCCGGATTCCCGACGCAGCATCCGCTGCATGCTGGCTTTCCCACATTGCACGCGCCTGTCGGCGACGCGGCCGAGGCAATTCGCGCAGCGGACGTGATTCTCAGTCTCGACCCGATCGATCTCGGCGGCTGGATGACAAGCTTGTTCGGCGCGGAGGCTCCGAAGGCGAAGATCATTCAGGTGTCGGTCGATTACCGCGCGCATAACGGCTGGAGCATGGATTATCAGGCGCTGCCGCCGGTCGATTATTTCCTATCCGGCGATCCGGAAGCCGTGGTGCCGGCATTGATCGAGGCGCTTGGCTTTGACGCCAAGCCGAAGAAATTTACGCCCGCGAAGTCCGCTTCCGTCGAGGTGAAGACCGCGGGCGAGCTCACCATGGACCAGCTTTCGCTAACGCTGCGCAAAGCGGTCGGCGACCGCCCCACGACACTGACGTCGCTGTCGTTGTCGTGGAATGCCGCGACCTGGCCGTTCGCGCATCCGCTCGACTATGTGG
>JAXDOR010000196.1:0-4237 GCA_034668825.1 Alphaproteobacteria bacterium | reverse complement strand
ATGACGGAGTTTTGCGGCTGGTAGGTGGATGGTCCGCTCATGATGCGATCCTGAGATGAAGCGACGCGTTCAGCCTTGGCCTTGCGGCCTCAGCCGATCTTAATCTTGCTGTCGGTGAGAAAAGCGTAAGGCGGAACCGCGAGATTGGTCGGAGCCGGTCCTTGGCGAATGCGGCCCGAGGAATCGTATTGGGAGCCGTGGCAGGGGCAGAAGAAGCCGTCGTAACTGCCCTCATGGGCGATCGGAATGCAGCCGAGATGGGTGCAGATGCCGATCACCACCAGCCACTGGTCGTGGCCTTCCTTGACCCTCGCCGAATCCGGCTGCGGATCGGGCAGGCTGGCGACGTTGACCTTCTGTGCCTCCTCGATCTGCTTTTTGGTGCGGTGGCTGATGTAGATCGGCTTGCCGCGCCAGAACACCTTGATGTCCTGACCTTCCGCGATCGGCGTCAGATCGACCTCGATCGGCGCGCCCGCGGCGATGGTCGAGGCGTCCGGGTTCATCTGAGCCACCAGCGGCCAGATCGCGGCCGCACCGCCAACCACAGCCGCGGCTCCAGTGGCAACGAAGAGGAAATCACGGCGTGTGGGATGATCCGCCGAAGACGCTGTCGTCACGATTCCAAGCCCTTTCTCATCTGCAGCCGGTGGAACCGCCCCTGGCAGCGCGATAGCGAACGGCCCGGAGAGGCTGCCGGCGCCCGCGACCCCCGCGGCGGCAGAACGACCACTTGTCCCGGCCAAACGGGCGGAACACACGGTCCAGAATCGTTCTATTGGCACCCTTGCCGGACGAGCGCAAGCCCGCACTCGGCTGGCATGCGTGCAATGCACTAAATCCGCGCAGGGCGGCGATTTATTCTGAGATTTCATGGCGACGGCGACCAGGGTGGCGGCGTAAGCAGGACGGCCGTCGGGATGCCGGTCTATACGCAAAGCGCCCTCTGACATATGCTGGGCCATGACCAAAGATCAGGTAAAAGAGGTCCTCGACCGGGTTTTGACCTGGCCGCCAGAACGCCATGAGGATGCGGCGCAGTTGCTGCTCGCGCTGGAAGCGCGCGAGGGTGAGCTTTATCATCCCAGCGACGACGAATTGGCCGCGATTGAAGAGGGGCTGGCCCAGGCAAAGCGTGGCGAGGCCGTCGAGGTGTCGTTTAAGCCATGAAGCAGCCAATCGTATCGCGAAGCTTGGATGTAATGGGCGGCACTGCCGTATTTCACGGGACGAGGATTGCCGTGCAAACCCTGCTCGACTACCTGGAGGCAGGAGCAACGATCGACGATTTCCTCGAAGGGTTTCCCCCAATGACACGCGAGCACGTCATCGCATTCCTGGAGGAAGCGAGGGACCGGGTAATCGAAGCAGCGTCGTGAATGCGTATTGCCCTTTATCAGCCTGATATCCCGCAGAACACGGGGACGATTCTGCGGCTCTGCGCCTGCCTCAATGTCGAGGCTCATATTATCGAGCCCGCCGGTTTTCCGGTGTCCGACCGCCACTTCCGCCGCGCCGGGATGGATTATCTCGATCGGGTGGCCGTCATCCGTCACGATTCGTGGAGAAAATTCGAGCAATGGCGCCGCGAAAAGGGCTTCCGGCTGGTCCTGTTCTCCACTAAAGGGTCCCGCCCCTATCTCGACCATCGCTATACTGGCTCCGATATCCTGCTGTTCGGGCGCGAGTCCGCGGGCGTATCCGACGAGGTAGTGGCTGCCGCCGACGCGCGGCTGGTCATTCCGATCAAGCCGGAGCTGCGTTCGCTCAATGTCGCCATGGCCGTGGCGATGGCGCTCGGCGAGGCGTTGAGACAGACAAAGCCGGTGGTCCGGGAGACAGCGACGTGAGTTACGCGGTGAAGGAAATCTTTCTGACCTTGCAAGGCGAAGGCGCGCATGCCGGCCGGGCAGCCGTGTTCTGCCGCTTCGCAGGCTGCAACCTCTGGACCGGCCGCGAACAGGATCGCGCCACTGCGACATGCCAGTTTTGCGACACCGACTTCGTCGGCACCGACGGCACCCTGGGCGGCCGCTATGCCTCTGCAGAGGAGCTTGCCGATGCCATCGCCGCGCAATGGACGGGGTCGGCGGCCAGCCGTTACGTCGTCCTGACCGGCGGCGAGCCGTTGCTGCAAGTCGACACGCCTTTCATCGATGCCTTGCATGTGCGCGGCTTCGAAATCGGCATCGAAACCAACGGCACGATCGAGCCTCCCGATGGCATGGACTGGATCTGCGTCAGCCCCAAAGCGGGCGCAGTACTGGTTTTGCGGAAAGGCCACGAACTGAAGCTGGTCTATCCGCAAGCCAATGCCGCGCCGGAGGATTTTGCCGATCTCGCTTTCGAGCGGTTCTCGTTGCAGCCGATGGACGGACCCGATGTCGCCGAAAATACCGCGCGCGCCGTCGCTTACTGTCTGCGCCATCCGCAATGGCGGCTCAGCCTGCAAACGCATAAGACACTGGGTATCAGGTAGAACCGGAATTCGCTGATGTGGGAGTTGACCAAATCGTTCCGCTTCGAGGCCGCTCATTCGCTGCCGGGGACGACGCTGGATGCGGCAAGCGCGGAAATCCACGGCCACTCGTTCCGCGCCGAGGTGACGGTGCGCGGCACCCCCGATCCGGCGACCGGGATGGTGCTCGATCTCGGCCTGCTCGAAGCCGGCATGGCGGAGGTGCAGAAGATGCTCGATCACAAGCTGCTCAACAAGGTCGAAGCGCTCGGGCCGCCGACGCTGGAAAATCTTTCGCGTTTCATCTGGGAGCGGGTTCAGCATGCCGGCCGGATCACGCGTGTCAGCGTCCACCGCGACAGTTGCAACGAGAGCTGCACCTATTACGGGCCGCAGGGCTAGGGTTTCGCGCATGGACATGCCCGTGATCGAAGATCGCAAGACACGCGCGCGGGCGTGGTTCGAGCAGCTGCGCAACGACATCTGCGTGGCGTTCGAACAGCTCGAAGACGAGGTGCCGGCTGAGCTCTATCCCGGCGATGCCGGGCATTTCGAGCGCACGCCGTGGGACCGCACCGACCATACCGGCCAGCCCGGCGGCGGCGGCATGATGAGCGTGATGCGCGGGCGGCTGTTCGAAAAGGTCGGCGTGCATTGCTCGACCGTGCACGGCGAATTCGCCCCGGAATTCCGCGCCCAGATCCCCGGCGCCGCCGACGATCCGCGTTTCTGGGCCTCGGGCGTGTCGCTGATCGCGCATATGCGCAATCCGAACGTGCCCGCCGTGCACATGAACACCCGCTTCGTCGTCACCACCAAAGCGTGGTTCGGCGGCGGCGCCGATCTGACGCCGGTGCTCGACCGCAGGCGGACGCAGCAGGACCCCGACACGGTCGCGTTTCATGCCGCGCTGCAGGCCGCCTGTGACGCGCATTCGGCAATCGCGCCGTATGACAAATACAAAACCTGGTGCGACGAGTATTTCTTTCTGCCGCACCGGCAGGAAGCGCGCGGCATCGGCGGTATCTTCTACGACTGGCACGACTCAGGCGACTGGGACGCCGACCTCGCCTTCACGCAGGATGTCGGCCGCGCCTTGCTGAAAATCTATCCCGAAATCGTCCGGCGCAACTTTGATGCGCCGTGGAGCGCGGAAGACCGCGAGGAGCAGTTGATCCGGCGCGGGCGCTATGTGGAATTCAACCTGCTATACGACCGCGGCACCATCTTCGGCCTGAAGACCGGCGGCAACGTCGATTCCATTCTATCGTCGATGCCGCCCGAGGTGAAGTGGCCGTAGCAGGCCCCGTGTGACAAGGCGAGCAGCTTGCGCATCCTGCTGATCAATCCGAACACTACCGAATCCGTCACCGCCCTCGTGGCGAACCACGCGCGCGTCATCGCCGGCGATGCGGCCACCTTCGTGCCGGTAACCGGCCGCTTCGGCGCCAACTACATATCGACCCGCGCTTCGGCCGCGATTGCCGCCCATGCCGCGCTCGACGCGCTGGCGCAGCATGTTACCGGCTGCGACGCCGTGTATCTGGCCTGCTTCGGCGATCCCGGCCTAGCGGCGTTGCGGGAAATCTCGCCGGTGCCGGTGATCGGCATGGCCGAAGCGTCATGTCTTGAGGCCTGCAACCGCGGACGCCGCTCCGCCATCGTCACCGGCGGCGCGTTGTGGGGTCCGATGCTGACCGAGTTCGTGGTGTGGCTGGGACTGGCGGCGCGGCTTGCGGGGGTTCGAACCATTGCGCCGACCGGCGACCGGATCGCGCG
>JAXDOR010000195.1:0-4069 GCA_034668825.1 Alphaproteobacteria bacterium | reverse complement strand
CCTATCTGCACTGCACTACTTCGTGGTCCACAACATAACCCGGCGAGCTCCCCCGTCGAGTTCGGCAACTGGTACAGTGTTTGGAAACGGTTCTGGCGACTGAGCCAGACAGGCGTCTTCGAGGCATTTTTCGAGGCGCGGGCATCGATGAGTGAGACAGCGCACCTGGTTCAGATGTTTGACTCCACCGTGGTGCGCGCCCATGTCTCGGCGGCCGGCGCAAAGGGGGCAAAATAATCAGGCGCTCGGCCGCTCACGCGGTGGATTTTCAACCAAGATTCACCGGAAGACCGATTTCGGCGGCCTGCCCATCGCATTTCATCTCACCGGTGGTGAGGCGAGCGACAGCCGTAACTTCGAGACGATGCTCGACATCGGCCCCGACATCAATCCGCGCGCCGCTCTCGGCGACAAGGGCTACGATTCCAATCAAACCGCGAGGCTGCACGTCAACGCGGAATGTGTCCGGCAATCCCGTATCGATCCAACACCAAAGACGTTTCCGCCTCCTTTCCGAAGGTGCTCTACAAGGGCCGCGCCCGTATCGAGCAAGCAGTCGGCAAGCTCAAACGGTTCAAGCGCATCGCGTTGCGTTGTGAGAAGACAGCGCGGAATTACGGTTCGTTCGTCGCAGTTGCGCTCGGCTTCATCTTGATCAAATCCGTCCACAGGGCCTAGGAAGCCGAATGGTGCTAGTCCACATGCGGACCGCGCTGCCAGCATCGTGGATAGCGGCGTACCGCGTATGCCGCAGTGCTGGCAGCGGCTGCAAGTATGAAATTCTTTTTGCTTGGTGTGGCGCCGGAAACGAGGATCGATTGCACCTGAGTCCGGAAGCGTTCCATCGGTATTGGCGAATAGAGAATCGGGATATCCAGAACGTGCAGACAAAATATAGGTATTTATTCTTCATAATAATTTAAATGGCGCGATCGTGTTCGGCCCACAACGGCGCCCTAAGCTTGTACTTCTCGATCTTTCCGTTCGGGAGCTTCGGTAGGGCTTCGAGAAATCTCACTTCCCGCGGACGCTTGTAAGAAGCAATTGCTTTCTGACAATGGTCGATGATGGATTCGCTTGTCACGGTCTGACCAGGCCGTCGCACCACAAATGCCATGACGGCCTCGCCCCATCGCGGGTCGGGTGCACCGACGACCGCAGCTTCAAGAACAGCCGGGTGAGTCATCAAGACGTTTTCGATCTCGCGGGAATAGATATTTTCGCCGCCCGATACGATCATGTCCTTAAGGCGATCGACTACATAGATGAAGCCGTGCACGTCGGCTTCGCCGATATCGCCCGTATGCAGCCATCCATTGCGGATCGTTTCAAGCGTCGCGCCATGATTATTCCAATAACCCGTCATCAACGCGTCGCTGCGGATGACGATCTCCCCCGGCTCATTCAGTGCGCACAGCGTGCCGTCGTCGCGCATCGTGCGGACATCACAGCCAACCATGGGCTGACCAGCCGAACGAAGCCGCCGCACGGTCTCGGGAGGACCATCTAGGACGTGCTGATGCGCCTGCAGCGAACAGCCGGGTCCGCCGGACTCGGTCATCCCATAAATCTGCGAGAAAACCAGCCCAAACGCCTCGATTCCGCGGCGCAGGATGCGATCCGGCATAGGCGCTGCGGAATAGATGATCTTCTGCAACGACGGCAGCATTGCACGATTTGCGCCCAAATCGAGCAGGTCGCTGAGCATAGTCGGCGCCAGCAACGTTCCCGTGGCGCCGAAATCGCGGATACTCGCCATGAATTCCGCCGGGCGGAATGTTCGATGTAAGACGATCGGACAGCCGAACAGCGAATGCATCAGCCATAAATTTCTCGCGCCGATGTGGTAAAGCGGCATGGTCAGCGCAAACTGATCCGTCGGCCGCACCAACGCCTCAAGCGCCGATATACGCGCCGATTGCATTTGCCCGCCGTGACTCAGCATCACGCCTTTTGGGCGTCCTGTCGTGCCGCTGGTATAGATCAGGAATGCCGTGTCATCGGGGGCTATCGGCGATTGCGGATCGTTTGGGGCCGCCGCCGCGAGTGCGTCTTCATAACAGAGGTCCGGTCCAGACTCCCCGATGGTCAGAATATGCCGCAGCTTGCGCCGAGCATCGGGCTCCACGCGCGCCAGCAGTTCAGTCTCCGCGATGAGTACCTTCGGCGTGCTGTCACCGAGGATGTAACTGATCTCGGGACCGGCGAGACGATAATTGATGGTGACGGTCGCCCAGCCGCCGAGCTCGCCGGCCGCATAAGCCTCCATGTATTCGGGGCAATTTTGCGCGAGAACGGCAACCCGATCGCTCCGCTGGACGCCGAGCGTCCGCAGCGCCTGGGCCAGCCGGAACGCGCGCTCGGCGAACTGCCGATGCGTGATTGTTCGGCCTTCGAAGACGATGGCTGGCGCGTCCGGTCTCAGCCGCAGATTTCGTCTGGTGAGTTCACCCAACATGGAGGAAACCAAGAAGCTCCTTCCAGGACCAGCAAAAGCAGGTCATCAGCAATCGTTGTAGGTCGACGCCCCTGATCATTCGAGCTTGATTCCAGCTTCGGTCACGATGTTCTTCCAACGAGGGACCTCCTGCCGCAGAAAGCGAGAAAACTCGTCCGGCGTACCGCCAATCGGGTCGATCCCCAAGAGGGCGAGCTTGTTCTTAAGCTCCGCGTCGTCCAGTCCGCGATTGAACTCACGATTGAGCTTTTGCACGATGTCCTTGGGCGTATTTGCCGGAGCAAGCAGGCCGATCCATGCGACAATATCAAAACCTGGAAGTCCGGATTCATTCATCGTCGGAATATCCGGCGCAATGCTGGCCCGCCGCCGCCCGGTCGTGGCAAGTGCGCGCAAGCGACCTTCGCGAACCAGGGGCATGGCTGGGACTATGTCACTGAAGGTGATGGGTACCTCGCCAGCAACAGCCGCGGTCAGACTAGGCAGCCCACCGCGATAGGGAATATGCGTGATCTGGACGCCCGCCATTTTATTGAACTGCGCAAGCGACAGGTGCGCCGTCGTGCCAAGGCCGGACGTGCCGGCGGACAGTTCCGTCGGTTTGGATTTCGCAAGAGCGATCAGATCTTTAACTGAATTTGCCGGAAGCGAGGGATTGGCCACGAGAAGCAGGGACGTCTCGCCGGTGACGACAATTGGCTCGAAATCACGCAATGGATCGTATTTGAGGTTGGAGTAGAGCGCGACGTTGGTCGTTAACGGCGAGTTGGTGGCAAGATAGAGCGTATAACCGTCCGGTGAGGCTTTCGCGACGGCTTCGGCGCCGATGTTTCCACCTGCTCCCGGCCGATTTTCGATGACTACCGGCTGTCCCCATGCTTCCGTCAGCCGGGGCGCAAAGAATCGAGCAAGCACGTCGACTGTTCCGCCCGGTGTGTAGGGCACGATGATGCGGATCGGACGATCCGGATATTCGGCCTGCGCCGACCCGGATAGGAAAGTCCCGAATGATACCAGAGCGGCGATTGCAACGACGGACCTTGTCATGCTCGATCCCCTTCTGAGTGAATCCTGCGCAGGTTGCACTTAGGTTCCGGCTTCGTGAGGGCCTGACAACCAAGCCTTCGTCTCGCTAACCAGGGCTTCGATCGACCGCTCGACTGGGCTCGGCGCTTCCAACGAGCGCTGTGCGGTCGCTACGCGCTGGTCGAAACCAGCCACAATATCGCGCAACGTTTTGAAGTCGAATGTCGTCGGCCACAACTTGCGCCCAAGTACGATGTCCATGATCTCGTCTTGGTCGACAGCGATATCGCGCCCCGTTTCGCTCAGCAGAAGAGCTTTGATGTCCGGAATCGGTTCACCACGGTGGTGGCTGCGTGCCATGGTTCCAAGAATGCGGTGCCCGGTACGGAATGGCACGCCGAAATCATAGACCAACCGGTCGTGCGCTTCGCTCGAGCCGGCATAGTCGAGCGTGGCCTTGCGCTTCATCTCATCGAGGTTGAAGTGGCCCTTCTCGACGACGTCTGTGATGTATTTGGTCCAGGCCAGGATATCGGCGGCTGTGCCGTACAAACTTGCTGATTGATAGATCGCCTCCGATCCTTC